>JBJEOU010000161.1:0-4820 GCA_051880875.1 Ruminococcus sp. | reverse complement strand
CATATGATATTATGACAAAGAATTTTGGCAATCCAAGCTCTTTGCACAATATGGGGTATGACGCATCCCTTATTCTGGAGAAGGCAAGGAATGTTGTAGCCTCATCAATAGGGGCAGAGGAAAAAGAGATTTTCTTCACCTCCGGCGGAACAGAGGCAAATAACCTTGCAATTTTTGGGGCAGTCAACGCAAAAAGACGACAGGGCAACAAAATCGTCACAACAGCCATAGAGCATCCCTCTGTATTGGAATCGGTTAAGGAACTGGAAAAGCAGGGCTTTCAGGTTGTTTACATTAAGCCTGAAAATGGGGAGATAACCCCACAGCAGTTTGCTGATGCCATTGACGAAAAGACAATACTTGTGTCCGCAATGACGGTTAACAACGAAACAGGACTTGTTATACCAACGGAAAAAATACCTGCCATAATAAAGAGGAAAAAATCTCCTGCTTTATTCCACACCGACTTTGTCCAGGGGTACGGCAAGCTGACCTGTCGAGTTAAGAAAATAGGCTGTGATTTGCTTACAGTTTCTGCCCACAAGGTTCACGGGCCAAAGGGAGTGGGAGCCTTGTATGTGAAAAAAGGCACAAGGATTCTGCCAAGAACCTTTGGAGGAATGCAGGAGGGCAAGCTCCGCCCGGGAACAGAGGCATTACCTTTAATCGGCGCATTTGCAAAGGCTGTGGAAGAATTTAATATAGATGAAAACTACCAAAAGGTAAAAGAATTAAATTTGTATCTGAAAGAAAAATTAGAGGATATTCAGGGAATTGTCACAAACAGCGCTGACTTTCCCTATATAATGAACATATCAACTAACTGTGTTATGAGCCAGACTATGCTTTCCTATCTTTCCGATAATTTTAATGTGTGTGTAAGCTCCGGCTCAGCCTGTCACAAAGGGGAGCTTAGTCATGTTCTCAGCGCCTACGGGTACGACAGCCGAAGAATAAACTCAGCACTGAGAATCAGCTTTTGCGAAAGTAACACAAAAGAAGATGTGGATATGCTTGTAAAGGGCTTAAAGTCAGGGATTGAAAGCCTTGTAAAATTTTAGGAAGATTGAGAGAAAGAGTATGAAAGAAATTATCTTAATAAAGGTTGGAGAAATTGTACTTAAGGGACTTAACAGAAGAAATTTTGAAAGTATGCTTATAAAAAATATAAAGAATGTTTTGAGAGGCGGAGATTATTGCAAAATAACCTCTGCCCAGTCCACAATTCGTGTTGAGCCCTGTTATGACGACGCAGATATTGACGACATTTGCGAAAGAATAAGCAAGGTGTTCGGCATTGTGGCTTTCCACAGGGCGGCTGTTGCCGAAAAGAATATGGAGAGCATTACAGAGGTTGCACTAAAATACCTTGAGGAAGTCCTTGAGGGTGCGTCAACATTTAAGGTAGAGGCTAAGCGTAGCGACAAAAAGTTTCCCCTGAAATCCCCTGAAATCTGCCGTGAATTAGGCGGAATTATACTGCAAAATCATAGCCACCTTTCTGTTGATGTACACAACCCTGATGTTCAGGTAACTGTTGAGGTGCGTGACCTTGGAGCGTACATTCACGCATCTGTAATTAAGGGTGCCGGCGGTGTGCCTGTGGGCTCCAGCGGAAACGGTACAATCCTCATAAGCGGAGGTATTGATTCCCCTGTTGCCGCCTGGATGATGGCAAAGCGTGGATTAAGGCTTAACGCTGTCCACTTTGCATCCCCTCCATACACCTCCCAAAGGGCAGAGGATAAGGTGGTAAGACTCCTTAAAAAGGTTTCAGCCTATGCCGGAAACATCACAATGTACACCGTTCCTTTTACAGAAATTCAGGAGAAAATCAAGAACGACTGCCCCGAGGAGCTTTTTACAATTATTATGCGCAGGTTGATGATGCAGATTTCTCAAAGAATTGCCAAGGATACAGACAGCTCCTGCCTTATTACAGGGGAAAGCCTTGGACAGGTTGCCTCCCAGACAATGCCTGCCATTGTAACAACAGATGAAGCGGCGGATATGGTGGTATTCAGACCTCTTATCGGTATGGATAAGGAGGAAATTATTCAGATTTCCCGAAAGATAGATACATTCGATATTTCCATTGAGCCGTACGAGGACTGCTGTACCGTATTCACACCAAAGCACCCAAGGACAAAGCCTGTGTTAAAATATGTTAAAGAGGCTCAGGAAAAAGCCGGTTTTGATGAAATGATAGAAAGGGCTCTTAATAACCTTAAGATTACAAACATAACCCCTTAATTTTGGGAGATGCAAAATGAAGATACTGTTACTTCTTAAAGAAGAAATACAAGTGAATATGCGTGCTCCTGTTCTGAATGAAATTCCCAATGTGAGGGAAGATGTGGATGTTACCTATGAGGTGCACCCAAAGTGCCTAAATAAAGCAGTTAAGGAGCTTTTTGAAAAGGAAGAAAACATTGAGCAGATTATAACCCAAGGCTGTTGTTCAACCGAAAGAAAATTCAGGTGTGTCTATGCGGATACTGTAGATTTCCTTGAAAAAAGGTTGAACCAAAGCAAAGAGGGACTTCCAAAGGAGCAGGAGATAGAGAAGAAAACCTTTGATATTTCGGAGAAGGACAAGGAACTGCTGGAGAAGAAGGATGTCACCAAGCTGGAGGTGGCATTTGCCAGATTCAAGCCCAAGGTTAAAACCTTTGCTTTTGGAATTAAGGCAAGGTGGAAGTACCTGAAAGAAAAAACTGTTCATCTGAAGAAAATCCCTGTTTACACCACCCAGTACGGTTTTGTTTTCAGCGTTGATGGTGTTGACTTTCTTGCACTGGAAAATACGGAGGATGAAAGCGTAAATTCAGCCTATGATATTTTGCAGGAGAAAAAATCCTCCTGCGAGCCTTACATCATTAAGGAATACGACAGCAAAAGCAAAAGGGTTATATCCGGTTACATACCTCTGCTTACTGACGACAGGAGAGAGGTTATTCGCAAAACCGTACGCAATGTTGCAGTTGTGGTGTTTGCAGTTGCGGCGGTTTATCTGCTGTACAACAGCGTCTATAAATCGGCGGAGAACACAGCAATTCAGTCCGAAATTCAGTCCATATACTATGACGGCGATACCTCAAAGGATGTTGAAGAAGAGGACAAAATCAAAAACTTTAAAAAGCTGAAAAGCATAAACAGCGAAATTGTGGCATGGATAACTATCCCCCACACCAACATAGATTACCCTGTGCTTTATCACAAGGGTGACACTTTGGACAGTCAGTATTATCTGTATAATAACTACGAAAAGAACTATTCGGAATACGGAAGTATTTTCATTGACTTCCGCTGTCAGCAGGGGGAGAAGAGTAAAAATGTTGTTATGCACGGACATCATATGATGGACGGAAGTATGTTCTCAAATCTGCTCAAATACGGAAAAACCTCTATTGATATGGACTTTTATAAGAAAAGTCCCACAATAACCTTTACAACTCCCGACGCAGGGGAGTGCGTTTACAAGATTATCTCTGTGTTCAAGACAACAGGGGACAAAAATCATCCCGACTACTTTAACTATATGCAGGGGGATTTTTCAAGCGATGCAGAGTTTATGAACTATGTGTACAATGTTAGGGCAAGATCCCTTGTAAACACAGATGTTGATGTTAACGAAAAGGATAAGCTCATCACCCTTTCTACCTGTTCCTACGAGGTGCACGACAACTACAGAACAGTTGTTGTAGCCAGAAAAACTCGCACAGGCGAAAGCGAAAAGGTGAATGTTGCCAATGCAGAGAAGAACAAGAATCCTTATTTTCCGTCAGACTACTACTATCGCTTTGGAGGAACACAGCCAAAGCTGACATCCTTTAAGACGGAGTATAATAAGGGCAACATTGACTGGTATGACGGAAGCGGAAATCTGAAAGGAAGTCAAAGGCTCACCGGCGGTAAATTTGTAGAGGACAGAACCACCACAACAACCACCAAGCCATCCTCAACCAAGGACAGCAAAACATCCACTACAAAAAGTACAAAGCCAAGCACCAAAAAGACTTCTACAACCAAGGCAACAAAGCCGGCGCCAAAGCCAAAGTATTACACAGTTAAGTTCCTTAATGCCAAGGGAAAGGTGATTAAAACCCAGAAGGTTAAGGAGGGAAGCTCCGCCACAGCACCGTCAGCACCACAAAAGGCGGCAACCTACAACTACAGGTATGTATTTGCAGGCTGGAACAAGTCCTACAAAAATGTGCACAGCAATTTGACGGTAAAGCCTCTTTACAAATCAATAAAGCGTGTGCACCCCACAACGCCAACTACAACAAAGCCTAAGACAACAACTGCAAAGGCATCAACCACAAAACCAACTCAACCCCGCACCACCGTTCCTCAGACAACACAGGAGGCAACGGAGGGAAATCCGGACGACAGGGAGGAATGATAAAATGAAATGCGATGTGATTTTTTATCTTGCAAAAAAGACCGCCCTCTGTCAGAAAAAGCTGGGTGAAATACTGAAAACCAAAGGATATGAGATAAACACCGTAACAGCGGCAACCACTCCTCAAAGCCTTGGTATGCAGTTAACCGATGATTTGGAATGTGTAAACCTTGTTTTCATAGTGGGCGGACTAAGGGACAACGACATAAGGGGAGTTTCAAATGTTTTTTCAAAGGCACTTGCAAATTCCTCCACAGATATTATCCCCAAAAGGCTTAAGAATGAAATCGGACTGTTTGACGGATATATTCTGAGAAGCGGAAAACAGACCATCATCTGTATTCCCGACACTCCCAAGGAGATAGAGGGTATTTTAAATGAACCTCTGCTGAATTATCTTGACAGGATTTAT
>JBJEOU010000160.1:0-4833 GCA_051880875.1 Ruminococcus sp. | reverse complement strand
CAAATCAAAATATCCGTATCAACAAATTTATATCCCAGCTCCTTTGCAAGGATAACACCCACAGTGCTTTTGCCACTGCCGGGCATTCCGATCAAAACAATGTTATTCATAGTTAAATATCCCTAATGTTTAGTGTGTCTGTTCCTGCCCTGTTCAGTGTTCGGGAGGATGTGAGTACGATTACTGTGTCGCCCTTTTTAACAAGTCCTGTTTCAAGGGCTTTTTTACGGCTTTGCTTTGTGATTTCTTCAATGGTTTTCTTCTCCTCACACAAAACAGGAACAATACCCCAGTAAAGGCACAGCTTTTTGCAAACCTCTTCATCTGTAACAACTGCAATGATAGGACATTTTGGTCTGAAATGAGCCATAATCCTCGGCACATGGCCTGTTGCGGATTCGATAACAATAGCCTTTGCACCGATATTTTCTGCAATAGTTTTTGCGCTTGCACAAAGGTTTTGTCTTAAGCTTGAACCCACCTCATAGGTCTGAATAAGGGATTCAAGGTTGGAAAATTCCCTGTGAGCCTCTGCCTCCTCACAAATTGAGGAAAGTGCCTGAACACTCTCCACAGGGTACATACCGGCGGCAGATTCTCCGCTGAGCATAACCGCTGATGTACCGTCGTAAACAGCGTTGGCAACGTCTGAAATTTCTGCTCTTGTAGGTCTTGGGCAGGTTGTCATACTCTCCAGCATCTGAGTAGCTGTAATGACAAATTTACCCCTGAGAACGGTTTTAAAGATAAGTGCCTTCTGGATTTCAGGCAATTCCATAAATGGAATTTCCACACCCATATCACCTCTGGCAACCATAATACCATCGGATTCGTCAAGGATTTCGTCAATATCGTCAACACCTGACTGGCACTCGATTTTGGAGATAATTCCAATATGTTCTCCGCCTATGGACTCAACATAGTCCTTTAGCGTGCGGACATCGTCAGCATCTCTTACAAATGAGGCGGCAATCACATTTACGCCCATCTTCAGACCAAAGGCAATATCCTCCCTGTCCTTGGCGCTTACATATGGCATATCAATGTTGTAGTCAGGCATATTTATGCTCTTTCGGCTTCCCAAAACACCGCCCACAAGAACTTTGCAGACAATTCTGTCGTTCTGCACATCGGTAATCTCCATGGTGATTTTACCGTCGTCCAGAAGAAGTTTAAGACCATCTTTGATATTATCCTTTTGAAGTTTTTTAATTAACTTTGGATAGCTGATTGAAACACCCTTGTTGTCGCCGATAATTTCATCCCTGTAAAGGGTAAATTCCTGACCCTCAACAACCTCTGTGCTTCCCCCGTCAATATTGCCTATTCTTACCTCAGGACCCTTTGTGTCAAGGAGAAGTGCAACATTTTTTCCGCTTTCACGGATTGCCTCCTTAACTACCCCAAAGGTTTTTTCCAGCTCGTCATAGTCACCGTGTGACATATTAAAGCGGGCAACATTCATACCTGCGTCAATCATCTTAAGGATAGTTTCCTTGTTGTTGCAGGCAGGACCGATAGTACAAATAATTTTGGTTTGTCTCATATTTTGTTCTCCTATTTATGGTTACGGCTAAAATTTTTAGTTTTTCACAAGCACCCTGACATTGCAGTCCACCGTCAAATCAAGGCGGTTAAGGGTGTAAAGCCGATTTTTGCTTTCTTCCTTTATTCTGTTTATATGAGGGGTCATTGTCAGCAGATTTTTCAAATCCTCGCCTTGTAGGGAAAGAGGAAATTCAATCTTCCCCTGATACAGGGTTGTGAAAAATTCACTTACATCCCCCTGCTTTTTATTCTGCTCAAAAACACTTTCATATATTTCTCTTTTAAGCTCAATAAGGTGATTGTTTCCGGCGGTGACTTCAACTACTATTCCGCCCTTTTTCAGCTTTTTAAAGTATTCACCGGCAACCACCAAAGAGAAAATTGCTGTGATTACATCAATGCTGTTGTCAGGGACAGGCAAATGTGATGCCGTAGCCACAACCCAGTCTATGTCCTTTGTCCTGCTACAGCACATTTTAACAGCGTCCTTGGCTATGTCTGTGCCAATTGCAGAGTTAAAACCTATTCTTTCACAGATACCCGCTGTGTAGTAACCCTCTCCACAGCCGATGTCAAGGTAGCTCTGCATTGTTTTACTGTACTTTTCAATAAGATCTACAACAGTATCAAGTATTTCTGAATAAAATCCCTTTGACAAAAAGTTCCGCCTTGCAAGGAGCATTTCCCTGCTGTCGCCGGGGTGCAGACTTTTCTTCTGCTGAACAGGCAAAAGGTTGATGTAGCCCTGCTTTGCATAGTCAAAGCAATGGTTATTTATACAAAGGAGTGAATTTTTATGCTGTGTAAGCACTTCACCGCAAATCGGACAAGTAAGCACATTATCCCCCCTCATTACGCTATAATTGTATCACGCAAATGGCTATTCTTCAAGTTAAAATCGGGTTAAGTGCGCAAAAAAGGCTATCCAAAATAGGATAGCCTTTCATTGGGGAAAATTTTTGTATATATTATATAAAATTATTTCATAAGTGAAAGCACAAGCTCGCTGTACTGGGCTGTGTTGTCAATTTCAAGACCTGCCATAAGCTGTGCCTGACAGAGAAGTAGCTGACAGTAGGACTTTGCCTTCTCCATATCGGTGTCAATATAGCTCATCATAGCCTTGATTGTTTCGTGGTTAGGGTTGATTTCAAGAACTCTCTGAGCCTTCATACCGCCCTCGGGATTTACCTGTGCAAAGTATTTTTCCATTTCAAAGCTTACTCCGCCCTTCGCTGTAAGAACAACAGGGTAGCTTTTCAGCTTTTTGCTGACAACAACATCAGAAACCTGCTCGCCTAAGGTTTCCTTGATAAAGTTCACAATGCCCTCGCTCTGTGACTTTTCTTCCTCTGTTTCCTCCTTGTTTTCCTCCGGAAGTCCAAGGTCGTCGTTGAGAACAGAACGCAGTTCCTTTTCGTTGTAAGCCATAAGTGACTGCATACAGAACTCGTCAACCTCGTCGGTGAGGTAGAGAATGTCAAAGTCGTTCTCCTTGAGAAGCTCAAGAACAGGAAGTCTGTCAATGGTTTCAACGCTGTCACCTGTTGCAAAGTAGATGTACTTCTGGTTTTCCTTCATATTGTCAACATACTCTTTGAGAGTGATGTTCTTCTTCTCCTTGCCTGAGTAGAACATAAGCAAATCCTGTAACTCGCCCTTGTTCATACCGTAGTCGGCAACACAGCCGTACTTCAGCTGAATACCAAATGCAGAGTAGAACTTTTCGTAGCTTTCTCTATCCTTTTTCAGCATAGAAGCAAGCTCATTCTTAATCTTCTTTTCAAGAGTTTTTGCCATCTGCTTAACAACCCTGTCCTGCTGGAGCATTTCTCTTGAAATATTAAGGCTTACATCAGGGGAGTCAACAACACCCTTTACAAAGCGGAAGTGCTCAGGTAAAAGTTCCTCGCAGTTGTCCATAATAAGAACACCTGATGAATAAAGTTGCAGACCCTTTTTGTATTCCTTTGTAAAGTAGTTGTATGGAGTTTTTGACGGAATGAACAGCAAAGCCTTGTATGTAACAACACCCTCAACAGAGGTGGAAATAACCTTTAAAGGCTCGTTGTAGTCCATAAACTTTTCCATATAGAACTGGTTGTATTCCTCGTCAGTTACATCCTTTTTAGGCTTCTGCCACAGAGGAACCATTGAATTAAGGGTTTCCTTCTCAAAATAATCCTCATATTCAGGCTTGTCGCTGTCCTTTGTTTCTTCCTTAACACGGGACTTCTTCATTTCCATTTCAATAGGATAACGGATGTAGTCGCTGTACTTCTTGATTAAAGCGGACAGCTTGTACTGCTCAAGGTACTCGTCAAAATTTTCTTCCTCTGTGTTGTCCTTGAGAATCATAATGATGTCAGTACCCACAGTTTCCTTGTCACACTCTGTGATGGTGTAGCCGTCTGCACCTGTGGAATGCCACTTGTAAGCCTGGTCACTGCCGTATTTTTTGGTGATTACGGTGATGTCCTTGGCAACCATAAATGCGGAGTAAAAGCCAACACCGAACTGACCGATGATGTCGATGTCCTCTTTGTCCTTTTCATCCATTTCCTGCTTGAATTTATATGAACCGGATGATGCAATAACACCCAGATTGTTGTCCAAATCTTCTTTGTCCATACCGATACCGTTGTCGGAAACTGTAAGGGTTCTTGTGTCCTTGTTGGCAGAAACCTCGATTTTGAAGTCGTTTCTGTCCATACCCACATTGTTGTCGGTAAGACTTTTAAAGCAAAGCTTGTCAATAGCGTCGCTTGCGTTGGATATAATCTCTCTGAGAAAAATATCCTTGTTTGTGTAAATGGAGTTAATCATAAGGTCAAGGAGCCTTTTTGACTCTGACTTAAATTGTTTTTTAGCCAAAATAATCAGTCCTTCTTTTATTATATAAAATTTAATAACTTTTAGCACTCTAACTTGTCGAGTGCTAACACCATAGAATAATATACATCTAAGGACAGGGAAAGTCAAGAGAAAAAGTAAAAATTTTTCATATTATTTCCGTTGCCTTGGTCACTTAGCAAAAAATTATATACACCAAAAAGAATATTGTTCATTTACTCCCTTTTCAAGCTTTGTCGTCAACTTAAAGAAAAATCTACACACTGTCATTCCCAGCCACTACTATGTCATTTCGAGCCACCCTATGTCATTCCGAGCTTGTCGAGGAATCCCCTTCCTCGACCACCCATTTAGTTAGAGAAATCATACTTTCCTACAACCTGATAGTGTCGATTTATGCACTACTGCTATCCTTTCAGATTCCTCGGTCAC
>JBJEOU010000159.1:0-4952 GCA_051880875.1 Ruminococcus sp. | reverse complement strand
TCTTTCATGAAGTTCCTGACGGTCGCCGCCACGCTTAACAGCGTCCATCATGATATTTTCAGTTGCCATAAATGGCAGTTCTTTTCTTAGTCTTTGCTCAATTACCTTCGGATAAACAACAAGACCATCGGCAACATTTGCGTAAAGGTTAAGAATTCCGTCAATAGCCAAAAATGCCTCCGGAATACTAAGACGCTTATTTGCAGAGTCATCAAGTGTTCTCTCAAACCACTGTGTAGCAGTTGTAAAAGCACCGTTGAGAACATCAACCATAACATATCTTGAAAGAGAACCAATCCTCTCACTTCGCATTGGATTTCTCTTGTAAGCCATAGCTGATGAGCCGATTTGGTTCTTTTCAAAAGGCTCTTCTATTTCTTTAAGATGCTGTAAAAGCCTTATGTCGTTGGAGAACTTTGCGGCACTTTGTGCAATTCCGGAAAGAACATTGAGAACCTGTGTATCAAGCTTTCTTGAATAGGTCTGACCTGAAACTGCAAAGCAGGAATCATAACCCATCTTCTTTGCGATTTTTCTGTCAATTTCCTTGCACTTTTCGTGGTCGCCCTCAAAGAGTTCAAGGAAGCTTGCTTGAGTACCTGTTGTACCCTTACAACCCAAAAGTTTAGCTTTGCTAAGCTGATATTCAACATCCTCTAAGTCCATAAGAAGCTCCTGAATCCACAGGGTCGCTCTCTTGCCTACAGTTGTAGGCTGAGCAGGCTGAAAATGTGTGAATGCAAGGGTTGGTAAATCCTTGTACTTATCAGCAAAAGCGGAAAGCTCACGGATAACTGTAACAAGCTTGTTTCTTACAAGCTTAAGTCCCTCTGTCATAATGATAACATCTGTGTTGTCACCAACATAGCAGGATGTTGCACCAAGGTGAATGATACCCTTTGCTTTTGGGCACTGCTGACCGTAGGCATAGACATGGCTCATAACATCGTGACGGACAAGCTTTTCCCTCTCCTCTGCCACTTCATAGTTAATGTCGTCAGCATGTTCCTTCAGCTCGTCAATCTGCTCCTGTGTTACAGGAAGTCCAAGCTCCATTTCACTTTCGGCAAGTGCAATCCACAGCTTTCGCCATGTGCGGAACTTCATATCCGGGCTGAAAATATATTTCATTTCTTTACTTGCATATCTTGAAGATAACGGTGATTCGTAACAATCTTTACTCATTGTTCTACCCCTTTGCTTTTGATTTCTTAAAATTCATACCGCCACGCTCTTTGCCCTCAAGGTGTTCACGGGTAATATTTGCGGGATAATTACCTGTGAAGCATCCATCGCAATAATTTACTTCATCGGAGAAGGTGAGCTCCTTTAGGTGCTCTGCCGGGAGGTAGCCGAAGGAATCTGCCCCGCTCATCTCTCTGATTTCTTCAATGGTGTGGTTGCAGGCGATAAGCTCACCTCTTGACGGAATATCTGTTCCGTAGTAGCAAGGCCACAGGAAAGGCGGTGAAGAAATCCTCATATGGACTTCCTTTGCTCCGGCTTCCCTCAGCATTGTGACAATTCTGTCAACGGTAGTTCCTCTTACCACAGAATCATCAATTACAACAACTCTTTTGCCCTTAATGGAGCTTAGAGGATTAAGCTTTATCTTAACACTCTTCATTCTTTCGCCCTGGGTTGGCTTAATGAATGTTCTGCCTATATAATTATTCTTAACAATTCCCTTTTCGTAGGGGATGCCGGACTCTTCGCTATAACCTATTGCGGCATCAATTCCCGACTCTGGAACACCGATAACAAGGTCAGCGTCAACAGGGTGGCATCTTGCCAGAATTCTGCCGGCTTCCTTTCGTGATTCATAAACCGAAACACCGTCAATATTGCTGTCACTCCTTGCAAAATAAATATATTCAAAAATACAAATTGACTTTTTCTTTTTGCAATGTGTTCTGTCGCTTTTTATGCCGTCACGGTTTACAATAACAATTTCTCCCGGTTCAACATCCCTGACAAACTCTGCTCCACAGGCATCCAGCGCACAGGATTCACTTGCAAAGCAATAGGAATTGCCAACCTTACCTATACAAAGTGGTCTAAATCCATTTGGGTCACGAGCGGCAATTAGCTTTTGGGGGCTCATAACAAGAAGGCAATATGCACCCTCAATGGTATTCATAGCGTTTCGCACAGCTTCTTCAACAGAATGAACCTTTCTCCTCTCCCTTGCAATCACATATGCTATTGCTTCGGAGTCAATAGTGGTCTGAAAAATAGCACCTTTTCGTTCCAGACTGCGCTTTATTTCAGCAGCATTTGTCAAGTTGCCGTTGTGAGCAATGGAAAGAGTACCCTTTTTATAACGCATAACAAGCGGCTGTGAGTTTTCACGCACAGAGCCGCCTGCAGTTGAATAACGGACATGGCTTACAGCAATTTGTCCGTCAAGTTTATCAAGAATTTTGTTGTTGAAAACCTCGGTAACTAATCCCATATCTTTGTGGTAATCGATAACGCCACAATCGCTTACAGCTATGCCACAGCTTTCCTGCCCACGATGTTGTAGAGCAAGAAGACCGTTGTAGCAAGCATATGCAGGCTTTATTGCGTCATTACCATAAATTCCAAAGACGCCACATTCCTCGTGAAGTCCTTCCTTAGAAAAGTTATCAAAATTATAATTCAACGATGTCACCATCCAAAATTTATTTACTCGGCAAGACCGATTCTCTTCATCATTTCGGCATATGCCTCTTCTACTCCGCCCATATCACGACGGAAACGGTCCTTGTCCAGCTTTTCGTGGGTATCTAAATCCCAGAAACGACATGTGTCAGGAGAAATCTCGTCTGCAAGAACAATATCACCGTGGAAACGGCCAAACTCAAGCTTGAAGTCAACAAGTTCAACATTACATTCCTTGAAGAAATCAATCATAAGCTGATTAATCTTTAAGGTCATTTCGGAAATCTTGTCAATCTCTTCCTGTGTTGCAAGGCCGAGAGCAAGAATATGATAGTTATTTACAAGTGGGTCATCAAGTGGGTCACACTTGTAGTCAAATTCCAAAATAGGAGAAGGAAGGTCGGAACCCTCCGGTACACCATACTTTTTGGAGAAAGAACCTGCGGCTCTGTTTCTTACAATAACCTCAAGAGGTACAATTTCAACCTTTTTAACAACGGCATCTCTGTCGTTTAATTCTTCAACAAAATGAGTGTTGATTCCGTTCTTTTCAAGCATCTTAAACATAAAGTTGCTCATTCTGTTGTTAACAACACCCTTGCCTACGATAGTACCCTTCTTCTTACCGTTAAAAGCAGTTGCGTCATCCTTGTATGATACAATGCACAAATCAGGGTCATCAGTAGCAAAAACCTTTTTTGCCTTTCCCTCATAAAGCTGTTCTTTTCTTTCCATTACTTATTCCTCCTACTATAATACAACATATTGTGTCCTGCAATAAACACATAAACACAAAAACACGGTATTATTATATAATAAATTTTGAATATAATCAACATAAAACTACACAAAACTAAATTTTTATCTATATGTAAAAAAATGAAGTTATGAAAATTAAAAAACTATGCTATATTACATTAATATTGTTTGATTTTTCTTGTAAAAATAATCAAATTTTATATTGCATTTTCAAATTATGTGTAGTATAATATCAAAGGAAAATTTGCCGGTGTGTCGGAATTGGCAGACGAGACAGACTCAAAATCTGTTGTCAGCAATGGCGTGTGGGTTCGAGTCCCACCACCGGCACCAAATATTGAAAGGAGCTTGTCATGAAGCACAGACATGTTGTTGATCTGGAGGATTTGACATTTGCACAGTTACAGCAAACCGTTGACCTTGCCGGTAAGATTAAGGCAAATCCAGAAAAATACAGTCATGTTTGTGACGGTAAAATCATGGCAACTCTTTTTTATGAGCCATCAACTCGCACACAGATGTCTTTTCAGACAGCAATGATGCGGCTTGGTGGCAAAATTATAGGTTTTGATAATCCTCAGAACTCCTCCGTTGCCAAGGGAGAAAGCCTTAAGGACACAATCACGGTTATGAGCGGATATGCCGACATTATTGCAATGCGCAACCCTGTTGAGGGCTCTGCAAAAGCGGCTTCCCTTTACAGCGATGTTCCTGTGATTAATGCCGGTGACGGCGGACACCTCCACCCTACACAGACCCTTACTGATGTGGTTACTCTTTCCAACGAAAAAGGAAGGCTTAATCACCTTAAAATCGGTCTTTGCGGTGACCTTAAGAACGGAAGAACTGTTCATTCCCTGATTAAGACAATGTGTCACTTTGAGGGTAATTCATTTATTTTAATTTCTACTAAGGAATTAAGCGTCCCTGACTATATCAAGGAAATTATGAACAACTCCGGTTGTCCCTTTGAAGAGGTTGAAAATTTACAGGATAATATCAGCGATTTGGATGTTCTGTATATGACACGAATCCAAAGGGAAAGATTTGCAAGTCCCGAGGAATATGAGTCTCAAAAAAGTATTTATGTTCTTGACGCTGAAAAAATGAAAAAGGCAAAGGAAGATATGATTATCCTCCACCCACTTCCAAGAGTTGATGAAATTGCTGTTGAGGTTGACGACGACCCAAGGGCATGCTACTTCAAACAGGCTGTGTACGGTATGTACGGCAGAATGGCGCTTATTATGCTGCTCCTTGAGGACAAGGACTATTTCTTCCAGAATCAGAATGAGAGAACTACAACCGAAAAGCTGTGCAACAATCCAAGATGTATAGTAAGACAGGAACACTACCTGCCAAAATATTATTATGAGAAAAACGGACACCGGGTTTGCACATACTGCGACCATATAATTGAATAATTTGTTTGTACAATAATTACTCCCGACATTTTGTCGGGAGTTTTTGTATTTCACATATAAAATTACTTTGTACCGAAAATTCTATCTCCGGCATCTCCAAGTCCGGGCATAATGTAGCAGTTT
>JBJEOU010000158.1:0-5009 GCA_051880875.1 Ruminococcus sp. | reverse complement strand
AATTATAATAATAATTCTTATTTTATTTTTATTCCATTGTAAATAAATGATAAAGAGCAGTAGGGGTAGTGGAATGAGGAATGTCGTCAACTTAAGAAAATCCCCCACACTGTCATTCCGAGCTTGTCGAGGAATCCCCTGCCTCTACCACTCATTTTGTTAGGAAAATCATACTTTCCTATAACCTATTTGTGTCGGTTTAGGCACTACTGCTATCCTTTCAGATTCCTCGGTCACTTCGTTTCCTCGGAATGACAGGGGTGGACGGTTGGAATGACAGGGTGAGTACACATACCGTTGAGTGTAAATATTCTTAAATTGACGACATTGGCGGAGTAAGGGAAAGGGCGAAAAATCTATTTTGATAATAAAGGAAAATGAATATGAAAATTAGGTGAAAAAAGCTACCTATTCATCAAATTATTGAAGTGAAAATTTCCGCAAAACTATTGAAAGTGCCGAAATAATGTGTATTTGCACAATAAACCCCAAATGTGTATTGCCCATATTTTTAATTAATGATAAAATCAATAGTTGAATAAAGACAGAGAGGTGAATAATTTGAAAAAACTTCTAAAGCATTTTAAGCCTGCAATTCTGCCTATGATATTTGTGGTTATTTTACTTGTTATACAGGCTTACTGCGATTTATCTCTTCCTTCCTATATGAGCAATATTGTTAATGTGGGTATTCAGCAGGCGGGTATTGACTGCGTAACCCCCGAAAAGGCTCCCAAGGAAGAAATGGAGAAAATAAAACTGTTTATGAGTGAGGATGAGGCTGATTTTGTTTCCTCCTGCTACAAGGAGGACAAGTACAAGGACAAGGAAATCCTTGTGCTTAAGGACGACCTTGCGGAAAAGGACAGGGATAAGCTGGAAAGCACTCTGGAAAAGCCAATGCTTTTTACCTATATGTTAGAAAAATCCCAAAAGGGTGAGCTTTCCTCCGACTCCGTCAGCGGAGAATTGGATATGAGTGAGTTTAACGAAATTATGGAACAGGGCGTAAAGGATATGCCCCCTGAAAATCTACGGGAATTTATGGAGATTTCTCAGAGTAAGGACGGACAGACAGACATTTTCAAAATGCTCTCCCTGTTTTCAGAGAATACAAGGAAAGAAATTACAGACCTTATGGATGACAAGCTGGAGGGCTTTGACCAGATGGGTGAGGACACCATCAAGCAGGTTGTAGTTTCCTACACCGAAAGTCTGTTGAAGGGTGCAGGGGTTGACACAGATGAATTAAGGCTTGATTACCTGTTCTCCGCCGGACTTACAATGCTTGCTTATGCCGGTGTGCTGTTCCTGTGTATGGCTATAATTTCCCTGCTTTCCTCTATTGTTGGTGCAAGATTCTCAAAGGACTTGAGAAGTCACGCATACAATCAGATTATTCATTTCTCTGCAACAGAGCAGGACAAATTCAGCAACGCTTCCCTTATTACAAGGTGTACCAACGACATTCAGCAGATTCAGATGGTCTTTATTATGATGCTGAGAATGATTATCTATGCACCGATTCTGGGAATAGGCGCTCTCTTCAAGGTTACAAAAATGGGTGCCGGAATGGTGTGGATTATCGCCCTTGTTGTAGGCATAATTATGGCGCTGGTAATCACCCTGATGGTTATTGCAATGCCGAAGTTTACAATACTCCAAAAGCTGGTGGACAGACTGAACCTTGTTTCCCGTGAGATTCTCACAGGTATTCCTGTTATCAGAGCCTTCAGCCGTGAGGACTATGAGCTTGACCGCTTTGACACAGCAAACAAAGACCTTACAAAGACCAACCTGTTTGTTAACCGTGTTATGGCATTTATGATGCCTGCTATGATGTTCGTTATGAACGGCGCCTGTGTGCTCATTGTGTGGGTAGGCTCACACCAGATTGACGGCGGAAATATGCAGGTGGGTGACATTATGGCATTCATACAGTACACCATGATGATTATTATGGCATTCCTGATGATTTGTATGGCAAGCATTATGCTCCCAAGGGCTGTGGTTTCCGCAAGACGACTGGGTGAGATTTACGACACCGAAATTTCAATAAGTAACCCCGAAAATCCCTGTGAATTTTCAAAGGATGAAAAGGGCGTTGTTGAGTTTGACAACGTTACCTTTGAATATCCGGGGGCAAACGAGGCTGTGCTTAAGGATATTTCCTTTACAGCCAAACCGGGAAAAACCACAGCTATAATCGGCTCAACAGGTAGCGGAAAAAGCACCCTTGTAAACCTTATCCCAAGGTTTTATGACGTCACCAAGGGTTGTATCAGGGTTGACGGACAGGACATTAAGTCGGTTACCCTTGAGGACTTGAGAGGTAAAATCGGCTATGTACCACAAAAGGGTATGCTGTTCTCGGGAACAATCAAAAGCAACATCGCCTTTGCTGACGAAAATATGCCTATGGACAAGATAGTCAGAGCCGCCGAAATTGCACAGGCAAAGGAATTTATTGAGGAAAAGCCTAAAAAGTACGATACACAAATCAGCCAGGGCGGTACAAATGTTTCAGGCGGACAAAGACAAAGACTTTCCATTGCAAGGGCAATAGCCAACGAGCCGGAAATACTTATCTTTGACGACAGCTTTTCTGCCCTTGACTTCAAGACAGATGTTGCTGTTCGTAAGGCGCTGAGTGAAAATATTAAGGACAGTGCAGTAATTATTGTTGCACAGAGAATAAGCACCGTTATCAACGCAGACCAAATCATTGTCCTTGACGGCGGTGAAATGGTGGGTAAGGGTACCCACAGGGAACTAATGGCAAGCTGTGATGTTTACCGTGACATTGCAGAGAGCCAGCTTTCAAAGGAGGAGTTGCAGTAATGGCTATGGGACACGGACCGGGAGGGCCAATGCACCACAAAAACAGTGACGCAAAGGCTAAGGACTTCAAGGGCTCAATTAAAAAGCTGATGAAATACATCGGCAGATACAAAATTGCCGTTGTCATTGTTGTAATCTTCGCAATAGGAAGTACGGTGTTCAATGTAATCGGACCTAAAATTCTGGGTAGCGCAACAACAGAGCTTTACAACGGTATTATGGGCAAATACACAGGCGGTTCGGGAATTGACTTTGGCAAGATTGCAGGCATACTTGTGGGACTTTTGTGCATATATGTTGCAAGTAGTGTCTTTGGTTTTGTTCAGAACTTCCTTATGAGCACCGTAACACAAAAGGTTGGTTACAGATTAAGAAGGGATATTTCAACCAAAATCAACCTTCTGCCAATGAACTACTTTGACCGCAGACAGACAGGTGAAACACTTTCTATCATTTCAAATGATGTTGACACCCTTTGCACCAGCCTTAACCAGGTTGCTACCCAGATGGTGACATCAATTTCCACCATTATCGGTGTGCTTTATATGATGTTCAGCATCAACTGGATGATGACACTTATCGCCCTGTTTATCCTGCCTATTTCATTGATATTTATATCAATAGTGTTTAAATTTTCTCAAAAGCACTTCCGTTCACAGCAGGATTACCTTGGCCACGTCAACGGACAGGTGGAGGAAACTGTTGGGGGAGTCAACATTGTACAGGCTTTCAACAATGTGGAAAAGAACAAAGAGGAATTTGAAAAATCCAACGATATGCTGTATAAGTCGGCATGGAAAAGCCAGTTTATCTCAGGCCTTATGGGGCCGATTATGAACGGTGTAGGCAATGTTGCCTATGTTGCAATAGCAATTCTTGGCGGTTACCTTGCAATCCAGAACACAATTACAGTAGGTGACATCCAGTCATTTATCCAGTATGTAAGGCAGTTTACACAGCCCATTCAACAGCTTGCACAGGTGAGTAATATGATGCAACAGATGTCAGCCTCAGCCGAAAGAATTTTTGAATTTTTAGACGAGGAAGAGGAGTCGCAGAAAGCGGAAAATCACTGCAAAAAGCCTGACGGACAGAACATCACAGTTGAGGATATTTCAGGAGATGTAACCTTTGACCATGTTAACTTTGGCTACAACCCTGACAAAATCATTATCCACGACTTTTCCGCAAAGATTAAGCAGGGTCAGAAAATCGCCATTGTAGGCCCCACAGGTGCAGGCAAAACCACTATGGTAAAACTGCTTATGAGGTTCTACGACCTTAACGGCGGTCACATTCTGGTTGACGGCAACGACATAAACGACTTTGACAGAAGAGAGCTGAGGGAGCTTTACGGTATGGTGCTCCAGGACACATGGCTGTTTACAGGAAGTATTATGGAGAACATAAGGTACGGCAGGCTGGACGCAACTGACGAGGAAGTGAAAGAGGCGGCGAAGGCGGCTCATGTTCACGGCTTTGTAAAGCATCTCCCCGACGGCTACAATATGGAGCTGAATGAAGAGGCATCCAACGTAAGCCAGGGACAAAAACAGCTCCTTACCATTGCAAGAACAATCCTTGCCGACCCTAAAATACTTATACTTGACGAGGCAACCTCCTCCGTTGACACAAGGACAGAGGTGAGAATACAGAAGGCTATGGATAACCTGATGAAGGGACGCACCAGCTTTATCATCGCCCACAGGCTTTCTACAATTAAGGACGCCGACCTGATACTGTTTATGAAGGACGGAGATATTGTGGAGCAGGGCAACCACGAGGAACTCCTTGCAAAAGGCGGCTACTACGCAGAGCTGTACAATTCACAGTTTGACAAGGTGGGGTAAAGGCTGATGCCTTAACCTAAAAGGTTAGATAAAATTATAAGCTTAACAAAGGCTCCATCGGATGAGTATTCCCTTGCTAAGGGAAATGCCCGTCTTACAAATTGAAAGTTGAAAATTGAAAATGGAAAATTAAATCTCCCTGTCATTCTTAGATAGTAAAGCCCACCCCTTCCGTCATTCCGAGGAAACGAAGTGACCGAGGAATCTTAAAGAAAAGCAGTTGTGTATAGAGCAACACTAAAAGTTAGATAAAATTATAGGCTTTAACAAAGGCTCCATCGGATGAGGGAGCTGTCGCCAAAGGCGACTGAGGGAGTG
>JBJEOU010000157.1:16964-23065 GCA_051880875.1 Ruminococcus sp. | reverse complement strand
TTTACCAAGGCTTTATTGAGCCTGTGATTTCACTAAGTGACTTAATGCCCTTTTTGTCCATAAATTCGCTGATACCCTCATTAATCTTCACAGGTGCGTAAGGGTCTGTGAACATACAAGTTCCTATCTGTAGTGCCGTTGCACCTGCCATAAGCATTTCAATAGCGTCCTGCCACTTTGAAATTCCGCCCATTCCTATGATTGGAATTTTAACGGCATTTGCAACCTGCCATACCATTCTCACAGCCACAGGGAAAATAGCAGGGCCGGAAAGTCCGCCGGTGTTGTTGCGGATAATTGGCCTGCCTGTTTCTATATCAATCCTCATTCCTGTCAGGGTGTTTATCATAGAAATAGCGTCTGCACCGTTTGCCTCTGCCGACTTTGCAATCTCGGCAATATCGGTAACATTTGGGCTCAGCTTTACAATCAAAGGCTTTTTGCAGTATTCTCTCACGGTCTTTGTAATAGCACCAACACTTTCACAGGATGTGCCAAACTGCACACCACCGCTTTTAACATTTGGACAGCTTATGTTAAGCTCAATCATATCAACATCCGTACTGCTGAGCTTTTCCGCCATACTGCAATATTCGTCAGGGGTGTTGCCTGCAATATTTGCGATTATTACAGTTCCCTGCTGTTTGAGCCAAGGCAAATCCTTTTCTATAAAGTGGTCAACTCCGGGATTTTGCAGTCCCACAGCGTTGAGAATACCGCTTGGTGTTTCCGCAATTCGTGGAGGAGGATTTCCCAATCTCTTCTTTAGTGTAATGCCCTTGCAGGAAATTCCCCCAAGGGTGGAAAGGTCAAAAAATTCGCTGTATTCGTGGCCAAAGCCAAAAGTTCCCGATGCGGCAATCAAAGGACTGTTAAACTGAACACCTGCCACATTTACTGATAAATCTGCCATTAGAAAATCACCTCTTTGCTGTCAAAAACAGGACCGTCCTTGCAAACATGAACATAGTCCTGTGTTCCGTCATTCTTCCTCACTGCACAGGCGCAAACAAGACAAGCACCGATTCCGCAACCCATACGCTCCTCAAGGCTAATCTGACAGGGAACACCTGCATCCTTACAGATTTCCGCTATTGCCTTAAGCATTGGAGATGGGCCACAGGCGCAAACCTCGTCAATGTCACCAAGCTTTCTTTTCAGAACATCTGTGACAAATGCCTTCTCCCCTGCTGTGCCGTCGTCTGTGGTGAGGTAAAGCTCACAGTTGTCCTTTCTGAAATCACTTTGGAGAATAACAAGGTCTTTGTTCCTGAACCCTGTGATAACCACCGGTTTTTCTTTCATCTTTGATGCGTACAGCATTGGCGGTACTCCGATTCCTCCGCCGATAAAGCAGTACTTTTTGTCCTCTTTAATATCAAATCCGTTGCCAAGTGGGGCGATAATGTCCAGATATTCACCCTCCTTAATTTTTGAGAGAATTTCCGTTCCCTCACCCTTCACCTGATACACAAGTCTAAGGCAGGACTTGTCGGCGTCACAGATGGAAATAGGTCTTCTCAGGGTTTTTCCAGGTACAAGGATATGTGCAAACTGACCCGGTTTTGCTATGGATGACAGGGTGGGATTTTCCACCCAAAGGTCAAAAATACCCGATGCGATTTCTTCGTTTTTAAGAACCAAAAACTTTTGTGCGTCGTACTTCATACTTCCTCCTGAAATAATTTATTGATAGCTTAGCTTTACGGTAACAACCGACAGCTTTTCTTTTTTCACAATGTAGATGTTATCCTTGTCAATATAGTTATTGGGATACATAGAATTCACCGAATCTATATAGGTGAAGAACAGCTGGTCGCCTGAGCTGAAAAGCTGGTCAACAGCGTTGGTAAATTCCAGATACAACGGGTCTATATAGATGTGGAAATACTCATCCCTGCGGTTTGCACTGTCGTAAAGGGCATTAACCATATCGGGGTTATCGTAGCTGTACAAATCGGTGAAATGGCTGGCACTCCTTACATAATAATTTGCGTCAATACTGTAGCACTCCGGAATAAACAGGTTAAAGTTCACCGCAGTTTCTCCACCCGTTCCGCAGATTTCGTCACTTGTGTAACTGCTGTACTCACCGCTCATTGTGTGGTCGCTAAGGAGTACATCGGTGGTAATGTTAAAGTAGTCATACCTTTCATAATCCTTGCCGTCGTCCCAGCTTGGGTCAACATAGTACCAGCAGTCGTCAATAAGGACAGCATTCCACATATGAAGCTCCTTACTGCCCTTGCCCAGAATTGTTACGCTTTTGATACCCAGCTGTGACAAAAAGTACTGAAAGCACTTTGCGTAACCCTCACACACAGCACTACCCTTCACAAGCACTCCGTAAGGGGTAAAGGCAAGGTAATCATCCTGTGCACTTTTTACCTCATCTGCATATTCACAGCTTTCCACAACCTTGTCGTGGGCGAGAATTTCCCTATCGTATTCGCTAAGTCCCGAATTTACTGATGTGATAAACTTGTTCACCTTTTTCATCAGCTTGTTTTGCATAGACTTGATTTTGTCGGGAGTTTCGTAGCTATAAAGTTGCATTGCCGTGTAGCCGTTTGTGTTGCTGTACCCAAAGTTGTCCGTAAGCCAGAACAGCATTGGGTTGTCCATCTTCACAGCCGACAGCACAAGGCGAATCTCCGACTGGGTCAGCACAACATCCTCCAACGTTACCAGCTTGCAGGGGTAGTTGCCGTTGTCCGACACCTCGTCGGAAACCTCATTGGCACTTGCCACAAGCCTTTTGTAGCAATCCCTCTGGTCGTCACTTTCAAGGCTGTCGTACCCTATGGTGATGTCCACAGGGGTATAATATTCATTTTTTTCCTCATCCTTAATATCAATGTCAGTAAAGCTGTCGTCCTCCTCCACAAGAGGAGAGGTTGTTTCTGTTTGGGAGGTGGTGTTGTTCTCATCATCAGAAAAACAAGCTGTACATCCCAAGGCAATACTTAAGACCAATACTAAGGCAAAAAACCTTTTAATCAACAAAAAGCCCCTTTTCATATTTCTATTATTATACGATAAAGAAAAATAATCATAATTCTGTATTAGCATTTTGCCAAAACGCCGTAATACTTTTATGCTTTCACAATTTTGGGCAAAACAAATCCTCTATGACCGAAATCATAGAGGATGTATATTATTCAAACAATCTCTCCGCCAGGCGGACAAGGGCGTTGGCTGATTTTTCCACAGTTGACCACTCCGCCTTGTGGACATCGTCCATGGCAAGCTCAACCTGGTCTGCTATCATTCTGTGCCCCTTTACAGAGGGGTGGATAAAGTCGTCCTGTACAAGGCTGGTGTTCTTTGTCTTTTCGTAATATTCACGGAAACACTTTTCAATGTCTGCAATTACCATATCCTTGTCGGTGTCTGCCTCGGCTTTGTAAATATCAATGTAGTCCTGTCTGAACAGCTCCACAAGCTGGTTCAGCAGTTGGGTCAGCTTGTCGCTTTGGCCTAAAAATGGATTATAAACAGTCTGCAAGACTATTTTTGCCTTAGGGTTAAGCTCCCTGATGCTTTCGTGGATTGTTCTGATGTTGGTCTTTACGGTTTTAAGGAGATTCTGAATGATTTTGCTGTCTTTTCCGTTGGAAATAATCTCCGCAAGCTCGGTTAAGGAGGATTCATAACCCAGATGTAGAAAATCATTTCCCCCTATGGAAATCACTACGGTTTCCGCAGTTTTCAGATGGATTTTCACCTGTCTGTTCTTTTCAATAAGCTGTAAAAGGTCGGTGGTTGTATCTCCGCTGACAGCATAATTTGAAAGCATAAAATCCCTTTCGGAGGACACAAGGTAGCCGTAGGTATCCTCTGTATTTTCAATTCCGTAGCCTGCCGCAATGGAGTCACCCAGAACAACAAGCTCGTCCTCTGTTGTTTCGGCAAAAGCCACACTTGAGGAAAGCCACATCAAAGCCACAGACATCAAAGCACAAATTAACTTCTTCACTTTATCCATTCCTTTTCTCTCTATATATTAATATATCCCAATTAAAATAAATATTACTTTGTCGGTCATTTGATTAGCTCAACAGGTATTGCAAACCACTCCCTCACCCAATAGGTTGGGAACACAGACAAGGGACTGTCTGAATTAACAGCACCCACACTTTCTGTAACACCTATTCGTCGGGCGATTATCTTTGCCCTTAGCTGGTGGTAGCTGTCGGTTGCTATTGCAACATTTTTGTTGAGGTTATTTTCGTCAATGATTTTATATGAATTTTTCATATTAGCTTCGGTGTTTTCAGACTTGTCCTCTATAATAAGCCTGTCCTTGTCAATGCCCATATCCACAAGGTAATCGTACATACACTGTGCCTCGCTCATAGGCTCGTTATCGCCCTTACCGCCGGAAAGCACAGCAACCGAATTTTCATTTTCTGTAAGATAATCATAGCAGGCGTTTATTCTATACCAAAGACTTCCGCTTGGTGTTCCGTCAGGACGAACCATTGCACCAAGGGTGATAACAGTAGAACCCTCCTGTGGAACACGGTAGGACGCATAAACCATTATTCCGGAAATAATCAGGGCATAGCACACAAAAACCGCAATTCCACCCTGACAAATACGCCACAATACTTTAGTAATTTTTTTTGCAAATGCCTTTTCTTTCATCCTTGCAAAGAATCCTGTAAACACAACTCGGCAGAAAACAAATGCCGAAATCAGAATACCGGCTATATTACCTAAACATATTATATGCTTTACAATAGGCAGAGAAAACCAAAGGAAAAATCCTGCGCTTAAAACTGCAACAGCTATCCTCATTATCTTTACAAATAATTTCACAATGTATCACCAAGGTCATTATAGCATAAAAAAAGATATTTCGACATAATTTTTGAAAATTTTACAAAAAAATAAGAGGCTGTACAAAACAGCCTCTAAAAAGTTCGGTTAAGTTTAAATTACTTAAGTTCAACCTCTGCGCCAGCTTCTTCAAGCTTTGTCTTCATAGCTTCAGCGTCGTCCTTAGCAACAGCTTCCTTAACAGTCTTAGGTGCGCCGTCAACAAGAGCCTTTGCTTCCTTAAGACCAAGACCTGTGATTTCACGAACAACCTTGATAACGTTGATCTTGCTTGAACCGGCAGACTTAAGAACAACATCAAAGTCTGTCTTTTCTTCAGCAGCAGCCTCGCCTGCAGCAGGACCTGCAACTGCAACTGCAGCAGCAGCGGATACACCAAATTCATCTTCTACAGCATGAACAAGATCAGAAAGTTCAAGAACTGTAAGAGTCTTTAATTCTTCAATGATAGCAGTAATCTTTTCACTAGCCATTTTTATATACCTCCAAAATAAAATAATAATGTTTAAGTTAATTTGCAGAAATTACTCTGCTGTTTCTTCTGCAGGTGCCTCTGCTTCTTCAGCAGGAGCCTCTGCGCTGTCCTTGTCAGCAAGGCAGGCATCAACGCCACCCTTGTCAACAATAGCCTGAACACCTCTTGCAAAAGATGCGATAGGTGCCTGGAATGCACCGAGAACATTTGCGAGGAGTACTTCTCTTGTAGGAAGCTTTGAAAGGGCGTCAATCTTGTCCATATCAATAACTTCACCGTCAAGGAAACCACTCTTGATAGCAAATCCCTCGTGTGACTTAGCATACTTGCTTAGAATTCTTGCAGCACCGGCATAGTCAGTTTCGCTTGTTGCGATAGCTGTTGTACCGGAGAGTACGTCTTCAAGACCTGCAAGACCTGCTTGTTCACAAGCTCTGCCCAGCATTGTGTTCTTAACAACGGTGTACTTAACATCGCACTCACGAAGTTCTTTTCTCATTGCTGTATCATCAGCAACATTGATACCCTCGTAGTTAACTACAATACCGGAAACAGAAGCCTTAAGTCTTTCAGCAAGCTCTGCTACTAAAGCTTTTTTAGCTTCTAAAACCTTCTCACTTGGCAAATTTGTCACCTCCGTATGTTTTTTATACGCAGTTCAAAAGAAAACCTCTCCTTGGTTTCCCGAGGAGAGGCAGTTAATTACTAAGTAATTTTTAGCTTCTTCCTCGGCAGGCGTAAAATACTTATGCTTAAAGCACCTGCTGTCTTTAGAACAGCG
>JBJEOU010000157.1:0-16864 GCA_051880875.1 Ruminococcus sp. | reverse complement strand
TTAACTTAAGTTAATACCTGATTAGTTGCCATACTTGGCAATTGCCAGCTTAACACCTGGGCCCATTGTTGATGTAACAGCAACAGACTTGATGTACTGACCCTTGGCAGCAGCAGGCTTTGCCTTAACAACTGCTTCCATAAGAGTTTCAAGGTTTTCGGCAAGCTTATCTGTGCCGAAGCTCTTTTTGCCGATTGGGCAGTGGATAATGTTTGTCTTGTCAAGACGGTACTCAATCTTACCAGCCTTAGCTTCTTTGATAGCCTTGGCAATGTCAGGTGTAACTGTACCTGCCTTTGGGTTTGGCATAAGTCCACGAGGTCCCAGGATTCTACCAAGACGACCAACAAGACCCATGCAGTCAGGTGTTGTAACGAGAACATCGAAGTCCATCCAGTTTTCCTGCTGAATCTTCTGTGTCATATCCTCAGCACCAACGAAGTCTGCGCCGGCTTCCTGAGCCAGCTTTTCGTTTTCGCCCTTACAGATAGCAAGAACCTTAACATCCTTACCTGTTCCGTTAGGGAGAACGATAGCGCCACGAACCTGCTGGTCAGCATGACGGGAGTCAACGCCCAATCTGATGTGAAGCTCAATTGTTTCGTCAAACTTTGCCTTAGCTGTCTGAATGCAAAGGTCAAGAGCTTCCTTTGTTTCGTATAATTTATTCTTGTCGATTAGCTTTTTGCTATCAACATAATTCTTACCATGTTTCATATTAATCCTCCATCATTAGGTGGTCAAACGGAATATCCTCCCACCCGGAATAATTATTCTTCTACTGTAACACCCATACTTCTGCAAGTACCCTCGATCATGCTCATAGCAGTTTCGATAGTTGCAGCGTTGAGGTCAGGCATCTTCTGTTCAGCGATAGCCTTAATCTGTTCCTTCTTGATTGTGCCAACCTTCTTCTTGTTAGGTTCGCCTGAACCACTGTTAAGGTTGATAGCCTTCTTGATAAGAACAGCAGCTGGTGGAGTCTTAGTTACAAAAGTAAAGCTGTGGTCTGCATATACTGTGATAACAACAGGGATGATAAGACCTGCGTCCTTTTGTGTTCTTTCGTTAAATTCTTTTGTGAATGCTACGATGTTTACACCGTGCTGACCAAGTGCAGGTCCAACAGGTGGTGCTGGTGTAGCCTTACCAGCAGGAATCTGAAGCTTAATGTAGCCGATTACCTTCTGTGCCATAATTATTTTCCTCCTAATTCGTGGTTAATAGTGGGCATTAGCCCTCCCACTGGGGACACAAAATCCCTCTTTATATAATAGTTAAAACTTATTATATACTCAGTCTTCTGTAAGTAGTTCAGCCTGACCGATTTCAAGCTCAACCGGGGTTTCTCTTCCGAACATTGAAACAGTAACCCTGACATAGTCCTTTTCGATATCCATTTCTTCAACAGTACCCACAAAGTCCTCCAGCGGGCCGTCGATAATCTTGACCTGGTCGCCAACATTATAAGAAACTTCAACAACTCTCTTTTCTACACCCATACGGTAAACCTCAGCCTCGGTTAAGGGCACCGGCTTACTTGACGGACCGACAAAGCCTGTACAACCTCTGATGTTGCGGACTACATACCAGGTTTCGTCTGTGTAAATCATCTTTATGAAAACATATCCGGGATAGAGCTTGTGCTCTGTTTCCTTCTGAACGCCGTCCTTTTCTTCAACGACAATCTCGGTGGGAACCTTGACATCAAGAATCATATCCTGAAGATTACGGTTTTCCACAGTTGTCACAAGGGTTGACGCTACCTTGTTTTCATATCCTGAATAGGTATGAACAACATACCACTTTGCTTCTGGCATAATTGACCTTCTTTCTAAAAGTTATGCCTTAGGTATTGGCTGTTTCCAACACGAGGTCAAGCAAAGCATAAAGACCTCTGTCTATGCCGAAGATTACCAGTCCGCAGATGATGATAACAGCAACAACGATACCGAAGTTCTTTGTTGTCTGCTTCGCTGTAGGCCAGCTGATCTTCTTGCATTCGCCAATGCAAGCACGGAAGTAAGAGATGATTCGTGAAAAGATATTTTTCTTTTTGTTCTTGGCTTTGTTCTTAGCCTTATTCTTTTCAGCCATGTCTTTCCTCCGTATTACTTTGTTTCCTTGTGCAGAGTATGCTTTTTGCAGAATCTGCAATACTTGTTCATTTCAAGTCTGTCAGGATTGTTTTTCTTGTTTTTCATTGTGTTGTAATTACGCTGTTTGCACTCTGTGCAGGCCATTGTTACTTTTACTCTCATTAACGGCACCTCCCGATTATTCCTATTAGAATAATATAGCCTCCCTCTTTAGGGCACAAAAAATAAACCCCTATTCGAGGTAAATAGAATTATAGCACAAGTATGTCAACGAGTCAACAGTTTTTGCAAAACTTTTTTGACGATTTTTGTATTTTGCACATACCTTGCCGATTTCCAAAAACCAAAAGGGGCATTTCTGCCCCTTGAGTTCTGTTTTATTACTGGTTTTGAAGTGTGTCCGCCATAAAGGACTTTTTCTTCTTCACCTTTTCCGGCTTAACCTTCTTGCCCTTGTACTTTCTTGCTCCCTTAGAATACTTTTGGAGCTCCTCGTCAAAATACTTGCTCAGCTTTTCGTATTCATCATTGTCAAGGGAATTGATAATAACTATTGTGATGATTGAGCGTGTGTCGGCGTCTCCGTTTCCATACTGGCGGGAAAGAAGTACACCCAGCTTTTCAATATCCTTTTTGTTGCCCTTTTTCATAAGCTCCTGCACCTTTGGCACAATTGCTTTTCTTGTAAAGGTTACCCCTCTGAAAGGAAAATAGTTGTCGGACTCAAACTTTATTTCGTCCTTTAATTCAGGAAACAAGGAAACAAATCTCTTAGCCAGAAATTCAGGGTCTGCGTTTCCGTCGTCCTTGTTCTTTTTCTTCTTTTTCTTCGCCTGCTGAACCTTTTTAATCTGTGTTGTGGCGGTGAGCATTTCAAAGAAATCCTTGCCGATTGACTCTGCGTCTGCAATAGTATCTGATTCAGGGTCAAAAAGCCATGTTGCAAGGTTTTTCCAGTCGTTGTCCGGGCCTTCGTCTGTCATTCCGCAGGAACGCAGTACAAGGTGGTTGTTGTCCCCTGTGTAAACAACAGAGTAAGCCATACTGTCGTTTGAAAACAGAGCAACCTTTTCGTCGTTATTGTCCGAGGCTACATTCTGCTTTGTAAATCCCTGCTGAGAAAGAGCCTTTTCTACCTTTTCGCTGACTAAAGCAAAGGCTTTATTCAAAATATTATCTGCCACGATAATCATCCTTTCAAGTCTGTTCTCTCAATTATAACTTGTATATACCCTTTTGTCAAAGGTTTTTGTGTTAATGCCCTTTATCACTCGTCTTTTTTGTCGGGGTTGTATTTTGATATGACATGTTAGTGTCCATATAGGCACTACTGCTTTCCTTTCAGATTCCTCGGTCACTTCGTTTCCTCGGAATGACAGGAGCAGGCACTTTTAATTACAGAAAGCCTCCACCAGACGGGGGAGGTGGCACGGCTTTAGCCGTGACGGAAGGAGGGAAAAAGTGTTCTCTTTATCTCTCTTTGTCTTTAGAGGATAGTGTGTTTTATTGTTCTAACTCAAACCTTGTAATCTAAAGACATACCAAGATATATTGACTACTTTTTCACTCCCTCAGTCACGCAAGCGTGACAGCTCCCTCATCCGATGGAGCCTTTATATATTTACTAATTGCTTTTCTCCCCCCTTAATGTCACCATTGTCCCTTATTGCCCTTGAAAGTTCAGGCTGGATATGATAAAATGAAAAAGTATGTAATATATATAGGAAAATATTTTATGTTTTTATATTTGTATTAAGGTGTATATATATGGAAAGAAAAGCTATTGGTGTTTTTGATTCCGGTCTTGGGGGGCTTACCGCTGTGAAACAGCTCCTTAGTGTTCTTCCACAGGAGGATATTGTCTACTTTGGGGACACAGGCCGTGTGCCCTACGGAAACAGAAGCAACGACACAATTAAGAAATATGCAGTGCAGGACGCAAGATTTCTGCTGAACCACAATGTTAAGATGGTAATAGCCGCCTGCGGTACTGTTTCCTCTGTTGCAGGGGATTTAAAGGATACCCTTGGTGTGCCCTACACAGGTGTTGTAAACCCCACCGTTTACACCGCTGTAAGGACAACCAAAAACAAAAGGGTAGGGGTTATCGGCACAAGTGCCACAATCGGAAGTCACAGCTACAAGACAAGACTCCAGGAGGAGGACAGGGAAATCAAGGTCTTTGAACAGGACTGTCCCCTGTTTGTTCCCCTTGTGGAAAACGGATTTATCAGCAAGGACGACCCAATCGTTCATCTTACTGTGGAAAGATACCTTGCACCCCTTAGGGAAAACGGTGTTGACACCTTGATTTTAGGCTGTACCCACTACCCAATATTAAGGGATGCAATTCAAGAGGTTATGGGAAGTGATGTTTCCCTTATTGACAGCGGAATGGAAACCGCCTACTATGCCAAAAAGGTACTTAAACGTGAGGGATTGCTTTCTCAGGAAAATGAGGACGGCAACTGTCAGTTCTTTGTAAGCGACACCCCGGAAAACTTTGAGAAGGTAGCGGAGATTTTTCTTGGTCAGAACATAGAACACTCTGTAACTCAGATTGACATAGAGGGGTACTGATATGGACAAAAATTACTTAATCACCCTTTTTGCCTCTCAGGAGGCTGACGGAGAAAAGGACGAGATGACCTTTACCGCTCCGGGGGAATATTACGAAGAAAACGGTGTGAAAATCGTAAAATACAAGGAGTTTTCCGAGGAAAGCAAAACCAAGGACGACTTTTCTTTAAACACTATAAAATCCATTGGCGACACAAAGGTTTCTATTTTAAGGGAATCGGAGCATACCACAAGGCTTTACCTTGAAAAGGACAAGCTTCACAAGTGCCACTACACAACACCAATGGGTGAACTGATGTTTGGCGTATTCTGCACCAAGCTACAAAACAACCTTGATAAAAAGGGCGGAACTCTTGAAGTAGCCTACAGCCTTGACCTTAACGGTCAGGCAATGAGCCACAACCGCTTTATTCTAACAGTAAAGGAAAATTGATATGTCAAAAACAGCTAAAACAGCAAAACAGCAAATGAAGGATGTAATCACATCTGCAATCAATAAAGCCATTGAACTTGGAGAGCTTCCAAAGGGAGAGGCTCCCGACTTTATAATTGAAACACCTGCCGACAAGTCCCACGGCGACCTGGCAACAAATGCGGCTATGGTTTCGGCAAAAGCATTCAGAATGCCACCGTTTAAAATTGCACAGGCTATCACAAACAACATCAGCCTTGAAAACACCCTTTTCAGCAAGTTTGAAACAGCAGGCCCGGGATTTATCAACTTTTTCCTGTCCCCTGACTACTACGCAATGGTGCTGAAAGAGGTTGAAGAGGAAAAGGAAAACTTTGGACAAAGCGACTTCGGCAAGGGCAAAAAGGTTATGGTTGAGTTTGTTTCTGCCAACCCAACAGGCCCTATGCATATGGGTAACGCAAGGGGCGGTGCTTTAGGGGACTGTCTTGCATCTGTTCTTGACAAGGCAGGCTACGATGTGTGGCGTGAATTCTATGTCAACGACGCAGGTAATCAGATTGAAAAATTCGCCTGTTCCCTTGAGGCAAGATATTTGCAGATTTTCGATTCAAGCGTTCCATTCCCTGAGGACGGTTATCAGGGGGGAGATATAACCGACCTTGCAAACCTTTATAAAGATGAAAACGGAGATAAGCTACTTAACTGTTCCTCAGAGGACAGAAAAAAGGCGCTTGTGGACTTTGCCCTTCCACGAAATATCAAGAAGATGCAGGCTGATATGGCTAAGTACAAAATCACATATGACAAGTGGTTTTTTGAAAGCGAGCTACACAACAGCGGTGCAGTAAAAGAGGTTGTTGACATTCTTAAGTCAAAGGGTCTTACCTACGAAAAAGAGGGTGCTGTGTGGTACAAAAACGCAGAGGTATGCACCAAAATTCTCTTGAGCCAAGGCAAAAGTCAGGAATACATCGACAAGCTGGAGCTAAAGGACGATGTTCTTATCCGTCAGAACGGAAACCCCACATACTTTACCGCCGACATTGCATATCACAAAAATAAATTTGACCGAGGCTTTGACACCCTTATTGATGTATGGGGCGCCGACCACCACGGCCATGTTATGAGAATGAAGGGCGCAATGGACGCCATAGGCTACAACGGTGACAAGCTGGATGTTGTGTTGATGCAGCTTGTTAAGCTGGTACGAAACGGTGAGCTTGTTAAGATGAGCAAGCGTACAGGCAAGGCAATTCAGCTTTCCGACCTGCTGGACGAGGTGCCTGTAGACTCTGCAAGGTTCCTGTTTAACACAAGGGAGGCAAACAGCCAGATGGACTTTGACCTTGACCTTGCAGTTAAGGAGGACAACCAGAATCCTGTCTACTATGTTCAGTATGCCCACGCACGAATCTGCTCAATTATCAAGGCTTTGGAAAAGGACGGAATCACACTCCGCTCCTGCACCAAGGAGGAATTAACCCTCCTTAGCGCTCCCGAGGAAAGGGACATCATCAACCACCTTGCATCCTTTGAGGAGGAGATTATCAATTCCGCCAAGGACTACGACCCAACAAAAATCACAAGGTATGTTACAACCCTTGCAAACCTGTTCCACAGATTCTACAATGCTTGCAGGGTTAAGGGTGAGGACGAGGCATTAACACAGGCAAGGCTGAACCTTTGTGTTGCTGTTAAAACTGTCATTAAAAATGTCCTTACAATGTTCAACATCACCTGCCCCGACTCAATGTAACAACTGATATTATAAAATTTTAGGAGATGCTTATTTACGCATCTCCTTATTTTATAATAATTTGATAAATCCCTAATGAGAGGTGGACAAACATTCAATAATTACGGCTTAAATGATTCTCTGCCACGGTATTCTGCCCTGATAATTTCGTACATATCCTCCGGGGATTCCTTACATCCGCCGGCAAGCCACATTTTGATAATGGTATTTAGTCCGCTTTTAAAAAATTCACAGTGATATTCAATAAAGCGGTTGCCAAAGTGCTTTTCGGCAAGTCTGCTGTCATACTTTAGAATTTTGTAGTTATTGTCGTATCCAAGCTTAAAATAGGTTTTGTAGAGCATTTGATTTTCGTAAATGTGGCGAAACAGTCGCAAATAGTCATTGCTGTTGTTTCCTGTTTCAATATCCACACGGTAAAGCTCTTCCATATTATCCTCGAGAGTTTCACGGACAGTATCTGCCAGCTCATAAATATCTACATAATTTGAGTAAAAGGTGGTTCGGTTAAGTTCGGCCCTTTTGCATATATCAGAAACGGAAATTTTACTTAATTCTTTTGTCTGAATTAGGTCAAAAAACACCGTTTCTATTTTTTTGCGTGATTCCCTTCTGCGACTATTATTCTTAGTATTCATAAATTCCTCCATTATCCCAACACTTTTTAAAACATTGATGATTGTTTTTGTCCTTGATAGTAATTATACTATAAGTAGATTAAACACACAACTGTTGTTTTAATGAATATTTTGGCGGTAATAAAATGAAAAAAAGCAGCTTTGTAGCAATGATTTTAGGAACAGTCAGCGGGGTTTTGTTTGCACTGGGTATGTGTATGGCACTGATTACAGAGTGGAATGCTTTTATTCCCGGTGTTGTTTTCGGAGGTGTCGGAATTTTGCTGGGGCTTATCACAGTATTAATCTGGCGCAAAATGGAACACAAAAAGCCTATAAAAATCAACAGCAAAACATTTATTACAATCCTTGTGGGTGTTGCCGGTGCCTTGACTCTTGGAGTAGGAATGTGCCTGTGTATGGTGTTGAGCAAGATGGTTTTAGGCATTTTAGTAGGTATTTTAGGCATTGTAATTCTCCTGTGTCTTATACCTATTGTGATGGGAATCAAGGAATAACCAGCCATATCTAAAAACGGATAATGAAAATCACGGAACAGATAAAGGAATTCTCTCAAAAAAACAGTTTAGTGAACACCATATTCCACAACAGACGGCATCGCATTGTGTTTTTTGCCACAACAAGCCTTGCTGTAAATATTTGCTATGCTATTTACAATGGGGTATTGGGTGTTGTCTGCGGCTCCCTATGGTTTTTGACTATGTTTGCTTATTACACTATTCTGTCCGTCATGCGTTTTAATGCTGTTATTTATGAGAGAAAGAGTGTACTAAAAAAGACAGAAAAACCGGAAATCTTTGTAATGAGATTTACAGGGATTATGCTTATGGTCTTAAGCTTTGTACTGTCGGGGTCGGTGTATTACAGTAATTTTTACGATGTAGCCACAAAAAACGGAAAATTTGTGATGATTACCATTGCAACCTACACATTCTACAAGGTGACTATTGCCATTGTAAATGCAGTAAAAACAGCCAAGCACCGCTCGCCCCTGCTTACAACCATACGCAACATCGGATGTGCAGACGCAGTTGTATCAATAATGTCACTTCAACGCTCAATGCTGGTTTCCTTTAAGGGAATGAACCAAAAGGAAATTATGGTGATGAACACCCTTACCGGCATAGCAGTGTGCCTGTTTGTGTTTATATTTGGTCTTGTTATGGCAACAGGAAAAATAGGAGGTAATAAAAATGGCAAAATCAAAACTAATCAAAGCAAACGAAAAAATAGCAAAAAAGGTGACCAGCGGTTTTGACAAGATGTGCGACACCGTGGTTGGCGGATACACCAAAATTGAGGACGGTTTTGTTGACCGATACTTGACCCATGACGGAGAAACTGTGGCAGAAGCCAAGGAAAGGATAAAAAGAGAAAAAGAAGCCTTAGGTAAGGGCAAAAGGATAAAGTAATTCCCCCGCTGAAATCACCAAAAAGAGCTATCTGCGTTTTGCAGATAGCTCCTTACTTTTGTTTACTATTGTTCTTATCAATACCCTGTTACATCCAGAATGGTGTCTGTAACGGTTTCGTCCTCTGATGTGATGGTGACAACGGTTTTGCCCACCTGTTCAATCACAACAGAGCCCTGCTGAATTTTATCAAAGTTTTTTCCTGTTTCTTCCTTGTAGTCAGAGGAATTTGACCTTTTGGAGTCCTCAATGATTTTTTCTGCGTTTTCGTCGCTGTCAAACACAAAGAATGTTGCAATGTTCGCATTGTCCTTGCTCACCATAACGCAAGCCTCAAGTCCCTGATAGGGGAACATTGACAAGTCCTTTTTGTCATCCTTGGTTTCCATAACAAAGTTGATGCTTGAAACACCGTTAAGTCTTTTTTCAAAATCCTCTGCCGACAGCTCATCCTTTGAGGGTTCATTGTCGGAGGTGGAAATCTGGGAGTTACTGTTGCCTCCCTCTCCCCCGTTGTTTTCGTCACCACAGCCGGAGAAGAAACAACAAATGAGAACAGCACAGAATAAAACTGTGAGTATCTTTTTCATACTGATTTTCCTTTACAAGATCTTTATCAGCTAATCATAGACTTGATTTTTTCAAGAACTTCCTGAGCGTTAGCCTTGCCCTTACTGTTCTTCATTACAAAGCCCATACAAGCCATAATTGCCTTTTCCTTGCCCTCTTTGTACTGCTGAACAGCCTTTGGATTAGCCTCAATAGCCTGCTTGCAAAGCTCGTCAACAAAGCTGTCGTCAAGTCCTGCCATATCCTCTTCGCTGATGTATTCTGTGCAGTCCTTGCCTGTTTCAAGCATTTTGTCAAGGGTGGATTTTGCAAGGTTGTTCTGGATTTTGCCATCCTCCAAAAGCTTGCAAAGCTGATTTAACTGCTGAGGAGTAGTCTTGATGTCAAATAATTCCTTGTCCTCCTCTGTCTGAAGAACTCTGAAAATCTGACCTATGATGAAGTTGCTGACTGTCTTAGGCTTTTTAAGTCCATCAATAGCTTTGTCAAAATATTCGGAAATATTTCTGTATTTTGTAAGAAGTCCAGCGTCACCTTCGGGAACGCCCAATTCATCCACATATCTTTGCTTTTTAATATGTGGAAGTTCAGGTAGCTTTGCCTTAATTTCCTCAATTTCCTCGTCTGTAACCTTGATTGTAACAAGGTCAGGGTCACGGAAATAGCGGTAATCGTGGGCGTCCTCCTTACTTCTCATTGAAGAGGTGGTGTTGGTTGCGTCGTCGTATCTAAGGGTTTCCTGTACAACCTTTTCACCGTTTTCAATAAGGTCAACCTGTCGTTCAAATTCATACTCCATAGCCTTTGTGATAAAGGTGATGGAGTTCATATTTTTAATTTCTGTTCTTGTGCCCAGCTTGTCACTACCCTGGGGACGGACTGAGATGTTGACGTCACATCTCATTGAACCCTCCTGCATACGGCAGTCGGAAATTCCAATGTAACGCATAATCTGCTGGAGCTTTTCCACATATTCCCTTGCCTCGTCAATGGAACGGATGTCAGGCTCGGAAACAATTTCAATAAGCGGAACACCGCCACGGTTGTAGTCAACATATGTGTCGCCGTGGTTGTGAATCAGCTTTCCTGCGTCCTCCTCAATATGGATGTGGTGAATACGGATTTTTCTTCCGTTGGAAAGCTCAACATATCCACGGTTGCAAAGGGGTGCATAAAGCTGGCTTATCTGATATGCCTTTGAAAGGTCGGGATAACAATAATTTTTTCTGTCCATCTTTGATACATTGGCAATCTCGCAGTTTGTGGCAAGACCTGCCATAATACCGTACTCAACAACCTTTTTATTCAGCTTTGGAAGTGTGCCGGGCAGACCGATGCACACAGGACAACAATGGCTGTTAGGCTCACCGCCGAACTCCGTTGAGCAGGAGCAAAAAATCTTTGTATCTGTACCCAATTCAATGTGGGTTTCAAATCCTGCTACTAATTCATATTTCATAGCTTTACCCCCCACTTGGTATCTTTAAAGTTTTCAGGACAAGCCTGTTGATATTTGTAGGCAACATTAAGGATTGTTGACTCCTTGAACTTGTCGCCGATTATCTGCATACCGATAGGCATACCCTTGTTGTTAAATCCGCAGGGAACAGAAACTGACGGAAGTCCTGCAATATTGATAGGTACTGTGCAGATGTCTGTAAGGTAGGTTTCAACAGGGTCGGAAACTGCCTCCCCCATTTTAAAGGCTGTCATTGGAACAGTGGGTGCAAGGATTACATCAACATTTTTAAATGCGTCGTCAAAAGCCTTGATGATTGTTCCACGAAGGTTCTGAGCCTTTTTGTAGTAGGCGTCGTAGTAGCCTGCGGAAAGCACATATGTGCCAAGGAGAATTCTCCTCTTTACTTCCTCGCCAAAGCCCTCGCTCCTTGTTTTGCAAATCATATCGTGAGTACCCTCATAGTGCTGTGTTGTTTTGTAGCCGTATCGGATACCGTCATATCTGCCAAGGTTTGAGGATGCCTCTGCACAGGCAAGGATGTAATATACAGGCAATGCAAACTTTAGTGCAGGTAAGTCGAAGTAAACAATCTCCGCACCCATTTCCTTATACTTTTCAGCGGCTGAAAGAACAGCCTCCTTAACATCGTCACGAACACCCTCAAGGTACTCTCTGGCTATGCCGATTTTCATACCCTTGATGTCCTTGTCTAATTTATCAAAAGTTGCTTCGCTCTTTCCCACACTTGTGGAGTCGTTTTCGTCATAGAGGGAAATGCTGTCGAAAACAAGGGATGCGTCCTCAACTGTCTTTGTAATAGGTCCAATCTGGTCAAGTGAGCTTGCATAGGCAACAAGACCGTATCTTGACACAGCGCCGTAGGTCGGCTTTAAGCCTACAATACCGCAGAATGATGCAGGCTGGCGGATACTTCCCCCTGTGTCGGAGCCAAGTCCGAAGGCGGCAATATCGCCGGAAACAGCAGATGCAACACCGCCTGATGAACCGCCGGAAACGTGGTCTGTGTTAAATGGGTTTGTTGCTCCGCCGAAACAGGAGGTTTCGCAGGAAGAACCCATTGCAAACTCGTCCATATTGGTTTTGCCCAGCAAAACTGCATTCTGTTCTTTTAAAATTTCCCACACCTTTGCGTCATAAATGGGCTTGTAGCCCTCAAGGATTTTACTGCAACAGGTGGTTTCAATTCCATTGGTGGAAATGTTGTCCTTAAGGGTCATTGGAACACCCTCAAGTGGCAGGAGCTTTTCGCCCCTTGCAATCTTTTCGTCAACCTTTTTTGCAGTTTCAAGCGCCTCGTCAGGTGTAACTGTCACATAGGCGTTGAGCTCTCCGTTTGCCTCCTCAATCGCCTTTAAATATTTTTTTGTAAGTTCAACACAGGAGATTTCTCCGTTTTGGAGCATAGCCTGTATTTTTGCAATCTGTCCCATATCTCTACTCCTTACGAATGTTTTCTCACAAGGAAATGATCCTCTGCCTGTTCAGGAGCATTTTTGAGAATTTCTTCCTTTGGCATTGACGGCTTAACCACATCCTCACGCAGTGCGTTTGAAAGGTTGTTGATGTTGTCAAACTCCACACCCTCAACATCTGCGTTGTTGATTGTGTCGGCAAAGGACACAATCTCCTGCATTGACTGTGTTAAGTTATCCATTTCCTCCTCAGGAACAAAGAGCTTTGAAAGCAATGCAATGTTCTCTACATCTTCCCTGGTAATCATAGCTTAAACCTCTAACTTAAAAATTGTCTGAATTTATCTTAACTTAATGTGAACCTCACGAAGCTGTTGCTCGCTTACTGTTCCCGGACTGCCCAAGAGTAAATCCTGAGCGTTGCTGTTCATTGGGAAAGCAATAACTTCACGGATATTTTCTTCCTCTGTAAGGAGCATAATCATTCTGTCAACTCCCGGAGCCATACCTGCGTGTGGCGGTGCTCCGTACTGGAATGCGTTGTAAAGTGCGCCGAACTTGCTCTTTAAGTCCTCTTCGCTGTAACCAGCCATACCAAAGGCTTTAACCATAATGTCAAGGTCGTGGTTACGAACAGCACCTGAGGAAAGCTCAACACCGTTGCACACAATGTCGTACTGATATGCAAGGATTTCTGTTGGTTCCTGGTTTTCAAGGGCATCCATACCGCCCTGTGGCATTGAGAACGGGTTGTGTGTAAATGCAAGGTGACCGTCCTCATCATGCTCAAACATTGGGAAGTCAACAATAAAGCAAAGCTCAAACTTGCTTTTGTCAATAAGGTCAAGACGGGTAGCAACCTCTGTTCTGATTTGACCTGCAAGTAGCGGTGCCTGGTCGGCTGTATCTGCAATAAAGTAGATTACATCACCGGCTTTTGAGTTATTTCTCTTAATAAGCTCTTCTCTGTCCCCGGGCTTTAGGAACTTGTCGATAGGGCCGTCAAAGGTCATATCCTCGTTAACCTTAACATATCCAAGACCCTTCATACCGATTGAAAGGGCAAACTCCTCCATACGCTTAAACCACTTTTTGCTCTGCTTTGCACAGTCGGGAACATTGATTGAACGGACTGTCTTTTTGCGGAAAGGAGCAAAGTCGGTTTCTTCAAACATATCTGAAATTTCAACAATCTCAAGTGGATTTCTAAGGTCAGGCTTGTCTGAGCCGTACTTTAGCATAGATTCCTTGTATGGAATTCTCTTAAACGGTGGCTTGCTTACCTCTTTGTCGCTGAACTTTTTAAAGGTTTCGTAAAGCACCTCTTCTGCAACTGCAAAAACATCCTCCTGTGTTGCAAATGCCATTTCAAAGTCAAGCTGATAAAATTCACCCGGTGAACGGTCTGCCCTTGCGTCCTCGTCACGGAAACAAGGTGCAATCTGGAAATACTTGTCAAAGCCTGACACCATAAGTAGCTGTTTGAAAATCTGTGGTGCCTGTGGCAGAGCGTAGAATCTGCCCTTGTGCTTTCTTGACGGGATAAGGTAGTCACGAGCACCCTCCGGGGATGAGGTGGAAAGAATAGGTGTCTGAATTTCCATAAAGCCCATTTCGTTCATCTTAGAACGCAAAAAGCTGATGATTTCACTTCTAAGCACAATATTATTGTGTACCTTTGGATTTCTCAAATCCAAGAATCTGTATTTTAGTCTTACATCCTCGGATGTATTGGTGGACTGCATAACCTCAAAGGGCAGGTTGTTCTTGCTTTTGCCCAATACCTTAATGTCCTCTGTGTGAACCTCAACATAGCCTGTTGCAATCTTTTTGTTGATGGTTTCGTCGTCCCTCTTTACAACCTTGCCGGACAATGTAACAGTACACTCCCTGTTTACATCCTTAAGCAATTCATCGTTGTGAACAACAACCTGGAGCACACCGTAGTGGTCACGGATGTCAAGGAACATAACACCGCCGTGGTCACGGATATTCTCAACCCAGCCTGCTACACGGACAGTTTCTCCAATATTATTTTCTCGTAATTCGCCACAGGTTACTGTGCGATAAATATTTTCTCTAACCATTTCTACTTTCCTTTCCGGAATGTTTTGGGAATACATAATTCAATAACATAAGCCCATAATGGCTTATTATACCATAAACATCAGTATCTTTCAACATTTTGCGTTAATTTATTCTATAGATTTAAGGCTTTCTATCATATCAATCTTCTTCATCTTAAAGTGCATCAGGAAATTTACCATTAGCGAGAATACTCCCGTCAGTAAAATTGCCCAAATAAATGATAAAAGTCTTATACTTCTGCCGAACATAACATTTTCGATTTCCACGGTAATTATAATGAAGTAACCAAGGAAAATTCCCAGAATCAAGCCGAAAACTATGCCCAGAATTGTAAGGATAATATTTTCCCTATAGATATATGCCGAGGTTTCCTTGTTGTAAAATCCCAACACCTTTAGGGTGGCAATCTCCCTCTTCCTTTCGGCTATATTGATGTTTGTCAGGTTGTAAAGCACCACAAGGGCAAGGAGCCCTGCACATATTATCATAACAAGGACAACCATATCAAGGGAGCGAATTGTCTTGTTAAAGTTACTTATAATTTCACTGCTAAAGGTCACCCCGGCAACATGGCTGTTTTCAAGATACCTGTTGCCAATATCCCTTTCCATCTTGTCTGTGAGATTGGGGATTTTCGCCATTATCATATTGTACTTTGCATTTTCACCGTAAATCTCTTTATACAGATTTTGTGACATATATATGTTGTTATACACATAATGCTCCGTAATTCCCCTGACCTTAACATCTGTATTTTTGTTGTTGTAGCTCAGGGTAAAGGTGTCGCCCTCCTTTAGATTCAGCAGGCTTGACAGCTTTTCGGTGATTATTACACCGTCATCCCTCAGACTGTACTTCTCCCCTGTCTTTCTGTTGCGGAGGGAAACCATTTCCAAAAACTTTTCGTTGTTTTCCGGTACAGTCAAATAGAGGGAGCTTGTGACGGAGCTGTCGTCGGTCTTTGCGGACACCGACTTGTTATAGTACAGCATATAGTCCTCTATGTCGCTGTCGCCCTGTATTTCTGCTGTAAGGTCAGTAAGCTGGGACTTTGTCTTGTCCTCCTTAACTGCCATCATTGCGTCATAGTGATATATTTCGCCGTACTGTGTATCTACAACACCTGTTATGCTGTCGTGGAGATAGAATGCCGCCAAAACCAGGGCTGTGCATCCTGCAACGCCAAGGACTGTCATCATAAACCTTGCCTTGTATCTGAAAAGGTTTCTCGCCGTCACCTTACTTGTAAAGCCAAAGTGTTTCCAGATTCCGGGGATTCTTTCAAGGAGAATTCTGTTGCCCGGCTTTGGCGCTTTCGGCCTCATAAGTTCAGAGGACTTTTCCCTTAGTGTTTTTTGACAGGTGAAAACAGCCACTAAGACGGTGCAAAGTATTGCTACACAAATGCTCAATATAGTTGCTCCCCAGTCTGGAACAATGGTTATCTCCGGCATATGGTACATCATTTTGTAGGCATAATATATCACTCTTGGGAGGATTGGCACACCGATGGCTATGCCTAAAATACAACCCAGAATGCCTGAGCTTCCTGCATAGATAAGGTACTTTACAACAATACTTCTGTTGCTGTAACCCAAAGCCTTTAGAATTCCTATCTCCGTACGCTTTTCGTCAATAAGCCTTGTCATTGTTGTAACGCAGACAAGAATTGCAACAAGAAGGAAAAACACAGGGAAAACTGCGGCTACATTGTCAACTCGCTGTGTGTTTTCTTCAAATCCGCTATAACCGGGGTTGTCATCCCTTGTGGTGATGTACCATTCTTTCTCTTTAAATTCATCAATTATTTTTTGTGCGTCATTAAGCTTTTTTTCCGTCTTTTTCAGCTTGGCGTTAGTTTCTTCCTTTGCCTTTTCAAGACTTTTCTTCGCTTTTTCCAGCTGTTCAATTTGTGGCTTTAAGGCTGAATCGTCCATCCCTGCCATAAGGTAAGCCTGCTGTGCAGTTTTCAGCTGTTCTTCACTTTCTGCAAGGCTTGTTTCCTGCTCTTTTAACTTGTTTAAGGAAGAATTTTTCTCTTTCTCAAATTTTGCAACCTTTTTGTCAAGGGACTTTTGCTGTTCCTTTATAAATTGAGAAATTCTATCTTCTCCGACTTTTGTAAGGCTCTTTTTTTCTTCCTTAATCTTGCTGTCATATTTGTCATCAAAAGGGGAAATTCCATCCTCTGATGCCTTTGTCTTAACATAAAGTCCTGTATAATTTTCATACTTAAAGCAGGAGTCCTTTACAAAAGCAAAGCTTTTCAGCTTGCCGTCACCAATGGTTGTGTTTCCTCTTTCAAAGGAAATATATAGAGGTGAACGCACCTTGCCCACAACCTTGTAGCTAAGGGATTTCAGATAGTCTGTTGTGTCTGTATCCCCCGATTTTTTCTTGATTTTCAGGGT
>JBJEOU010000156.1:0-5180 GCA_051880875.1 Ruminococcus sp. | reverse complement strand
AATGCAATTCTTGTCATATAACCGCAGTCCTCAAGGAAGCTGAGGAAGAAGAACAGTATTGCCATTTGGGGAGCAAAGCCGATAACCGAGCCAACTCCCCCTAAAATACCGTCGCATATCATTGAGATAAGCCAGTCGGCACAGCCGATGTATGTAAGGAATGAAGAAACTCCTCCGCATATCCACTGTCCGAACAGCACATCATTCACCCAGTCGGTGACGGATGTGCCAATGAGTGTTACCGAAACATAGTAAACACCGAACATTATAAGGGCAAAGATGGGAAGTCCTGTGAACTTGCCTGTCAAAATTTTGTCCAGCTTATAGGAGGTTGTGGTGGTTACATTTACCTTTTTACAGCATTGCCCCACTATTTCAGTTATGTAGTCGTATCTTTCGCTGATAATAATACTTTCCGCATCGTCATCAAGCTCTGCCTCACAGATTTTGATGTCCTTTTTGATGTGGTTAAGCACATTGTTTTCAATTCCAAGGGTTTTTAGTACCTCTTTGTCACCCTCAAAAATTTTAACCGCCAGGTACCTCTGTTGCTCCTCGGGGATTTCGTGAATAACAGCCTCTTCAATATGTGCAAGGGCGTGTTCAACAGGTCCGCTAAAGCGATGCACAGGGATATGTACATTGTCGTCTGTTGCGGTCTTTACCGCCAAATCAACAGCCTCATCTACACCCTGATTTTTCAGTGCCGAAACTTCAACTATGGGAATACCAAGCCTTTTTGACAGCAATTCAATATTGATTTTGTCACCGTTTTTACGGACAACATCCATCATATTTATAGCCATAACAACAGGGATGCCTGTTTCTATGAGTTGTAGCGAAAGGTACAGATTTCTCTCAATATTTGTACCGTCAACTATGTTCAGGATAACATCCGGTCTTTCCACAACAAGGTAATTTCGTGCAACAATTTCCTCGGGGGTATAGGGTGAAAGTGAGTAAATCCCCGGCAAATCGGTGACAGAAACATCTTCTCTCCCCTTTACCTTACCTTCCTTTTTCTCCACAGTAACCCCGGGCCAGTTGCCCACATACTGGTTACTGCCAGTTAAAATGTTAAAAAAGGTAGTTTTGCCACAGTTGGGGTTACCGGCAAGTCCTATTCTTATCTCCATTTTATCTCCTGCCTACACTACACAAAACCGCTTCATTAGTGTTTTGTGTTAATTCTTTCAACCTCAATCATTTTTCCGTCCTCACGGCGAAGGCTTAGCTCGTAGCCACGAACTAAAATCTCCATAGGGTCGCCAAGGGGAGCCATCTTTCTGATATACAGAGTTACCCCTTTGGTTATACCGAAATCCATTATTCTTCTTCTGAGGGCGCCCTCCCCATGAACCTTAACCACCCTGAGCATTGCACCGGGGCGAAAATCGTTGAGTGTTGTCATATTTCCTCCAAAATCGGGTTTTTAATGCAAAAAAATAGTTAGGTCAGACTAACTTATATACATTATATAATTATATGAAATGTTCGTCAAGTATTATCCATATGCAAAGGAAATTTTTTCAAGTCCCCCCAGCACAATAAAGCGAAAAAATACCCCACCGAAGTGGGGTATTATTAATTCATATCACAATCAAACGGGATGAATCATATTTGCTTTGTCTGCATTGTCGTTAATGCCTACCCTTTTGTTGCGACGCTTTTCAAAGAAATCCCTGGCAACCTTCGGGAACATTGCATAGGAGAGAACATCCTCTTCCTTTTCTGCAAAGGACTCAGCCTCTTTCTTAAGTGTTTCAAGCTCAGGCTCAAGCAAATCGGCAGGACGGCATTCGATAGGCTCCATATCGCCGATAATCTTCTTTCTGAACTCTGGGTCGATTGGCAGTGGTGTTGTACCGTACTTGCCGGCAACCATATCCTTGAATTCGTTTGTTACCATCTTGTATCTTTCACCCATAATTACATTGAATACAGCCTGTGTGCCAACAATCTGGGATGATGGTGTAACAAGTGGCGGATAACCTGCGTCCTTACGAACTTCAGGAACTTCCTTCATAACATCAAGGAGCTGATCCTCCTTGCCTGCCTGCTTAAGCTGTGAAAGCAGGTTTGAAAGCATACCGCCCGGAACCTGATACAGGAGAGCAGATGCGTCTGTTGCAAGCATCTTGGGGTCGATAAGACCTTCGTCGATGTACTTCTGTCTTAATGTCATAAAGTATTCACGAATGTCAGCAAGGGCGGCAAGGTCAAGACCTGTGTCGTACTCTGTACCCTGGAATGCGGCAACGATGGACTCTGTTGCAGAGTGTGAAGTACCGTTTGCAAGTGGTGACATTGCTGTGTCAACGATGTCACAGCCGTTTTCAACAGCCTTCATTATGCACATTGAAGAAAGTCCTGCTGTTGCGTGAGTGTGGAGCTGAATCGGAATATTGACAGCCTTTTTAAGGTCCCTGATAAGGCTTTCGCAGTTGTATGGTGTAAGGAGAGCCGCCATATCCTTGATACAGATAGAATCTGCACCGATTGACTCAATCTTCTTAGCGTAGTCAACATAATATTTGTTGTCAAAAACAGGACCTGTTGTGTAGCTCATTGCAATCTGTGCGTGAGCGCCTTCCTTCTTGGCAGCCTTAACAGCTGTTTCAAGGTTCTTAATATCGTTAAGTGCGTCAAAAATTCTGATAATATCAATACCGTTTGCTACTGACTTCTGAACAAAATATTCAAGAACATCATCAGCATAGTGACGGTAACCCAGCATATTCTGACCACGGAAAAGCATCTGGAGCTTTGTTTTAGGACATTCCTTGCGGATTGTGCGCAGTCTTTCCCATGGGTCTTCATCAAGGAATCTAAGGCAGGCGTCAAATGTAGCACCGCCCCAGCATTCCAATGAATAAAAGCCTATTTTATCCAGTTCAGGGAGAATTGGGAGCATATCAGAAAGTGGCATTCTTGTAGCAAGAAGGGACTGATGTGCATCTCTAAGAACTGTTTCTGTAATCTTAAGTTTCTTAGCCATTTTAATCTTCCTTCCCTGTTAATCAGCCGATTGTAAGCATTACCTTGCCTGAATCAACAGATTCGCCCTTTGATACAACAACAGAAGTAACTGTGCCGGAGCAAGGAGCATTGATTTCGTTTTCCATCTTCATAGCCTCAAGGATAACAACTGTGTCGCCCTCGTTAACCTTTGCACCGTTTGCAACCTTAATGTCAAGAACTGTGCCCGGCATTGGAGCAGTAACAGGTGTTCCCTCGCCCTGTGCAGGAGCAGAAGCCGGAGCAGGAGCGGCTGCAGGAGCAGGTGCAGCAGCTACCGGAGCAGAAGCAGCAGAACCGCCAACCTCTTCAACCTGAACATCATATGTTGTACCGTTAACTGTAATCTTTAAATTTTTCATTATAAGTTCCCCTTTGATTGTATTTTATCCGATTGTGGAATGTTTCTTTGGAAGTGTTGTCATTCTCTTGCTCATAAGCATTGTAACAGCCTGTGTGAGAACAGTTCTAAGCTCTTCCTTAGTAACAATATTTTCAATAACACCGTCCTCTGCTGCCTTGAATGCAGAGAGGTTTTCCTTTGCAAAAGCCTTTGCTGTTTCTTCCTGCTTTGCAACAGGAACCTCCATCTTTTCAGGAGCCATAAGGTAAGCGGCAGCCATTTCGTTAAGAGGAGAAACAACGGCATCAGGAAGTGCCAATGTAAGGTCTGTCATAGCGCCTGTGCCAGCCATTGCAATGTAAACAGGGCCGACAGCCTTGCCTGTGATTACTGTAATCTTTGTTGTTGTAGCCTCGGCATAAGCGTTAGTTACTGATGTTGCGGCAGAAAGGCAATTAAAGCCTTCGCTGTTTAAGAAAGTGATAACAGGAATTGAGAAAGCGTCACAGAAAGAAACAAGCTTTGTGATTTTCTTTCCATCAGGCTTTTCAAGCAAACCGCCCTTTGTCTGAACAATACCCACAACTTCACCCTGAAGTCTTGCAAAGCCAACCTTGGCAGTTTCGCCGATGTGGTCATAAAGCTTTACATCAGAACCGCAGTCCATAGTTGCACAAACAACACACTGTGGGTCAGCCTCGGGAGCATTTTCCTCAGCACAAGGAGCTGTTGAAAGGTTGTTTGAAGGCAGATAAAGGAGAAGGTCCTTTGCCTTTGTAAGGGCATCTTCCTTGTCCTCAGCCATCATTGCAACAGAACAGTTGCAACCCTCATCGTCAGCAGTCCTTACAGACATAACTGCATCCTTAACCTTGATTACAAAGTCAGCGGAAGACGCTGTGATTGCAGAAGTGCCGAGGCAGTCTGAAAGAACTACGGAAATCTGTGGAACAACGCCGGAGAGTGTGCTTGCGGCATTGAGTACAGTACCGTAAGCGGTGAGAAGCTCGTTGCCTTCCTTAAGCTTACCGCCCAGGCTGTCGTAAATACCAACCACCGGTGCACCGTTCTTAAGTGCCAAATCATAAACCTTCTTAAGCTTTGCTGCCTGAGCCTTGCTCATTGCACCCTTTGCAATGTCAATGTTCTGACAAAAAGCGTAGCAAGGCATACCGTTAACGGAGCCATAGCCTGCAACAGCCTCGGCATAATCGTCGCCGGACTTTGCGTATGTGTCAATTTCAATAAAGCTGTCTTCATCAAAAAACTCTGTAATTACCTTGTAGGCAGAGGTGTTGACGATTTCAGCCTTAGCCTGAGTCATCTTTTCTGTACTCATCTCTATTCCTCACTTTCCTGTATTTTATACCAAATGCAGATAGAAAAAATTGCCGAAAGATATACAATTTTCAAACTACACTTAGTATTATTTAATAAAATACTACACAAATCATTATATCCCAAAAAGGGCATAAATACAAGAAAAAAGTGTGCAAAGAATAATTTTTGCACACTTTAAATAATTGTTTAAGTTTAAAAATTGAATTATTGTTAAATTGCCTAAAACAAAATGTAACAACATTCCCCAAAATGTCAACTAAATCCGAGCCACATACTGTCATTCTGAGGGAGCAAAGCGACAGAAGAATCTTAAAGAAAAGTAGTAGTGCATTAGTCGAAACCAATAGGTTATATGAAATAATGGAATCAACAAAGGCTCCATCGGATGAGTATTCCCTTACTAAGGGAAATGCCCCGCAGGGGCAAAGGGTTTGCCGTTTTCGCCAGAAAAAGCTGTCACGCTTGCGTGACTGAGGGA
>JBJEOU010000155.1:1910-5233 GCA_051880875.1 Ruminococcus sp. | reverse complement strand
TTTCAAGATTTCTGTTATCCTTTTTCATCAAAAGGGGGATAGTACCGCACCCTGTTCCCAGTTCAATAACCCTGTCCTTCCTTTTTGGACAGGCAAAGTTGCTTAAAAGTATTGTATCTGTGGAAAAGTGGTGAATGTCGCTTACGATTATTTTTATACCCTTACCCAAGGGTTCAAGGTGTTCATTTTTGTTCAGCACATTATCCCTCCTTAATAAAAGCAGTGCATTATTCATCACAAATATGTCATATGAAATTTAGGACTTAACAAAGGCTCCCTCGGATGAGGGGGCTGTCGCCAAAGGCGACTGGGGGAGTGAAAAAGTAGTCAATACATCTTGGTATGTCTTTAGATAACAAGGTATAAGTTAGAACAATAAACTATACTATAAATCTAAAGACAAAGAGAGCAAAAGAGAACACTTTTTCCCTCCTTCCACCGCAAGCGGTCCCCCTCCCTCGTCTGAGGGAGGCTATTTAATTCTGATTATAAACCAGAGCAATTATACTACAATAAATGAAAAACAGCAAGGCAAAGTCACCTTGCTGTTTCACTCACTAACAATGGAAATACTAACTAAATCATTTGCACATATTGCGTAGTCAGATTTTTCGTCAGGTTGGACAAATAAACCGCAGTAATGCTGACGCATTACGAGGATTTTTTGGGCAAGCTGACGGAAAATATGCAAGCAAGATGTGTAAATAGCGTTTAGCGTGATTTATTTAGTGTTTCCTTAAATTATGCTTCTGCAGGAGCACCTACAGGGCATGTGTCTGCACAAGCACCGCAGTCAATGCACTCGTCAGCGTTAATTACATACTTGCCGTCGCCCTCGGAAATTGCACCTACTGGACAACCGTCAGCGCAAGCACCACAGCTGATGCATTCATCAGAAATAGCATATGCCATGAAGAACACCTCCTTATTATTCTACCGCTATTGTATCATAACCGTATCAAAAAATCAACGGATTTTTGCTTTTGTCGTTAATTTTCCAGTTTTTCGCCATTTTCCTGTTTCTTTTGATTTTCACGGGCAGATTTTTCCTCTTTGTGATTTCTGCCCTGCGTCCTTTCACGAACAGGTCTGATTTGCTTTAGTGTAAAGGTCTGGGGTATTGCCTCCTCCGGGGCGGAGTCCAGCTTTACCTTTACCTTGCCTGTCAACAGGGCGGTTTCAACAACAGTACCCTTGCCCTCGGGAGTTCTCACATTTGTTCCCACCTTTGGTGTACGCTTGATAAGGTCGCTGTATGCCTCCTGTTCGTATTTCAGACAGCACATAAGCCTGCCACAGGTACCGCTGATTTTAACAGGGGAGAGGGAAAGTCCCTGTTCCTTTGCCATTTTTATTGACACAGGCTGAAATTCTCCCAGGAATCCGTTACAACAGAAGGGTCTGCCACACATTCCAAGACCCCCCAGCATCTTCGCTTCGTCCCTTACACCGATTTGCCTAAGCTCAATCCTTGTTCTGAAAACAGTGGCCAAATCCTTTACAAGCTGTCTGAAGTCAACTCTGCCCTCTGCTGTAAAGTAAAAGAGGATTTTGCTGTTGTCAAAGGTGTATTCAACATCAACAAGCTTCATATCCAGCTTGTGGTTGCGGATTTTCTCCTCACAGATTTTCATAGCCTCTTTTTCACGGGATTTGTTGTCCTCCAGGTGGGCAAGGTCTTTTTTTGTTGCCTGACGGAGAACCTTCTTGAGAGGATGAACAATCTTGTCATCCTCAACCTCCTTGTTAGCAAGGGCAACTGTACCGCACTCCACACCACGGGAGGTTTCCACAATTACCCTGTCCCCCTGGTGAAAATCATAATTATCCGGGTCGAAATAATAGATTTTTCCAACCTCTTTAAATCTAACTCCAATTACTTTTGCCATGTTATCCTCCTGAGTTCAGTACACAGCCAGGTGGAAAGCAGATTTACATTTGCGTTTCCCTTTGCCATACGCTGTGCCTTTTCTATTGTATCTAACAGGGAAAGTGATTTTTCCCTTGTAAGTTTTCGTTGTAATTTTTTCGGTGCGTCACTTTGTGTGACTGGTTTTCCTCCCGATAAAAGCATAAGGGTGTCCCTTATTATCATCCTGAGTGGAGGCATTGTTTCAAGAAAAATTTCCCTTTTATTAAGACCTGATGTAGCCTTTAACAGGGTGTATTCGTTAATGTCCAGAAGTGCATTTGCAATTTCCTCGCTTAGTGCAACTCCGTTTTCCGAGAAAATCTCGTCATTTGGAATGTTAATTAGTGTACTTCGTGAAATTATTGTGTCCAGCATCAGGCTTGCGTCCTTGCATGTCATAACGAAAATCACACCGCCCGGGGGTTCTTCCAGAGTTTTAAGCAATGCGTTCTGGGAAATTACAGGTAGCTTTTCGTCCACATCGTAAAATAGAAAAACCTTGCTGTTAGCCTCATTTGGCACTATTGCTGTGTCACGGATAATTTCTTCTATAATGTCCTTTGAATAAATCTTTGCCTTGGTCTTTTGACTGCCCTCAACCACCGTTATGTCAGGGTGGGAGTGGCTTTCTGCCTTAACACAGTTCTTGCAGGTAAAACAAGGCTTGCTGTCGCCGGAGCACACAGCGTATTTGCACAAAAACTGTGCAACGCTTTGCCGTGTTTCGCTGTTCCCCCCTGCAACAATTATTGCGTGGGGCAGACGGCTGTTGTGACTTAGGGAAGAAAGCTGATATTTAATTTTTTCGCTGAAATTTTCTTTGCCGAAATTCACAGTATCACCTTTATTTTGCCTTTACTATGCTTGCCAGCACACCCTTTTCGGAAACATCAAGGAGGCAGTAGGTTGCGCCGTAGCCGTGGCAGGAGCCGGGGTTAATGATGTACAACCCGTCGTCGTATTCGTTCATAGAAATGTGGGTGTGCCCGTAAAGTAAAATATCCGCATTCTTTTCCCTTGCGGCGTAAATCAGCCGATTAAAACCCATCTTTGCACCGTAAAGGTGACCGTGAGTTGCAAAAATCCTCTTGCCCTCCAGGGTGATTTCAAGGGTCGGCTCAAGTGAGCTACCCCAGTCGCAGTTTCCGCACACATTGTAAAAGGCTCTGTTTGGGAAACTTCTTCTCATATATTCTACATCTCTTTCACCGTCACCGCAATGGATAATAACCTCCGCATCGGAATGGGACATAATCGCCCTTTCCATACGGGTAAAGTCACCGTGGGTGTCGGAAAAAACAAGTATTTTCATAATTACCTCTTCATAAATTGCTTTTCCCTGCATACCATATTAATAGTACAGAGAAAGGAAATAGATAATGATAAACAACAGTGAAATTAACAATCTTTT
>JBJEOU010000155.1:0-1810 GCA_051880875.1 Ruminococcus sp. | reverse complement strand
AGTACAGAGAAAGGAAATAGATAATGATAAACAACAGTGAAATTAACAATCTTTTAAACGGCCTTAGCGAAAGGCTGAATACCACTCCGGAACAGCTTAAAGCTAATCTTGAAAAGGGTAACTTGGATTCCGTAGTAAGCAAAATGAGTAGCGGTCAGGCAAAAAGACTTCAGAAAATCCTTGACAACCCGGAGCAAAGCGAAAAAATCTTAAATTCTCCACAGGCTCAGGCAATTATCAAAAAGCTGATGGGATAAATGGACGATTTAGCTTCTAAAATTAACGAGATAATGTCTGACCCGGAAAAAATGAAGGAAATTCAAAATCTGGGCAGGATGATGGGTCTTAACACCGACAATTCTCCTCCACCTCCGCCGAAAAAGGTACAGTCACCGCCAAAGCAAAATACTCAAACAAATGACTTTGGTGGAATTGACCCAAGCATCATAGGAAAGCTGGCGCCCATACTCACCTCGGTAAACCGAGAGGACGACACCACAAGACTATTGGACGCTATGGCACCCTTCCTTTCGGCAGAAAGACGAGAGAAGCTTGAAAAAATCAAAAAAATGCTGGTGATTATCAGACTACTGCCAAACATCAAAAATCTTGGACTATTTTAGGAGTAGAGCGTAGTGGACGATATGGAAAGGGAAGCACTGCAAAGAGCAGAAAAAATGCGCAGTGCTTTCTACTCAAACTCAAATGTACATAACAGAAAAACACAACAGCAAAACCCCAAAAAGCCTGCTCCCAAGGCAGAGCCTCCCAAAGAAGAGGAGCATATACCAAAGAGGGAAAATTCTTTTAAGGAAGAAAGCAAGCCAAGGGAAGAGGAGCAAATCCCCTTTGAGGACAGCGACACCCAACCAAAAGAAGGTGGCAAGGATATTTTTGACTTATTGCTAAAGGATAAGGAAGCAACCCTTATCCTGCTGATGATTTTCTTTCTCTACGACGAAAACGCCGACCCAATGCTAATGATGGCGCTGATTTACCTGCTTGTGGGGTAGAGATATGGCAATCTGCAACTCAAATCACACACTTCATCACTATTCACTCTTACCTATTACCTAAAAAACCCTAATCACTATTCACTCTTACCTGTTACCTAAAAAACCCCTAATCACTATTCACTCTTACCTATTACCTAAAAAAACCCTATTCACTATTCACTCTTACCTATTACCTAAAATCACCTTCGTACTTGTCCGTCGCCCTCAATTATAAACTTTGAGGAAGTCAGCTCGTTTATACCCATAGGGCCTCTTGCGTGGAGTTTTTGGGTGGAAATGCCTATCTCTGCACCAAGTCCGAACTCTCCGCCGTCGGTAAAGCGGGTGGACGCATTTACATAAACTGCGGCGCTGTCCACTTCACTTGTAAAGCGTTTTGCCCTGGAATAATCCTTGGTCACAATACATTCGCTGTGACCGCTGGAGTACTTTGCAATGTGGTTGATGGCCTCGTCAATACTTGACACCACCTTGCAGGCGAGAATATAGTCAAGGAACTCTGTGTAGTAGTCGCTTTCCTCAGCGTCTACAACAGACTCTCCAAGTATCTTTTTTGTTTCTGCACAGCCTCTAATCTGCACATTTTTGTTATCTAATTTTTCCTTTATCAAAGGCAGGGCGTCCTTTGCAATGTCCTTGTGAACAAGTATTGTTTCTATGGCGTTGCAAACGGAGGGTCTGCTTGTTTTTGCGTTGTAAATGATTTCTGCCGCCATATCAATGTCAGCGTACTTGTCAACATACACATGGCAGTTGCCCACACCTGTTTCGATTACAGGCACCTTGCTGTTCTC
>JBJEOU010000154.1:0-5260 GCA_051880875.1 Ruminococcus sp. | reverse complement strand
GTAGTTGTTTCGGGTTCTTCTGAAGAAACAGTTGTCTCAAACCGACAGGACAATCTGCTTTCATCACAAAAATCGCCGTCAACAATACTTTCATAATTGTTGTCGTCTATTACTTCCCAAATGTTTTCAACATTGTAGGCACCTGCACTAAGAACTGTGAACTCCGCTATAAATAAAGCTTTTTCAGTTGTGAAGTCATATAAATCACTGAATGAAGTGCCGATATAATACAAAAATCCCTTTTTGGCTGTGTTGGTCATAACATTTGATGTTGTATTGGGCAAGGTAAAGCTTTCAAGTTGAAGTCCTGTGTAATCATATGTTACATAACCCTGAAAATCTTCCCACTTTGCATCTGAACATACATAATAGGTCACAGTTACCTTGTCGCCAACATTGACTTCCTTACCATTAACTGTAGCTGTTTCTGTTCCTAATGGAATCAAATCTGCCTTTTCAGCCCCTGTTTTCTCCATGTCTAAGCTGACAGCACCTGCCGATAGAGTGGTAATCACCATCATAACTGCAAGTAAAAGTCCTGTAAAACTTTTCATTTTATGTTTCAACGAAACACTCCCTTTCGTATTTTATATAGTTACACATATAAATTTTATCATAAAAATCTAAGGAAATCTCTTAAAATTTTTATTTTTGTCATTATACCTCTAAATTTGTTGAAATGCACAAAAAGACATAAGCTTTTTTGACTAAAAAGTAAACAGCCACCCAAAAAAGGGTGGCTGAATATAACCAAAATAGGTAAATTTCCGAATATTGACAATAAACATTTAGTAGGATTGTGAAAACGCCGTAAATCCATCAATCACTCAACTAATGCCATCATTTTTTCATATATATCGGGATGGTTTTTTCTTATGGTGATTGGACGGTGTTTTTCATTGACAAAACAGTGGGCAGAATGTCCTGTGCAGGCAAGGGCATTGTCCTTTGTAAAACGGATTTCGTAATCGAATTCCATTTTCACTCCGTTAAAAAATGTCATCTTGGTATAAACTGCAAACTCGTCACCGCAACCCAGGGATTTGTGGTACTTTGCGTACACATCCACCACAGGGATAATGAGGTTCATATTCTCAAGCCTCATACAATCGCAGTCGATTTGCTCCATTGCGTCAATTCGTGCCTCTTCAAAATAACGGATGTAATTTGAATGGTGCACAATAGCCATCCTATCAGTTTCGTAATAGTTAACCTTGCGGACATATGGTTTTATTTTCAAAATATCACTTCCTTAAAAGCAGACCTGCTTCAAAGTCTTTTTTAGCCTGTTCTTTAATTATATAATGCTGTTTTTTACCTGTTGCTGTGTGAGGTAGCTCCTCTACAAAGCGGTAATATCTTGGGCATTTATACTTTGAAAGATTGGGATGGTCAGCACAGTAATCCACCATCTCTTTAACTGTCAGGCTGTCGTCCTCGGGGATAATATACGCAACAAGTACCTCTCCCCTGGTTTTGTCAGGAATAGAAGAAACTATACTCTCCTGTACCTTGGGGTGCATATTAAGTACCTCTTCAATCTGTGGAGGATAAATATTCTCACCGCTACAGATAATCATATCATCCTTACGGCCTGCAACTGTGACAAACTCCTTTTCATCCCATGTTGCAAGGTCGCCTGTGTAGAGGAAGCCCTTGTAGTACTTTTCCTTTGTAACCTTAGGATTGTCAAAGTAGCACATTGTGGACTTGGATGGGGATTTAATGATAATTTCTCCCACCTCTGTACCGTCCTTGGCAACCAGCTCGTCAGGCTCTGCCTTTCTGTCCTCATATGCCTTGACAACTCTCACATCATCGTCCGTACAGGAACGACCTGCTGTGCCGGACATATCAGGCAAATCGTAAGGTCTTAAAAATGTGTTCCAGAATGTTTCTGTTGTTCCGTAACCGTTGAAGATATTTGGTGTAAGGGTTTCCTGGAAACGGATGCACTGTGCCTTTTCAAGAGGTGAGCCCATTGTGACAATACCCTTGATTTTAGAAAGGTCAACAGGGTGCTTTTCCTGTCTTGTTGCAAGGGATGTGAGGACAGCAGGAACACCTATAAGGAAGGTTACACCGTACTTTTCTGTATATTGCAGGCAAATTCTTGGGTTGTAGTTTCTGAGAATTACGACAACACCGCCGGCATACAGAGTAGGTGTAAGTCCGCCGGAATGAAGTCCTCCACGGTGGAACCATGGTGTCATATTCATTGTTACATCTGTTGGATTAAGAGGAAAGTGCATAATTACATCATGGGCAGAAAGCACCTCATTGATGTTGTTAAGAGGCACACCCTTTGGAAGGGAAGTTGTTCCCGAGGTAAAAAGCCTTGTAACCTCGTCATAAATATGTGGCTCAAAATCCACAGGAGGGTTGCTGTCGTCAGCGTCCTTCATAAAGTCCTCAAAAAGGATATGACCCTTTGGCATTTTTGTGCATTTGTGCTCATAGTCCACCATAATAATGATTTCAGGCTTTTCAACACAGAGGGCAAGTGCCTTTTGCATCTCCTGTGCATATTCAAAGTCGTAAATGAACACCTTTGGCTTGTTGTGGTTTATCAAAAGGGCAGTTTCTCCTGCTGCAAGGTTAAAGTTAGCAGGGCAGTTGATTGCTCCTATTTTTTGAGGTGCAATATAGGAAATTGCAAACTGTGGGGAGTTTGGCAGAAGATAAAGAACTGCGTCGTTCTTTCCCACGCCCTTTGCTTTCAAAGCATTTGCAAAACGGTTAACATCCTTATTAAGTTCCTCATATGTCCATACCTTGTCCTGCTGGGGGTCAATCATTGCAGGCTTGAAGCCAAAGCGACGGACATTTCTCATAAAACCGTTCAGCCATGTAAATTCGTGTTCAAATGTATCCTTAAACATTTCAATATCATAAGTGTAACCCATAGCAATCATCCTTTATATTTGTTATTGGAATTCTCCTGGGGTGTATTTATTACAATTTTATTATAGGGAGAAATTCCAAATTTATTTACTATACTAAACTTGTTTTTATCCTGGGGAATATAAAAATTATTTTTTATATTTACCGACAATAACACTGCTGTTTTGTCCGCCGAAGCCAAGGGAATTGCTCATTGCATAATCCACATTTGTCTTAAGGGGTTCACCCATAACCAGATTCAAATCAATCTCCTCGTCAACTTGATTAAGGTTAAGTGTATGTGGGATAACACCCTCTGTGACAGCCTTAACACAGGTAATGCACTCTGTAACACCGCCGGCACCCATCATATGACCTGTTGCGCCCTTGGTGGAGGACACATAGGGTTTGTGACTGCCGAATACGGAGTTAATGGCAATACCCTCAACAATATCACCCTTGTGGGTGGCTGTTCCGTGGGCATTGATATATCCAATCTCGTCAGGTGAAATGCCTGCCTCCTCAATGGCACACTGCATTGCACGGATTGCTCCGTCACCCTGTGGGTGAGGAGCTGTGATGTGGTGAGCGTCGCTTGTGTTACCGCATCCCATAAGCTCACATATGATGTTTGCACCTCTTGCAAGGGCGTGTTCCTCTGTTTCAAGAACAAGACATCCACCGCCTTCGCCGATTACAAAACCATCCCTTGTTGCGTCAAAAGGACGGGAGGCAGTCTGTGCATTCTCGTTGTTTCTTGACAATGCCTTGGCATTTGCAAGGGAATAAATAACGATTGGGCAAAGTACACTTTCGGCACCTACAGCAAGCATTACATCAGCCTTGCCTGCCTGCATAAGCATAGCGGCTGTGTAAATTGCGTCACCGCCTGATGAACAGGCTGTATTAATTGTAAATGACGGGCCTTGAATGTTGTGCATAATAGCAATATGAGTTGCGGCAATGTTGCCTAGAATTTTGGGGATAAACCTTGGGCCAACCTTTTTGTGGGCGGCACCTGTAAGTGCCTCCTGGGTATATGCTGTGGTTGCAATACCGTTAAGGGCAGTTCCCATAACAATACCTGTCCTTGTGGGCTCAATTTCTACACCACTCATTTTAAGGGCTTCTTCTGCTGCAATGTAGGCATACTGCATAAATGGGTCTGTCTGACGCAAAATCTGCTTTGGAATATAGTCGGCAGGGTTCAGATTTCTGATTTCTCCTGCAAACTGCACAGCAAGCTCTGATGGGTCAAAGGATGTTATCTTATCAATTCCGCTTTTGCCGTTTAGAAGATTTTTCCAGTATTCTTCCACGCCGATGCCAATGGGCGTAATTGCACCCATACCCGTAATTACAATTTTTTTCATTTTGAAAGTCCTTTCAGTTTACATAAATAGTCAAAACACGTCTGCCTTGACTGAAAGCATATAAATATTCTATTACAAACACATAATAAGCAGGTGTTTGTTTTGGGGCGACCTTGCACCCCGTATCAGCTTACAATAGAATTATATCAAAGCAAGAAATATTTGGCAACAACCCCCATAATGCTAAATATTCATTTTTAACATTACTTGATGTATTTAATGCATTAATATTTCAAATTATTCCCAGTAAGAATTATATTTTAACTAAATGTGGTAAAGTAATATATATCAAGATATCGCAATAAAAAGGAGGACGCTATGGACATAAACATAATCAAATACTTTGTCAGCGTGGCACAGACCCTTAATTTTTCCGAGGCGGCAAGGCAGAACTTTGTATCTCAAAGCACCGTTTCCAGAGGAATTATTGAGATGGAAAAGGAGTTTGGGGCAAACCTTTTTACAAGGACAAAGAGGAATGTAATGCTAACAGCCGAGGGCAAGGCACTTCTCCCCTACGCCATGGAGATTATTGAAAACCTCAACTCCGCCACCTTTATTATAGACAAGCTCCAGCGTGGAATAGACGGAAAAATCACCATTGGCTATGACGAAACCTGCGGTCCTCTTATCTCCCAATACCTTAGTGAATTTGTAAAGAAGTACCCCGACATTACTGTTGACATCAGGAAAATTGAGCCAAGCGAAGAGATACTTGCCCTTGAAAACAACGAATATGACATCGTGTTTATGCTGAGGGATATGATGCCCGACTCTATGGATGTGGAGCATCTGGATGCCTTTGAGGACAGTATGTCCATAATCTGCAAAAAGGGCTTAATCCCCGGAGGTGGTATTGACTTTGACTGCCTTCACAACACAGGAGTTGTTCTTCTTTCCGAGGGTGAAAGCCCTATACTGTATATGGAAATTCTTGACCTTTTCAGAACCTACAATATCATTCCCAAAATTGTAAACAGATATGACAGCATTCGCTCTGTAAT
>JBJEOU010000153.1:20195-23714 GCA_051880875.1 Ruminococcus sp. | reverse complement strand
AGTATTTTACAAATAAATTATAGTTGACATTTATCAAAAGTAGTGTTATAATGTTAACACAATATTCAAAAAGATATTATCATAATTGTTAAAATTATTTGCGGTATATTAAATTTTTTGTTAAGGTGGTGATATAATGAAGGAACAGGATTTATTTTCTGACAACGAAACACTTGGTCTCCTCTACGGAGAAAGCTACATAGAAATATTTGACGAAGACGATGATGAATATTGTCCTTTCTTCATAGACGACGAGATTTAAGCTGAAAATATTTTGCCTTAAAAGCGACGGGAGGGTTGCTTTTAGGGCATTTTTTATTTGGGAATATTTTGTGTAAAAAAATAATAGAAAATGAAAGATTGTGTTTTAATTCCTTCAAAACAAAATAAATTTACATAATGATGAAATTTGCTTATTATAATTGGATAATATTCACAAAAAATATAAAAATGAAATATTTCAAGTTGAAAATTTCAAAATGAGTGGTATAATCATAGTATGGGTAGTAGGTGCTACGGTGTAAAAATGATGAAAAATGACATTTTTGAAAGTTAAACTTTCATATTTGAGTACACCAAAGGTACCACAGCATAAGAGTTTATAAAAAGGATAGGTATAAATTCTACGGTATAATTCTACTCAAAATTAAATAATCCTTAGGAGGAATTGCAAATGTCATATGTTGATGAAGTGCTTGCAAGAGTAAAAGAAAAGAATGCAAGCCAGCCTGAGTTTTTACAGGCTGTTGAAGAGGTTCTGGAATCCTTAAGACCTGCTGTTGAGGCTAACGAAGAGAAGTTCAGGAAGGAAGCCCTTCTTGAAAGACTTACAGAGCCGGAAAGACAGATTATTTTCCGTGTGCCATGGGTAGATGACAACGGTCAGGTTCAGGTTAACACAGGCTACAGAGTTCAGTTTAACTCTGCTATCGGACCTTACAAGGGTGGTTTAAGACTTCACCCATCAGTAAATATTGGTATCATCAAGTTCCTTGGTTTTGAGCAGATTTTCAAAAACAGCCTTACAGGTCTGCCAATCGGCGGAGGTAAGGGTGGTTCTGACTTTGACCCTAAGGGTAAGTCAGACAGAGAAGTTATGGCTTTCTGCCAGAGCTTTATGACAGAGCTTTGCCGTCACATCGGCGCAGATACAGACGTTCCTGCAGGTGACATCGGCACAGGCGCAAGAGAAATCGGCTATATGTTCGGCCAGTACAAGAGAATCAAGGGCGTTTACGAGGGCGTTCTCACAGGCAAAGGCCTTTCCTACGGCGGTTCTCTTGCAAGAACAGAGGCTACAGGCTACGGACTTCTTTACCTCACAGAAGAAATGCTCAAGTGCAACGGTATGGACATTGCAGGCAAGACTATTGCAGTTTCCGGCGCTGGTAATGTTGCTATTTATGCAACCCAGAAGGCACAGCAGCTTGGCGCAAAGGTTGTAACAGTTTCTGATTCAACAGGCTGGATTTACGATTCTGAGGGCATTGATGTTGAACTCCTTAAGGAAGTTAAGGAAGTTAAGCGTGCAAGACTTACAGAGTATGCTGCACAAAGACCATCAGCCGAGTACCACGAGGGCAAGGGTGTTTGGACAGTTAAGTGCGATGTTGCTCTTCCTTGCGCAACACAGAACGAGCTTGACCTTGAAGATGCAAAGACACTTGTTGCCAACGGTTGCGTTGCAGTAGCTGAGGGCGCAAATATGCCCACAACTCTTGAGGCTACAAAGTACCTTCAGGAGAACAAGGTTCTCTTTGCTCCCGGTAAGGCAGCAAACGCAGGCGGTGTTGCAACATCTGCTCTTGAAATGTCACAGAACAGCGAAAGACTTTCATGGACATTTGAAGAGGTTGACAGCAAGCTTAAGGACATTATGGTTAACATCTTCCATAACCTTGACAATGCAGCTAAGAAGTACGGCTTTGAGGGCAACTATGTTGTAGGTGCTAACATTGCAGGCTTTGAAAAGGTTGTTGACGCTATGGAAGCTCAGGGTATTGTATAATTTATACCACATCCTATAGAATTATTTAGGCAGTGCATTTTTGCACTGCCTTTTTTCTTTTTGCGGTTGAATTTTCTTTTACGCTGTGATATACTGTTTTCAAACTTAATACGAATATGAGCAAGGGAAATACGGTGAAAGTCCGTTGCAACTTCCATTACTGTGATTTTTTCGGAAAACTTTATTCCGTAAATTAAGCCAGATAACTTGTCGTGTTCAGGGTTTTATAGCTTTTGGGTAAGAAGAGTGACCATATTTGCATAGTACATAGCGTAGCTATGTCTTTTTGTGTTGTGCATTTTGGTATCTCCTTGCCCTTAAGCAAGGAGATTTTTTATTTTGAGGTGAAAGAGAATGAAAAAACTGATTTCATTGGTGCTTGCAGTTATGATGATTTTTTCTGCAAGTGCAACATTCAGTGCAGAGGACGCAAAGGAATTTGACGGTTATGTTTATATGACTGTTGAAAAGCTTACCTTGGGTCAGGGCTTTGTAATTGAGCCCGTAAAGGTTGGTTACTACAATGAGGACACCCTTGGTGATATCGCCGAAAGATGCCTTGGTGACAAAAGCACCTTTAAGGGGGATATTTCCCAGTATTACCTTGAGGGTGTAATTGACGGAGGAAATCCCGAAGATTGGAGTAAAAATGACATTCCAACTGACATCTACAACGAGCTGACACAGTCAGGTGAAGAAATCACAGACAGGGCAGAGGACAATATTCTACAGTCCTATGACTTCACCCAGTACGGCGGATGGATGTTCACAGTTGACGACACCGGCATAAACACAGGTGCAGGCTCTGTTACTCTGGGTGACGACAGCTCCACAGGCTATTGCTTTGAGGAGGGCAGTGTAGTCCGTCTGCAATATTCCCTCTACGGTTACGGCGAGGATATAGGCATCAGCTACGGTTATATGCCCTTTGAAACAACAAACACCTTTGCCGACAGAAGCGAGCTTATCGCCTATGTTTCAGAGATAAAGAGTAGTGATGAAACTGAAAAGTACGGCGAAGCCTACAACAATGCCCTCAGCCTTTTAGGCAAATGGGATATTACAGAGGAAGAGATTGAGTCTGCTGTTGCATCCCTTGATGAAGTTGGTAAAATATCATCACCTGACGAGGCTGAGGATACCCGTAATGTTCAATGGAATGGTGCAATGAACAGCTTTAAAGACGGCAACCAAGTTACAGACACACCTGTTGTGAAAAATGAGCCGGAAGAAAAGTGGTCATATGCCCTTAACAGAGAGGTAGGCTCATGGGGTTATTACTATGCCGGACAGACCGTAATTGTGGGTGACTATCTTTATGCCACAGGTGGAGGAAAGCTCCACAAGGTGGATAGAGAAACAGGTGAAGGCGAGGCTGTTGCCACAGCAGGCTCATCGGACTTTTACTACGACTATATGGCTTACGGCGACGGTATGCTGTTTGTGGCAACAAGCAGTTCAATAGAGGTATTTGACATAGACACATTAAAATCCCTTGGCAAGGTGACAGG
>JBJEOU010000153.1:15336-20095 GCA_051880875.1 Ruminococcus sp. | reverse complement strand
GACAGAACAACCTCCTACAACATCGGCGGTCAGGTTTCCTATGACTCAGAAAGCGGTTACCTGTACTGGGCATCCTACAAGCAGAACAATCTTCACGCAATCAAAATTAACAGCGACGGAAGTCTTGATACTTCATCCTACACATCAGCCGACATCGGCCAGATGAGCGTTTGCTCTCCTGTTGTGTACGGCAACAGGATTTATGTTGCAGGGCAAAGCGGTGTTATTACAGTAGTTAACGGCGACAGTGCAAGTGACGAGTTTTTGTCCGTGATTTACAAAACAGATAATTCAGTTGGCAAAATCCAGTCAAATCCAATCCTTTCAACAGCATACGAAAGCGAAAACGGCAATGTTTACATCTATGTTCAAGGCTACAAAAATCCGGGAAATATTTATTACCTTGAGGACAACAGCGAGAAAACCTCCGGTGAGCTTACACAACTCACAAGCCTTACAACAGAAAGCAGTTCAGCCTATGCCTTTGAACAGATTGCAATAGACAAGGACGGATGTATTTACTTCTATAACGAAGAGGGCTACCTCTATTGCTACGGAGAAAAGGAGCGCCATACCTTTAAGGATTACATGGCTAAATTAGATGGCACCCACACCAAGGCTTGTGATAAGTGCGGAAGGGAAGAGGTTGAGGACTGCACCTTTACAGACGGTATATGCACAGACTGTGAATGTCACATTGAAGAGGGCATTTACGGAGATGTAAATATGGACGGTGTTGTTGATGTTCGTGACGCTGTTGTTCTTCAAAAGTATTGCATAAGGGACGGAGAGCTTAGCGACACACAGGAGTTCCTTTCTCTCTTTGACAACAGGGAGGATATTACCATCAGGTCTGTAACCCTTATTCAGAAATTTGTTGGGGAAGTTCTTAAGGATACCTCTATCGGCACGAAAGCCACAAGATATTATATATAAAAGGAATTACTGATGCTCTGTTTTGGGGCGTCAGTAATTTGCATATATATCAATTGTGATTTATAATAATCAGAAGTTCCCGGACATCACAACAGGAGATTTTTTATGGAAACAAAGCTTACAAGGGAAGATTGCCTTGAACTAATAAAGAAAAAGTATGACGAAAAGGGAAGAATCCCCGAAAAGTCGGATTTTTCCGACTTTCAGGTAATGATGATAAAATCCCACTTAGGACCTTGGCCCAGGGCGATGGAAAGTGCTGGGGTAAAGCCTCCACGAAATGACGACAAACTCCAAAAAAGGAGAGAAAAGCGACTTCGTGCAAAGCAGAGAAAGGCAGAATTTAAGAATAATGTATAGATTATATATCAGAAAGTTCAATAAAGCTGTTTCTTGTCTTTGTATTGTGGTTGCCCTGATACTTTCTGTCACGCTTACAACAACATCTTTTTCGGCTTCTTCTAAGGAAAATACCTGCTATGAACAGACAGGAAAGCTCCTTGTCTCCCAAACTCCCCAAGGTGTTTCTTCCATTGGGGGAGAATGGCTTGTAATCGGTCTTGCAAGGGGTAACATTTCTGTTTCAAAGAATTATTACGCCGATTATAAGGAAAAGGTAATTGATATTATAAAGGGAAAAGACGGTGTACTTTCCTCTTCAAAATATTCCGAGTATTCCCGTGTCATCCTTGCCCTGACTTCAATAGGAGAAGATGTAACAGATGTTGGGGGTTACAATTTGCTTTCTTACCTTTCAGACTTTACCAAGGTTAAAAGGCAGGGGATAAACGGCCCTATATGGGCGCTGATTGCCCTTGACAGCAATAATTATTCTATTCCCAAAGGTGAAAGTACAGACAACACTACAAGGGAAAGGCTGATTGATTACATACTGGGTAAGGAATTGTCCACAGGCGGTTGGACTTTAGCAGGAAATACCCCTGACCCTGATGTTACAGCTATGGCTGTCACAGCCTTATCAAAATATTATAATTCTAATAAAGAAGTAAAATCTGCTGTTGACAAGGGAATTACCGTACTATCGGACATTCAGAAGTCCAGCGGTAATTTTTCCAGCGGTGGGGTAATTAATTCCGAAAGTGTTTCACAGGTAATTGTGTGCCTGTCCTCTTTGGGTATAAATCCCGATACAGACAAACGGTTTATTTGTGACGGAAAATCCCTTGTTGATGTGCTTTTGAGCTTTTCCGTAAGCGGGGGAGGCTTTGCCCACCAAAAGGGTGGAGAATACAACCAGATGGCAACGGAACAGGGCTTTTATGCCCTTGTTGCCTATGAAAGACTTTTGCTGGATAAGACATCCCTCTTTGATATGACAGATGTATTTAAAAGCAGTAATTCTGACGATAACAAAACCAATCAAAACAACACCAATCAAAATAGCAGTAAGAATACATCAAATAACAACAGCACAAATAGCAAAAGTAATTCTTCATCAAAAAGCAAAAACAGCGTGGTGAATTCATCGAGTAACAACACAGCAAAAACCGTAACAAATCAGGGAAATGAAAAAGATGGAAATGGTGCAACCTTAAATAGTACTAACGCAGTTTCTGAAGAAAATTCAAATGATAAAAATACAGAAAGCACTTCATTAGAAAATGAAAAAAGTAAGGATGAAAATATAGCCGTAACCTCTGAAAATTCCCTGCAAAATGAAGAACAGGCAAACTCCTTGGAGGAAAATTCAACTCAGCAAAATGATGAGAAAAAGCAGGATAAAGACACCGGTATTTTAGTTTACATTATCATTGGTGTTTCCCTTTTGCTTGCCTTTGCCGTTTTAGTATTGATAGTAAGAAAAAGAAGAAAATCAAAAGTAGTTAAGGGTGAAGAGTAGTGAAAAAGGATATACTTGCAATTTTTGCAGGGGTGATTGTTGTCATTATCCTGATTATGGGTACAGACTTTCAGTCAGTTGACGAATACTACAGCACCCACCCAGACTATATTCCCCCAAACAGCGAAAAGGTTACTGTGACAATAGAATGTAAAACTATCCTTGACAATATGGAAAACCTTGAAAGCGTTCTTGAAAAGTATGTGCCAAAGGACGGTATTATACTGGAAAAGACAGAGTTTGCCCTAAAGGACAACGACACCGCCTTTGATGTTTTAGAGAGGGCGACTCAATACAAAAAAATACATATGGAGTACCAGGGTGCCGACCTTAACCAATACGGCTCGGTGTATATTGAGGGTATCAATCACCTTTATGAATTTTCCTGTGGGGAATTATCAGGTTGGGTATATTCGGTGAACAACACCTTCCCAAGCCGTGGATGTTCTTCCTATACCCTTAAGGACGGGGACGATATTGTGTGGTCATACACCTGCGATTTGGGCAGAGATGTGGGCGCAGAGTTTGTGGAGGGTCAAAATGGATAATAATAAGTTAAAAAGCTTTTCATCCCTTCACCCTCTTGTGCTTATGGTTTATTTCCTCACAATTCTTGTTGTTTCTATGTTCAGCACAAACCCTGTACTACTGTCCCTTTCCCTTGTGGGGGGTATGATGTTTTTCGGTATGATGAACAGCGCAAAATCCTTTCTATCCGACTTAGCCTTCTACATACCTATGTTTTTCCTCATTGCAATTATCAATCCCCTGTTCTCCCACAACGGAGTGACGCCCCTGTTTTTTATGAACGGCAACCCTGTTACCCTGGAGGCTATCCTCTACGGCGGAAACATCGCCCTTATGCTGTTGGCGGTTGTGTACTGGTGCAAGTGCTACAGCGAAATTATGACAACAGACAAGTTTTTGTTTTTGTTTGGCAAGGTTATCCCAAAGCTTGCCCTTGTGCTTTCTATGGCGCTAAGGTTTATACCTCTATTCAGAGAAAAACACAGGGAGTTCCGTATGGTTCAAAGTGCCTCGGGACTGTATGATCAAAAGGGCTTTGTGAACAAGATTTTGTGTGAACTAAAGGTGTTTTCCGCCCTTGTAACCTGGTCGCTGGAAAATTCCGTTGACACAGCATCATCGATGAAGGCAAGGGGTTACGGACTAAAGGGAAGAACTCACTTTTCTATGTATAAATTCCGAAAAAGGGACGGACTGATGCTAACTATTAATCTTCTTTTATTTTTCGTTGTAGCCTTGGGTATGGCAGGAGGATTTGTTGACTTTTCCTTTTATCCATCGGTAACGGAGATAAAGTGGGGAGCAGTGCAGATTATGGTGTATATTTCAATGGGAATAATGTCCCTGTTGCCCTTTATTACAGAAATGTGGGAGGTGATAGTATGGAAATACTCAATGTCAAGGATTTAACCTTTTCTTACCCCGAAAGCAAAACTAAGGCAATAGATAACATCAGATTTTCCGTAAACAGCGGAGAATTTGTGGTAGTCTGCGGTGAATCGGGAAGCGGAAAAACCACATTGCTGAAAATGTTGAAAAGGGAAATCGCCCCCCACGGCACAAAGTCGGGAGAAGTGCTTTTTAACGGGGAAAGCATTGACACTATGGAGGTCAGGGAATCTGCACAAAAAATCGGCTTTGTATTCCAAAAGCCTGAACAGCAGATTGTCACAGACAAGGTTTGGCACGAGCTTGCCTTCGGTCTTGAAAATCTTGGTTATGACTCTGACTTTATCCGTCTGCGTGTTGGTGAAATGGCAAATTATTTTGGCATAAACCATATGTTCCGTAGTAAAACACAGGAGCTTTCCGGCGGACAGAAACAGCTTATGAACCTGGCGTCCGTTATGGCTATGTCGCCACAGGTGTTAATACTTGACGAGCCAACCTCCCAGCTTGACCCCATAGCGGCAAACGACTTTATCACCACCCTTA
>JBJEOU010000153.1:0-15236 GCA_051880875.1 Ruminococcus sp. | reverse complement strand
CTTGAACTGAAAGAAGTGTTTTTCAGATACGAAAAAGGTTCTGCCGATGTCCTTAGAGGAACGACACTAAAGGTGCATAAGGGTGAGCATTACTGCCTCCTTGGGGGAAACGGAAGTGGCAAAACCACCACACTTAAAATCCTTGCAGGCATCATCAAGCCGTACCGTGGCAAGGTGATAGTAAAGGGCGAAAAAACAGGCAGACTTAACACACAGCAGTATAACCGCCTTGGTGTTGCCTTACTTCCCCAGAATCCGGAAACTGTGTTTATAAAGTCAAGTGTTATTGAGGACTATAAGACGCTTTGCAAGGCAAAAAATATCCCCGAAAATGAATGGGATGACAGGATAAATACCCTTGCACAACAGCTTGGAATTTCTCACCTGTTAACTAAGCACCCCTATGATTTAAGCGGTGGCGAGGTGCAAAAGTGTGCCCTGTGCAAAATTCTCCTTTCAAACCCCGATATTCTTCTCCTTGACGAGCCGACAAAGGGGATTGACGCCTACGGTAAGGAAAGCCTTATGGAAATTCTAAACAACATAAAGTCCCTTGGTGTAACAATAGTAACCGTTACCCACGATGTGGAGTTTGCCGCCTGTGTTGCTGACAGATGCGGACTTTTCTTTGACGGAGAGGTGCTTTCTTCCTCAACTCCAAGAGAATTTTTCTCTGCCAATGACTTTTACACCACATCGGCAAGCAGAATTGCCCGTGACAGATTCCAAAATGCTGTAACAGTTGAGGATGTTTTGTCGGTGATAGGAGGGGGAAATGAGTAAAAAAATTATTAAACTCACTATCTTCTGTTTATTGATTCCCCTTGTGGTGGTTTTGGGAGTAGTGATTTTCAAGGACAGGGCATATTCATGGGTGTATCTCTGTGTTGCGGTGCTGTCCTGTATTCCACTTTTTATCTCCTTTGAAAAGAGAAAGTCAAACACCACACTCCTTGTTGTGCTGGCGGTTATGATTGCCCTTTCGGTAGCAGGCAGATTTATATTTTCCTTTCTTCCTCACTTCAAGCCTGTCACCGCAATGGTGGTGATAACCGGAATATACTTAGGCTACGAGTGCGGTTTTGTGTGCGGTGCATTTACAGCGGTGATTTCCAACTTTATTTTCGGTCAGGGCCCTTGGACTCCCTTTCAGATGTTTTCCTGGGGAATTATAGGACTGATAGCAGGGTTAATCAGCAAATATATTGTTGACAACAAGGTGCTCCTGTTGATATACGGAGGACTTTCGGGAATACTTTATTCACTGCTAATGGATGTTTGGACAACCTTCTGGTACGACGGAAGTTTTAATGTGCTAAGGTTTTTTGCAAATGTTGCAACAGCCTTGCCTGTAACAGCAAGCTATGTTGTTTCAAATATCATATTTCTCCTTGTGCTGATAAAGCCCTTTGGGGAAAAGCTGAAAAGGATAAAAACAAAATACGGAATTTAGTAGATTGATTTACCTATTATAGAGTGCTCCCATAAGGGGGCATTTTTTTCGGTGCATATAGTTGACATATACCCCTATGGGGTATATAATCAAGAAAAAGGAGTGTGGCTTGTGGAGAAGAATTGTTGCAAAAAAACTAAGGTGCGAACAGAGGAAGAATACAAAAAGCTGATTAACAGGCTTAACAGAATAGAGGGGCAAATCCGTGGCATAAAGGGTATGGTGGAAAATAACGCATACTGCACAGACATTCTCATACAGGTGTCTGCGGTGAACTCTGCATTAAATTCCTTTAACAAAGAGCTTCTTGCAAATCACATCAAAACCTGTGTGGCAACGGATATTCGTAACGGTAAAGAAGATACTATTGATGAGCTTGTGATTACTCTGCAAAAATTGATGAAGTAGGGTGGTGTGTTTTTGGAAAAATATAGTGTATCGGGTATGAGCTGTGCCGCTTGCAGCGCAAGGGTTGAAAAGGCTGTTAGAAAACTTGATGGCGTAAAATCCTGCTCAGTTTCCCTCCTTACAAACTCAATGATGGTAGAGGGGGAAGTTTCCCCTCAGGAAGTGATAAAGGCTGTGGAGAATGCCGGATACGGCGCAAGCCTTTATGATAATTCTATAAAAGAAAATAAAAAGTCTAAAGACGAAAAAAGCGTGGATAAGGAAACAAAAAATCTGAAGATAAGACTTTTTTCATCCATTGGATTTTTGCTTTTATTGATGTACATTTCTATGGGGCATATGATGTGGGGATTTCCTGTTCCAAAAATTTTAGGAGAAAACCACCTTGCTCTGGCTCTTGTACAGCTCCTTTTGACAGGGGTTATTATGGTAATTAATCAAAGATTTTTTATCAGCGGTTTCAAGGGAATTATCCACAAATCCCCCAATATGGACACCCTTGTTGCTTTGGGGGCAGGAGCGGCATTTGTGTACAGCACCTATGTGCTTTTTGCAATGACTAATTCAGCCATGAATGGTGATTATAGCGGAGTTATGGAGTATTCCCACAACCTGTACTTTGAATCGGCGGGAATGATACTCACCCTTATCACATTGGGTAAAATGCTGGAATCCTACTCCAAAGGAAAGACAACAAATGCCCTTAAGGGACTTATGAATCTTGCCCCAAAAAGTGCAACTGTTATACGAAACGGAGAAAATGTCACCGTTCCTGTGGAGCAGGTTTTAAGAGATGATATTTTTGTTGTAAAACCCGGCGACAGCATACCTGTTGACGGAGTGGTAATTGAGGGGAACAGCGCAGTAAACGAATCCGCCCTGACAGGTGAGAGCATACCTGTTGACAAGGCGGTGGGTGATACGGTTTCCTCTGGTACAATCAATCAGTCGGGATTTATGAAGTGCAGGGCGACTAAGGTGGGAGAGGACACAACACTTTCCAAAATTATCAAAATGGTAAGTGATGCCTCAGCCACAAAGGCACCTGTTGCAAAAATTGCCGACAAGGTTTCGGGAGTGTTTGTTCCAATAGTTATAGCCATTGCAGTTGTAACAATACTTGTGTGGCTTGCTATGGGCAACACCTTTGGGTTTGCCCTTGCAAGGGGAATTTCTGTGCTGGTTATCAGCTGTCCCTGTGCCTTGGGACTTGCTACTCCTGTTGCCATAATGGTTGGTTCGGGAGTAGGTGCTAAAAACGGAATTTTGTTTAAAACGGCTGAGTCCCTTGAAAACGCCGGAAAAACAGATTATGTCCTCCTTGACAAAACAGGAACAATAACACAGGGTGAGCCTGTGGTAACAGAGATAATTCCTTGTGGGAATATTGAGAGTGAGCAACTACTGACTTTTGCCTGTTCTCTTGAAGAAAAAAGCGAGCATCCCCTTGCTAAGGCAATCATTAAAAAGGCAGAGGAAAAGGGCATAACTCCCAACAAGGTAAGTGACTTTAAGGCACTTGTAGGAAGCGGAGTAGAGGGAGTTATTGAGGGGGAAAAAGCTGTTGGAGGAAGTTTCAGCTATATTTCCTCACAGTATAAAGTAGCAGATGAAGTAAAAACAAAAGCAAATGCCCTTTCTGACCGGGGAAAAACCCCTCTACTTTTTGCAAAGAACGGCAAGGTGCTGGGCATAATTGCTGTTGCAGATGTAATAAAAGAGGACAGTCCAAAGGCTGTGCAGGAGCTAAAAAATATGGGCATGCAGGTTGTTATGCTCACAGGTGACAACGAGAAAACAGCCAATGCAATAGGCAAAAAAGCAGGGGTTCAACGTGTGATTGCAGGTGTTCTCCCTGACGGCAAGGAAAAGGCTGTGCTTGAATTTAAGGAGAAGGGCAGAGTTGCCATGGTGGGTGACGGCATCAACGACGCACCGGCACTAACACGGGCAGATGTGGGAGTAGCCATAGGAGCCGGCACAGATGTTGCAATAGACTCGGCAGATGTTGTGCTGATGAAAAGTTCTCTTACAGATGTTTCCGCATCAATAAGGCTGAGCCGGGCAACTTTGAGGAATATTCATCAAAACCTGTTCTGGGCGTTTATCTACAACATAATCGGAATCCCCCTTGCTGCAGGTGTGTGGATTCCTGTGTTCGGCTGGACATTAAGTCCTATGTTCGGGGCATTCGCAATGAGTCTATCCAGCTTTTGCGTTGTGACAAACGCACTAAGACTTAATCTGGTAAATATCCGCAGGGATAAGAAATACAGAAAATCAAAAGGTAATAAAAAAGAAAAGGAGAAAAAACCTATGACAAAAACACTTAATATTAAGGGTATGATGTGCCCTCATTGTGAGGCAACAGTTAAAAAGGCATTGGAGGAAATCGACGGAGTAATTTCGGCAGAAGTCAGCCATCAGGAAGGAACAGCCATAGTGACCCTCCAATTTGATGTTTCTGAAAATATTTTAAAGCAGGCAGTAATAGACAAGGGATACGAGGTACTATAATTTTTGGGGATGGCTTTGCCATCCCTTTGTTGTTTGTGAACCAATAGACAAAACAGGTGTTTTATACATTGTAATAAATCAAAAATATGGTATAATTATAACTCATTCAAAGATACTATTATATGGTCGATGAATGTAAATATATACCAATATTTTGGTATAGCTTTTAGAAAGAGAATTTTTGGAGGTGTAATATGCTTCAAATCAAAAACGTCAGCAAAAAATATGTCACAGGAACCCTTGTTCAGCAGGCACTTAACGATGTCAGCTTAACCCTGCGTGACAACGAGTTTGTTGCTGTCCTTGGCCCCAGCGGTTCGGGAAAAACCACACTCCTAAATGTAATCGGCGGTCTTGACAGATATGACAGCGGTGACCTTATTATCAACGGTATTTCCACTCAAAAGTATAAGGACAGGGACTGGGATTCCTATCGCAACCACACAATCGGTTTTGTTTTTCAAAGCTACAATCTCATTCCGCACCAGTCGGTTTTGTCCAATGTTGAGCTTGCCCTGACAATTTCGGGCATATCCAAGTCAGAGAGGAAGAGGAGGGCAAAGGAAGCCCTTACTAAAGTTGGACTTGGGGATCAGCTACACAAAAGACCTAACCAGATGTCGGGAGGTCAGATGCAAAGGGTTGCCATTGCAAGAGCACTTGTAAACGACCCGGATATTCTCCTTGCCGATGAACCCACAGGCGCCCTTGACACAGAAACCAGCATCCAGGTTATGGATTTGCTGAAAGAGGTGGCAAAGGACAGGCTTGTTGTAATGGTTACCCATAATCCCGAGCTTGCAAATCAGTATGCAAACAGAATTGTAAAGCTCCGTGACGGAAAAATCATTGACGACACAAACCCTTACACAGTTGATGAAGAAAAGCTTGAGAAACCTAAACATAAAAATATGGGTAAATCCTCAATGTCCTTCTTCACTTCCATTGCCCTGAGCTTTAACAATCTGCGTACCAAAAAGGGAAGAACTCTCCTTACCTCCTTTGCAGGCTCAATCGGTATCATAGGAATTGCCCTTATCCTTGCACTTTCAAACGGTGTAAATACCTACATTGAAGATGTGCAGAAGGACACAATGACCTCATACCCAATTACAATAAATGCCCAGAGTATGGACTTGACAAGCATTATGAATGACGGCCAGCAAACGGCGACCAATAAAGAAAATGTTGACCATAAGCTTGACAAGGTGTACACAAATGGTGCAGATTTGGAGATGACCTCCAGCGTCACTAACAGCATTACAAAAAATAACCTGACAAAGTTCAAGGAATACATTGACGACAAGGACAGCGAAATTAATCAGTACATAGGTGAAAACGGTGTTGTTTACTCCTATGATACATCCTTTGGCGTATATTCCTACGACCCCAACGGCGAGCTTGTTAATTCTGACGGCAGTACCCTTACCACAGAAAAGGATAAGTCCTCATCAATGTACGGTATGACCCAGATGAGCAATATGGGAAGCAGTATGAGTGATATGAGTGGTATGAGCAGTATGATGGGCGGAAATAATAACAATTTTGAAGAAATGATGCCCGGAAATAACGGTGAGCTTGTAAGTCAGGCTATCAAGGAAAACTACGACCTGGTTTACGGAAGTTATCCCGAAAAGTACGATGAGGTTGTCCTTGTCCTTGATACAAACAACGAAATCCGCTCCACAGTTCTCTACAAGCTGGGTCTGCTCCCAACTGATGAATACAGAGAATATATGGATGAAATCGAGGACGGAAAAAAGGTTAAGGTTAAGGACACAAACTGGTCATACGAGGACGCCTGCCAACAGAGCTTTTACCTTGTTCCTGCCTGTGATTACTACGAAAAGAACAAGAACGGCACCTTTGACGACATCAGAGAGGACGATTCAAAGGTTGAAAAGCTTGCAAAAAAGGGTCTAAAGCTGAAAATTTCCGGAATTATCCGTCTTAAGGACGAGGACAACAAGCTGATTAACAATTCCGTGGGTTACACACAGGCGCTTACAAATTACATCATTGACTACACCGACAACAGCGAAGTTGTAAAGGCACAGAAAAAGTCCAAGACAGTTAATGTGATAAACAACCTGAAATTTGAGCCGTCAAGCGACAAGGAAAAGATTGCCGACACCAAAAAGTATATCAAAAATCTGGGTGTCAGCGAACAGGCAAAGATGTTCAAGGATATTATGACCCAGGCGTATGCAGGCAATCAGGAGATGCAAAGCCAGCTTTCATCCCTCAGCGAAAGCCAGCTTGCAGAGTCTTTCGTGGGATATATCCTGGGTGACCCTGAGGACGAGGTTGTGCTTTCCATCTACGACAAATATATTTCTTCCGGCAGTTATGACGACAATATGAAGGAGTTTGGCGTGGTTGACCTTGGCACACCATCAGCAATCAACATTTATGTTGACAGCTTTGAGGCTAAGGATGGAATAGCAGAGGCTGTTGAGCATTACAACGAAAAGGCAAAGGATGCCGACAAAATAAGCTACACAGACTATATTGCACTTCTGATGTCCTCTGTTACAACAATAGTCAATGTTATTTCATATGTTCTCATTGCATTTGTTGCAGTTTCCCTTATAGTTTCTTCAATTATGATTGGCATCATCACCTATATTTCTGTTCTCGAAAGAACAAAGGAGATTGGTATCCTCAGAGCTATCGGCGCATCAAAGAGAAATATATCCAGCGTGTTCAATGCAGAAACAGGTATTATCGGACTTTGCTCCGGACTTTTGGGAGTGGGTATCAGTCTGCTGATACTGATTCCCGGCAACGCAATTATCCACAGCCTTATGGGAACAACAGAGGTTTCAGCCTCAATTCCTGTAGTGAGCGGAGTAATACTTGTTGTGCTGAGTATGCTTCTAACCCTGATTGGCGGTATTATTCCTGCCAAAAAGGCAGCAAAGAAAGACCCGGTAACTGCGCTGAGAAGTGAATAAAATAATAGTATATTAGATGAAAAAACAGGTTGCCTGAAGACAGCCTGTTTTTTTGTTGGAAAAATAATAGTGCTTTATCCCCATATTATGCAAAAAATAATTGGAATTTTGATGAAATTGGTCAAATATAGTTGAAAATGTTGAAAAATATGATATAATATATATGAATTTTTTGCAAAAAAATAATTAAGGAAACACTGATTAAATCAATTGTATAAGATGTGCAAAGACTTTTGGTGTGATTGGTTCAGTGTTTACTTAAGTGAGGGGTGAGGATGAAAGTAATTAAAAATGAGGAGGATTTCAAAAGCCAAATCAAGGGTGTGTTAATTTCTGAAGAAGAAATTGACGAAGCGATAAAAAGGGTAGGACAACAAATAAGCGATTCATATGACGGACACCCCATTCTGCTTGTCAGCATTTTAAAAGGGGCGTTTGTATTTATGGCTGATTTGTGTCGTGCAATAACGGTACCCTGTGAGATTGGTTTTATGTGTGCAAAAAGTTACCACGACGGTACTGTTTCTTCCGGAACTGTGGAGATTACAATGGATCTTGACCGTGATGTGAGCAAGTATCATGTCATCATAGTGGAGGACATTATCGACACAGGGAGAACCCTGAAGGAAGTTGCACAGATTCTAAGGTCACGAAATCCCCTTTCTCTGAGAATAGTGACCCTCCTTGACAAGCCTTCAAGAAGAAGGGTTGATTTAACGGCGGATATATCACTGTTCACAATTCCCGATCACTTTGTGATTGGATATGGTCTGGATTGCGGCGAATATTATCGTAATCTTCCGTACATAGCAGAATATGACGAAAAGGATGAAAAATAATATGCTGGACAAAATTTTTAAATTAAAAGAAAATAATACGAATGTAAAAACCGAAATAACAGCCGGTATTACAACATTTATGACAATGGCTTATATTCTGGCTGTAAACCCAAGTATTCTGGGTGAGGCAGGCATGGACACCACAGCGGTGCTTCTTGCTACCTGTCTTGCTTCATTTATCGGTACCGCCTGTATGGCTCTTATGGCAAATATGCCATTTGCTCTTTCGGCAGGTATGGGGCTTAATGCCTTTTTGACCTACACCGTTGTGCTTGGCTTTGGATATTCATGGCAGGTTGCTTTGCTTGCTGTGTTTATTGAGGGTATAATTTTCATTATCCTTTCATTAACCAAGGTTCGAGAGGCAATTTTTAACGCCATACCCCTTTCTCTAAAGCATGGCGTTTCCGTAGGTATCGGCTTGTTTATCGCATTTATCGGTCTACAGAATGCAGGACTTACCGTTGGAAATCAGTCAACACTTGTTACTATTGTAAACTTTACCGACAGTTTTAACACTTCCGGAATTTGCGCTTTGCTTGCAGTTATCGGCACATTTATTATGGCTGTACTGTACATTAAAAAGGTAAAAGGCTCAATTCTTATCGGCATTCTCTTAACCTGGATTCTGGGTATAATCTGTGAGCTGACAGGCCTTTATGTACCAAATGCAGAGGCAGGTTACTACTCACTTATTCCAACATTTGCAATGACAGATTTCTCCAAGCTGGGCGAAACCTTTGGTCAGTGCTTTAATGTGGATTTCAGCAATGTGGGTATCTTTAACTTTATCATTGTTGTGTTCTCGTTCCTATTTGTTGACTTGTTCGACACATTGGGAACTCTTATCGGCGTAAGCACAAAGGCCGGTATGCTGGACGAAAAGGGCAGACTCCCAAGAATCAGACCTGCTCTTCTCTCTGACGCTATTGCAACCTCTGCCGGTGCAGTCCTTGGTACATCCACAACCACAACATTTGTTGAGTCCTCAGCCGGTGTTGCCGAGGGCGGAAGAACAGGACTTACCGCAATGACAACTGCTGTTCTGTTCTTGATTTCAATGTTCTTTGCACCAATCTTTACAGCTGTTCCTTCATTTGCAACAGCACCTGCTTTGATTATTGTAGGATTCCTTATGTTCAGCAATATTTCAGAAATCAAGATGACCTCAAAGAACTATACCTCTGCAATCCCTGCTTATCTGTGCATTATTGCAATGCCTCTGTTCTACAGCATTTCAGAGGGTATATCAATCGGAGTAATTTCCTATGTTGTTATTAATCTCATTTGCAAAAAGGCAAAGGAAATCAACCCGATTATGTATGTACTTGCAGTTCTGTTTATCCTCAAGTACATTTTCCTGTAATATGTAATTTATAAAACTATCCTCCTGTGGCAGAACGACTTTGCCACAGGAGTTTTTTTTGAAAGGATGTTTTTATGGACAAACAAGTAAAAATGTTGAAAATATGCAACCGGCTGATGATAGCTTCCCTGCTGTTTTCTTCTTTTTTGACTGTATGGTACATTGTAAATTCCTCTTTACCGTTTGGGGTGGTTGTAAATATAAAAATACCCTATTCATTTGTTGTGGGAGGATTATGTTTTCTGACTGTGTTGCTTTTTGCCGAAACGATTACAGGATTTCTGACCGTAAGGAATCTTGCTTTTGGAAAGGTGACAAAGGTACTTAATAGCGTTGCTTGGATTTTAAGTATAATAATTTTTGTCTTAGTTTTTGGCGATAGCTTTGCCAGATGGATTTATATGATATTGCTTTGGATTCCCGGTGTATTTCAGGTTTCATCAATAACAGAGATGGGAAAGGAAAAAATATAGTTTTACTTCCGGTTTATCTGAAAACACCTTCAAAAACCGTTCTTTTTAATGCTTTGGTCAGGTTCAAAAACAAAGGGGAAGTTTGACAAAAATAAGATTTCTGTGTATTATTAGTATGCTAAAATGATGAGAGAAAGAGGAGGGGCAGATTTGTTTGTTTGGTATGGAATAACCTTTGTAGCTTCTCTTGTCCTTGTTGCAGTTTGCGGTGCATCTCATAGAAGAGAAAACCCATTGTTGCTGTGGTTGTTTATTTCAATCGCTGTTACCAATGCCGGATATTTTGCGTTGTCCCTTTCCCCCAACATAACATTGGCGCTTTGCTCCAACGCTTTGGCGTACTTGGGCAGTGTCTTTTTGCCTGTATGTATGTTGCTTATAATTGCAGACCTGTGCAAGGTCGCAATACCCAGATGGCTTTTGATTGTCTTTCTGTCGTTAGCGGTAGTAATATTCCTGATTGCCTCAAGCGGAGGCTACTCCGATGTGTATTACGAAACTGTTTCCCTAAAGCAGGTCTACGGTTCATCTGTACTTAAAAAGACCTACGGCCCTTTGCACCCTGTGTACAAGATGTATATAGTCGCCTATCTGCTGGGTATGGTGGGGATAATAATATATTCATTTGTAAGGAAATCAGAGAAAAATTTAAGGGTATCCTCATTTTTGGCGGTAATCGTTTCTATAAATATAGGCGTCTGGCTTTTGGAGTCAATAATGCACAGTGAATTTGAATACCTGTCTGTTGTCTATGTGGTTACCGAGGTGCTCTTGCTCCTGTTTTACAGCGTAATCAGGGAATACACCAATGCCGTTGAAAAGCTTTCTGTAAAGGAACAACCGGTTTCCTGCTTTACAGTTGAGGAATCCGAGAAAATACTTTCTCTGTGGCAAAGCGCCGACGCCCTTTCAAAAAGAGAAACCGATGTTTTCAAGCTTCTTATTGAGGGCAAGAGGCGGAAGGAAATTGCTGAGGAGCTGTTTGTGACCGAAAGCACAATCAAAAAACATTCATCCAGCATTTACCGCAAATTGGGGGTAGAAAACCGCAAAGAACTCCTGAGTAAGATAAGGTCAGAGGTAAATGTGTGATTTTCCTTCATAGTAGTATATAAATGAATCTGTATATTTTAAGGACAGCAATAGTATCGCTGTCCTTTTTGTTTTCAGCCTTGTGGGATTACCACAGGGCATTTTTGCTGAAAAAACAAAGATTTTTGTAAAAGTAGCCCTATTTACCCCTAAGGCCCATATACAAGTAGCCCTATTTTACCCCTTGGGCAATAGAAATTTTGACATATTAATTGTATAATGTGATTGAAAAAATTTTAAAAGGAGAATGTTTATGAAAAAACTATTATCTGTACTACTGTCGGCAATAATGCTGGCAACAACTTTTGCAATTGTTCCTATGGGTGCATCGGCAACAGAATATTTACCGGATTCCTTTAAGAACATTGTTCTTGAAATAACCGGCTCAAAGGGAAACGGTCTTGTGGTAGGACAATCAGCAAAGTCTCCTGATGGAATTTTCAGTGTTGTAGGCTCTGACAGCACAGGCTGCCAGTGGGAGATTTGGGGTAACAAAGGAAATTCCTCTTACTGGAAAAATTCAGCAGGGGACAAAATGGGCAATGAAGCTGTTACAGAAAGAACATCATACAAGCTTCGCCTTTGTTTAATGCCGGTTCTGGGTGAGAGTGATACCGCCTATGAAGATATGATTAACATTAACGAAGTCAAGTCCATCACCTTTAACGGCAGACAGCTTTCAACAAGTGAGTATAGCAGAGGCGAGCTTGGATGTTCAATTTATGTTGATGTAACATTCTATTATGTAGACATACAGGGTTCAGTTGGCGAGGACCAGACAGGATATTACCTAATGGGGGAAAATGTTGATGTCTCTGCACCTGCAAAGGAAGGCAGTCACTTTGTGAACTGGGGCGGTACCTACTTCACAGGAGCAGGCTCTCAGTCAGTTAATTTCGCTGACGCAACAGCTCAGACAACTACCTTTGAGGCTCCATATTCAAGTATGGGAACAACGGTAGCTCCCAATTATGAGGAGCATACATTGGTTGAAAATGTTGTTAAGGCAACTACAACAAAGGACGGAAGGGTAGAATCTGTTTGTACAGGTTGCAACGAAGTTCTTTCAGCTGTGGCAATTCCAAGAGTATCTAACATCAGATTGTCAGCAACAAGCTACACCTACAGCGGAAAGGTAATTACTCCTTCTGTAACGGTAAAGAATAGCCAAGGTAGCACCCTTAAGAAGAATACCGACTACACAGTGAGCTATCAGTCCGGCAGAAAGAATGTGGGCAAATACGCAGTAAAGGTTACACTGACAGGTAATTACAGCGGTACAAAGACAATGTACTTTGCAATTAATCCAAAGTCAACCAGCGTCTCAAAGCTTACAGCCGGTTCAAAGAAAATGACAGTCAAGTGGAAAAAGCAGGCAACCCAGACCACAGGCTATCAGATTCAGTATTCTCAAAGCAGTAAGTTCACCAACAGCAAAATTACTACTGTAAAGAAGAATACTACAACCTCAGCAACAATCAAAAAGCTAAGTGCAAAGAAAAAGTATTACGCCCGTGTTCGTACCTACAAAACAGTTAAGGTCAACGGAAAGGCAACAAATCTATATTCAAGCTGGTCAAAAGCAAAATCTGTTACTGTTAAAAAGTAAATAATAATTAAGTGAAATAATTGATTTTTGGAGGGAGTATAGTTATAATGGTTCTATACTCCCTTTTTCAAAGAGCCTTATCTTATATAAATAAGACTATTTGAAAAAGAATTCCCATAAAATATACAGTTTGAATTCTTATATTTTTGTGTGAGGAGGAAGGTAATGCGGAGGACAAAACGCACCGGCAGTTTTTTTCTGTGTTTTTTGATTAATATTTTCCTTAATATAGAGCTGTCAGTACCTGCATGGATACTATTGATACTCCACTTTTGCATTGGCTTATCAATTATGTGGTTTTGGCTTGCATTATCTCTTTGGGTAGTTTATATTTTCGTTTTTACATTGATTATAGGTTGGGCAGGGAGATGCAGTAAGCCTGACCCTCCAAAGGAAAACAAAAATCCCTATTCATCAGGCAAAAATAACAGTCAAGAAATATATATGAGGTAGGATATGAGTTTTGTTGGAATGGATATAAATTATTTTTCTAAAAGAAAAATACAAGATGAAATACAAGACGAACATCATGTGCAAGGGGAATGGAAAGAGCTTAATATGTGGCGTAACCACTCAAACTTTGGCTACTGCTTCAATATAACGGTAAAAGAATCTGAAAATGAACAGTATATTTCATATGGTAGATTTTGTGATAAAGAAGGGAACGAATATAAATTTGAAGATGGCATAACTATTTCCCAAAATACTGTGGAAGAGCTTAGAAAACTCAACCTTGAACAACTCCCCAACGAAGAAAAAAGTAATAAAAATGAGAAATGTTATGCTCTTGACGGAACTGAGGAAAAATATACTCTCACTTATTCCCATAATCAAACTCAAAGCAAAGTAATGTCGGAAGAGTTAATAGATAAAATTAAGAGTATTTTAGCAAATGATTTAATCAATGTTTCCGTAAATAACAATGGGTAATAAATAAATTTCCATAGAAATAAAATATAACAATACGAAAGGAGTTTCAAATATGGGACTTATTAAAGCGGGAATTGGCGCTTTAGGCGGAACAATGGCTGACCAGTGGAAAGAATTTTTCTACTGTGAGGCAATGGATAAGGAGGTACTGGTGACCAAGGGCAAAAAGCAGGTCAGCGGTCGTTCCTCCAATACCAAGGGTAACGATAACATTATTTCAAACGGCTCAGGCATTGCCGTAGCAGACGGTCAATGTATGATTATTGTAGAGCAGGGAAAGGTGGTAGAGGTTTGCGCCGAGCCGGGCGAATTTACATATGACTCCTCTACCGAACCAAGCATTTTTGCCGGAAGTCTTGGCAGGAGTATTCTGGACACCTTTAAGACAGTGGGCAAGCGTTTTGCCTATGGCGGTGACACAGGGAAAGACCAAAGGGTATATTACTTCAACACCAAGGAGCTTATTGACAACAAGTTCGGAACACCGAACCCAATACCTTTCCGTGTGGTTGACAGCAAAATCGGACTGGACATTGATGTTTCTGTCCGTTGTTCGGGTGTATATTCCTACAAAATCGCCGACCCGCTTCTCTTCTATACCAATGTGTGTGGCAATGTAGAACAGGAGTACACACGAGATGAGCTGGACAGCCAGCTTAAGACTGAATTTATCAGCGCATTACAGCCTGCATTCGGCAAGCTTTCGGATTTGGAGCTTCGTCCTAATCAGATTGTATCCCACAATACCGAGCTTGAGGACGCAATGAATGTTGCCCTGTCTGCCAAGTGGGGCGAGTTACGTGGACTAAAGGTTGTCAGCATTGCACTTGGCTCTGTAACTCTGCCTGATGAGGATGCAGAGATGATTAAACAGGCACAGCGCACAGCAATTATGCGTGACCCCACAATGGCCGCTGCAACGCTGGTTGGTGCACAGTCAGACGCTATGAAGACAGCAGCCGGAAACCCCAACGGAGCAATGATGGGCTTTATGGGTATGGGTATGGCTCAACAGGCAGGCGGAATGAACGCACAAAACCTGTTTGCAATGGGTCAACAGCAACAGGCACAACAGCAGTCTGCTCCGGCACCTGCACCGTCAGCCCCTGCCGGCGGTTGGAAATGCTCCTGCGGTGCAACAGCAACCGGCAAGTTCTGCCCTGAGTGTGGCAGTAAAAAGCCGGAGCCTCAGCAGGCAAATTCATGGAAGTGTAAGTGCGGAGCTACAGCAACAGGAAAATTCTGTCCTGAATGCGGTTCTCCAAAGCCGGCAGAGTCAGATGGCTGGACCTGCTCCTGCGGTGCTGTAAACAAGGGCAAGTTCTGTGCCGAATGCGGTGCAAAAAAGCCTGAGGGTGCTCCTCTCTACCGCTGTGACAAGTGCGGTTGGGAGCCGGCAGACCCACACAATCCGCCGAAATTCTGCCCTGAATGTGGCGATATATTTGATGATAACGATAAACAATAAAAACTAATTGATACTAAGCATTCAGAATAACACCACCTGTCATTCTGAGGGAGCAAAGTCTACCCCATACTGTCATTCTGAGGGAGCAAAGCGACTGAAGAATCTGAAAGGAAAGCAGTAGTGC
>JBJEOU010000152.1:0-23761 GCA_051880875.1 Ruminococcus sp. | reverse complement strand
CATCATTTACAGCGGAGTTGTGAATTATCTTTAGAGTATTGTGTGAATAATTACATTCCGCCGGGGCGGTTATTTCCCCCTGATGAGCCGGTTGATAGGGTGTAGCCGGTGCCGCCGCTGTAGCTTCCCCCTGAGCCGTATCCAAAGTCGTCCAGAGTACCGCTGTAGCTACCGCCTGTTGAAACGGTGCTTGCTGTGGAACTGCTGTTGTAGTAAACAACGCCCACACTGCCTGACAGCTTGGACTGGAGTGCTGAAAGCACGTTACCGGAAGAATCCTTTACTGCGAATACGGTACTTGTGGAAACAGAGCCTACTGACTGGTTAACCACAGCACCGCTACTCAGTTTACTTGTAATATCCTGCCACATTGCGTTGGAGGAGCACACAGCCATAACAATACCACCGCTGAAAGTAATTGTGCTGTCTGCGTCAATTGCAAAGTCACCGCCGTTTGTCAAATCCTGTACCAGGGTAACGCCACCGGCAAAGGTCAAGGCACCGTTGGAATCTATACCGTCGCCTGATGCAACAACAGAAATATATCCGCCGTTAATCTGGATACTGCTGTTGGAGGATGTGCCTGGGTTGAACTGACTTCCGCCCTGTCCCCCCGGACGGGTATTCTGAGAGGAGGAATCGCTTCCGCCTGCCGCATTAATGCCGTCGTCGGAAGAAACAAGGGAAATTGTACCGCCATTGATGATAACATCGTTACCCTCCAAGCCCTCGTAGCTCTTGGTAATGGTCATATCGCAGTCGTTAACGGTGAGGGTGGTGTCGGCATGAACACCGTCATCCCCGGAGGTAAACGTATAGGTACCGCCGTCAATTGTGATATTGCCGTTGGAATGGAGTGAGTCGTCAGTAGAGTTGACGGTATAGTCGCCACCCTTAAGGGTAGTGTCTGTGGTGGACTTAATACCCTTACCCACCGTATTCAGCAGGAAAGTACCTGATGTAATGCTGATGGTGTCGCCGGTAATTGCATCATCATCGGACTCCAGCTCAAAGGTACCGTCATAAATTGTTACACAGCCGTTGGAATTAATGCAATCATCTGTGGAATCAATGGTGAAATCACCTGTGGTAATGGTGTTGCCATTGTCGTCGTTAAGGCCCTTGCCTGTGGTTTCCATATCGAAGGTACCGCCCTCAACTACAATGGAAAGACCTGTGATACCGTCGTCCCCCGACTTAAGGTCATATGTACCGTCCGAAACCGTAACCGCAGCATTGGAGTTGATACAGTCGTTACCGGTATTCATCGTGGCTTTAGCATTTGTAAGGATAATATAGTCCCCTGCGTTCAAGCCCTTTGCACCTGCTGTAAAGTTCAGCGTAGCCGAATCTACCGAAAGATATCCCTCGCTCTCCACAGCATCGCCTGTGGTGTTTGTGGTAAGAACAATATTTTTGCCCACAATGTCTATTCCATCGTTGGCGTGGAGGCCGTCCTTCACACTTGAAAGAACATTAATTATTCCGTTTTCAATCAATATGTCATCATCGGAATTAATAGCGTGACTGTAATTTCCTGTTACATTCAGGGTACCCTTACCCTTGATTTCCAGGGAATCGTCGCTGTGAACAGCAGCCTTCGCCTCGGAATAGTCTGTAGCGTATGCAGAACCGTCTGTCACATAGTTTTCGCTGCCGCTTTCAATGGTGATAAAAGCCTTTTTGCAACGGTCAAAGTAAATTGCAGGACCCTTTGTATTGGTAAGGCTCATACCGTTCAATCTCAGCTTAACCTTGTCGTTTTCGTCCTTAACCTCTCCTGTGTTAACATAAATCATACCGTCGTCACAGGTGCCCATAACCTCCCAGTCGCCGCCGTCGGAAATGGTGACGGTATTGCCGTCCACAGAAATTCCCTCACCGGAAACAGTGATACCGCTGTTGCTGAGAATAATCTGACCGGTGTTGCTTTTCCACGCATCCTCATCAACTACATCAGAAGGAGAGGTAGCGGTGGTTTCCTCGGTGGAATCTGTTGGGGTGGTTTCCGTCGGGGTGGTGTCCTGAATATCACCACCGCCGATTGGCTTATTGATGGGGTAACCCGTATCAATTTTTACCAGATATTTCTGAATCATCGTTGCGTCGGAAATAGTAATGTGGTCATCTCCATTGACATCCGCCGCCACATTTCTCTCGTCAGAGATATTTTCCAATTTTGTCACGTGCTTTTGAATCAGGGTTGCATCATTAATCGTCACCAGTCCGTCGCCGTTTGCATCACCCAGAATCATCACATCTGTTGAAACCTCTTCTGCTGAATATACAGCAGAAGCAATTGGCATAGAAGCCGTTATCAGCAGAGCAGACAGAACGGAGGACAATAATGCTTTTTTCACTTTCAAAAAAATCACTCCTTTTTTTATTTATAAATATTTCCCATTCATACATGGGAATTATATGCTTGTATACTTTGAACCTTTTTAAGATTTCAAAGTATTAAATAAATTCTCTTCATTTTAACTAGATTGTATCACCAAAATATAAATTTTTCAAACGATTTTTGAAATTTCACATCTAATAACTTGCAAAAAGCCTTATTAGTCACATAGAAAATAAAAAAGGACAATGTCAGCTTGCGCTAAGCCGGCATTGCCCTAAATATTATGGTTTGTAAACGATATTATTGTATCCTTCATCATCATTGACAGGCACGGTAGTTGTAGGGGTAGTAGATGTATAAATTACGGTAGGTCTTGGGGTGTCCGTAGTAATTGGGAGAGAAGAATACAATCCGTTTATATACTTCTGCAAAATTGTGGTATCCTTGATGTTTACACGGGAATCCTGATTCAAATCAGCTACTGTCATATAGTAGTTGTTATCCTCAGGAACTACACTTTTATTTATACATTTCTGAATATATGTGCAGTCCCTTATGTCCACCTTACCGTCGTTGTTGGCGTCACCGTAAAGAATAGAGTCTGTTCCCGAAAAAGCATTGTCATTTTGAACAGCGCCCACAGAAACAGCACACACAACAAACAACATAATGGTGAAAAGGACAGAAATATTAACGATAATTAATTTTTTTAGCTTACGACAAATCATAGAAATTCACCTGTGCATTATCATTTTTTGTACTTGGAACAGTTTGGGACTTTTCGGAATTTTTAGTATTTTCAGTTGATTGTGTATTACTTAAATTTCCACTTAAGGCATTAGATTTTTCGGTTTTTGCTGTTGAGCTGTTGCTATCACTTTCGGCTGAAACAGTGGATTTGCTATTTGAAGAAATGTTTATCTGACTGCTTGAAGCGTGGGCAGAACCATTATTACTGTTATTCTGATTCTGTGAGTCGCTGTCATTTTTGCCCACTTCACTTTCACTGTTATCCCCCTGTTGACCTGTGCTGTCGTTACTTTCACTTGACGCTGATGTACTGACAGACTTTGTGTCAGTATCATTTTCAGCAGAACAGCCACAGGCAGGCAAAAACACAGCCATACACAACAGCAGAACAAGTATTATTATTCTATCTGCAATCCTCATTTAATTCACCGTAAAATCAATTAATATGCTAAATTCACCTTTCAGGGAAATATCCTTTGCCGCTCAGGTAATCCCAAGTTGCTTTATAGTTGGTACTACATCCGCCATATACATTTGTGCCTGTGTAATCCTGATAATATGTTCTGTAAAGACCGTTTGCGTCTTGATAGCGGAGGTACGGTCTTGCTACAACATTCTGATTCTTGGCACTTTCAATCTGTGCGTCAGTTTTGCCTGCGGTGTTATATGTAACTACCAATGAGTAAATTCTGTATTCATCATAGTTTTTGTGGTCAAGAATAGTTGTACTTGTGTTGTATCCGCCTACACTGCTTGTGCAGTCAACATTTGTTACAAAATTATAATCAGCAGTTGTGTCAACACCGTTGACGTTTGTATCCTTATATTCAAGACATTCACCGTCACTCAAGGCTTTTTTTGCAGAGGACTCTTTAGCCAGCACATATCCGTAACTGAGGGATTTCTTTGAGTATGAACCGTATGCTGTCTTAAATAATGAATTTGTCTGGCTGAGAACATCCTCCTTGATACAGGTGATGAATCTCAGTCCGTCTGTATCAAAGTGAAGTGCCTGACCGGAACCGCTTCCTCTGCCGTTTGGATAGTTTTCGTCCTCATCCTCATAACGAATCTGAACACCAAGCAAATCTATGCCGGGGAGCAAGCCGGATGCTACTGTTGACTTGTCAATAATCTTCTGGTCGTCAGCATCCTTATTAACCGTTCCCACATCTATCCAGTGAGCATAAATATCCACGTCCGTAGTATATGTGTCGGAATCCCACTTAATCGGGTTATTGTCAGAATTATTGTCCGGGTCTAAGTACCAGCCCTTAAAGATTTTTCCGTTTGTTGATACAGGGGTAGGAATATCGTAGAAGTATGAAATACGATTGTTGCTGTTAAGGTTTAGTATCTTATAGGAAGTACTTGCACCTGAAACATCAACACTTGATGGATAATAAACCCTGCAAAGGTCGGCATCGGGGTTGCCTACTGTTGAAACTGTGTCCATATCGTTAATATGGAACTTAACCTTACAGCTAAGACCAAACCTTGCGTAAATAACTGCCGGAGTCTGAGTTTCGGTAGTCTTATCGCTGGTGGAGTAGTAGGGCTCTATGGTATAGCTGTGGTCTGTTGTGGAAGAAATCTTGTTGCCCTCCTCATCATACCAGCCAAGGAATGTATAGCCTGTATTTTCCTGATTTGAAACAGTTATCACATTGTTAAATGGTGATGTATATGTGAACTCAGCACAATTATCAATGACATCACCCGGACTATATACAGTACCTTCACTATCAGTAATAGCTGTAGTATTATCTATAAGTGACACCTGACCGCCGACGTCACTATCCTTAAATGAACCGTCAAGCTGTTCTGTCTGGGCAACTACCGATGTTTCGTATTCCCAGTTTGCAACAAGAACACCGCCGCTGTATGCGTTTACTTTTCCAATATAATTACCGTCAGAAATTACAAAATCTAATCTTAATAATTGATTCAACTGTTCTTCTGTCAAATCTTCTTGATTTTTACCTTCAAGTTCTTCCGGTACTGTGTAGCTGACCGTTGCATCTTCTGCAAACAGTACCTTTTCGTCATCAGAAACCTCTGTACCGTCCGCTTTGGTTATAGTACCGCCAACAAGCTCCCAGCCTTTGAAAATAACATTGGGGTTACTTTCCCACCACTGGCAGGCGGTTGAGGTGTATTCAGCACTTTTAGTTTCGTAGAAACGGGCAACATTTGCGTTACTGCCACTCCAGTCCATAGCACCACTGGTGAGTTCACCTTCGTGAACAGAATATGCCTTACCTCCTTTGGAGTTGTAGGTTATGGTATATACCTCTGAATATACCAGCTCAACAACAACTCTACCCGATACATTAGACTGACCGTAGGAGTATGTTATAAGTCCTGTTTCTTCATCAACAGTTTCGGAGAAATAAACAGCGTTATCATCACCAATAGCTGTTGCCGCATAATATCTTCTTTCACCGTCAATAGTTATATATGCACCCAAGAAGGCGTTTTGGATTTGATTACCATTGGCGTCTGTTCTTATAGTTTCTGTTACATTTCCTTCTTCATCAGTAGTTGTAGTTACAGAATATTTTGGTGTAACATCCAGAGTAAAGGTTGAATTTTCATCAATCCATAGTGCCTCGGTAGATTCTCCTGATCCCAAGTGTGTCTGTACAAGTTCCCCTTTATATACATAGGTAAGGTCAGCGACACCACCTGTATAGGATATAGAACGAGCAGGGTAGTAAAGTTCAAAGTTAACACCGTCAAGTAGGTTGCCGTAGGTGTTTATTTTATTTGAATCTTCAGGGTCTTTTGTATTTGATGCCTTATATGCTGTAAATGCAAAGATTGATTTATCCTGTCCCTCAGGTACATTGTAAAAGCTGTAATCCTCTTCATTTTCCCCATATTTCTTCCAGCTTTGATTACCTGAACAAATGATGGTAACATCCCACTTTTCTGAAAAAACAGTGGATTCAGTTGCACTAAAGTTAGTAGCTGTTCCCTCTACAAATCCACCATTTTCTGCAAAAGGCTTTGAATATACTGTTACCTTAGCAGGGTCACAACTTTCATCATTATTTTTTATATCATTAAGGCTCTGTATCTCTTCAATTTTTTCAATTTTTTCCTTTTCATCAGGATACTCGTCTTTATGAAGTTTCACCCAGCTAACCATTTGCATAAACTGGTCTTCAGTTAATCTATCTCCGGGTTTACTTGGATCAACATCCTGATTTGGACCGATAATAAGTGCCATAATATCAGCACCATTCCTGCCCCTGTGGGCAAGGCTCCACTTGTACCGGCTACCAGCTTCAGTATTAATGTACTGGTACATTGTACTTGCCTCTTCTGCATTTAACTCCGCAGCCTGGTCAAGTTCAGCAACCTTTTGGTTTGTTTTTGAAGGGAAATGATAAGAGGTATTACTTCTAAATAGTTCAAACCTCCGACTAGTTAAAGTTGATGTTGTTTTCCAATATGGAATACTGGCATACTGTTTATATTGCTCTGTAAATGCAGGCTCCTCAAAACTACCGTTTTGCAAATTATTACATTCATCATTTCCTGTATCATCATCATTAATAGTTAAATCCACATCATCAACAAGGGGACTGCCACTGTAAGAAATCAAGGAATAGTAGATTGACGGAAAGTTCTGATTAAATGTAAATGTTGTATTATCCGAGTTATCAACTGTTATCCAATCTGTTTCGGTTGTTCTGAACAGTGTTACAGAGAACTTTTCTGTACAATATACTTTAGGAACAAGGCTGAAATTATATTCGTAAGTATCCTTTTCTTCAACTACAAATTTACCGTCTTCATCAAAGGGTCTTGAATAAACAACAACAGTGTACTTACCGTTATAAGGTACCTTTGTGTCAATTTTTCTATTGTCCCTAAGCCAAGTCATCATCTGCCTTAACTGGTCTTTTTGAGCTTCCGTTGCGGTAGGCGTATTTGTTCCCAAAACAAGGGCGCCAATATCACTTGAATTGCTGCTTTTATACTTAAGATTCCATTTAAAGGTTGTACCTTTAGCATATTCCGAGCCATCCTCTTTTGAAACAGCCTGATAAACAGCATTTTCATCCGTTGTCAATTCAAGGGCATTTACGCTCTCTACCCCTTCTTCGAGATTTACCGTAATTTCACCATTTGCTTTACTCCAAGAGTCAGCACCACTATCAAAGCCAGCATTTTTTAAAACTCCTGTGTAAGTAGTTACTGCAAAAGTGATAGGCAGTGACGAGGTTATCATAGCGACAACCAGCACAATTGAAAGAAACACTTTTGTATGGAATAAACCACGGGATAATCTGAATGTGTTTTTCATAACAACCTCCTGGAATTTCTTATCTAAAACTAATATTCATTATCAATATTAGGAATGTTATTTTAACACAATATCTGATAAAATTCAATGCTTAACCGTTTATTTTTCAATAATTCATCACTTATCAGCCTTATTTTTTTACGGTAACAGTTTGTAGCTTTACAAAATATATTCAAAATCTGGAACTTTAATACTACAATTGGCAAAAAGCATATTACAATCCTCAAGGATAAAGCGTAGCAAAATATTACTCATATACACAAAAAGCCGACCATAAAGGTCAGCTCAAAAGAAAATATAAAATTTAAAGTTACGGATATGCTGTGAGGAAATTCAGAGAACCCTTTGGGTTGTCGGTACCTTTTTCAAGCAGGGAGATAAGTCCTAAAATTGTTTCTTCAATCTCCCGGGGTGTGGAGGGCACAAGGGTGTTGTCCAGCTTGACAGAAAGTACAATCAGCACAATTTCCGCAAGAGATGAAGGATAGTCAAAGTGTATGTCCCCGCTTTCAATTCCCTGCTCAATAATTTTGGTAAGCTCAGGCTTTAGCTCCTGTATTAGATGGTGCATATACTTTTGGTGCAGAAGTGCCTGCTCCTTTGTATCAGTCAGGGTCCGGGGCGGATTTTTGGCAGAGATTGCCGAGGAGGAATTTCTGCAAGCCTGAAAAATCATAGCCATCCTTGTAAAGGGTGAAACATTAGTCTGCTTTGCAAGATTTTTGGCTGTTTCAATGGGTTTTTCGTAGTTTCGCTCAACCAAGGCTTCAAGTATTTCGTCCTTGGAGGAAAAGTAATAGTACACACTTCCCTTGCCTATTCCCGCCTTCTGAGCAATTTCGCTTACGGAAATAGAGTGGATTTCCTTGCTTTCCAGCAGTTCCTGAAGTGCGTCAAGGATTTTATCGTACTTTTCTTTGTTAGTATTTTGCATTTTACCATCCCCGTCAATGCGCTGATTTTTTCAGCCAAATAAAAGGCAGAAAATTAACCCTGTATTTTTAAATTATATCACACAATTACAGGGCTTTGCAAACATAATTTTTCCTTTTTAAAAACTCGTTAAAAACTTCTGAAAAGGAAACCAAAAAGGATTGACTGACGGTCGAAATCGTGATATTTTAATAATATAATAATGTCGACCGAGAGTCGACTTTTGGAGGTTATCAAAATGACATACGCAGAATTTTTTGCAGAAATGAAAGAAAAGTTTGTAAACGCCGATGTAAGCGACATCCAGGAGCACCTTGCCTTTCAGTTTAACATCACAGGAGAAGAATCCGGTATCTTCTATGTTGAGGTTAAGGACGGACAGCTCTCCATTGAGCCATACGAATACTTTGACCGTGACGCAATCTTCATTTGCAGTGCCAACACTCTGCGCAAGATTTCCGAGGGCAAGATGGACCCTGTATTTGCCTTTACAATCCAAAAGCTAAAGGTTGAGGGAAGTATTGAAAAGGCTCTGAGATTCAAGGAAATTGTGGACAGCAAAAGAAAGTAATTCACTTCTGAAAAGAGGCTAATAATATGAACGCACTACTAATCGGCGGTGCAGTTGTAGGTGCTGTTGCTGTTGGAACAGCCGTTGAATGTGCCTACTTTTACCGTCGCACAATGAAGCGGAGCAAGGCAAAAACCGAAAAAACAATGAAAATGGCAGGAACAGACTGGAACCAGTACAAGCCATTTCTTGAAGAGAGAAAGCAGTTTCTCCTTGCACAACCCCACGATGATGTGTACATAAAAGCAAAGGACGGGCTAAAGCTTCACGGAACATACTTCCCTGTTGGGGATGAAAGTAAAGTTGTAATCTGCTTTCACGGCTACACAAGCGAGGGTATGAAGGACTACATTGCACTTTCGGGTTACTACATTAAAAAAGGCTACAGTATGCTCCTTGTGGACGAACGCTCCCACGGACAAAGTGAGGGGGAATACATAGGCTTTGGATATCTTGACAGGTTTGACTGTGTTTCCTGGATTGACTTCATCCTTGAAAAACTGGGTGAGGATGTACAAATACTCCTGCACGGTACATCAATGGGGGCATCCACCGTGCTTATGGCAAGCGGACTTGAACTTCCAAAGCAGGTTAAAGGCATTGTTTCCGACTGCGGTTTTACTTCTCCAAAATATGTATTCACCCATGTTCTTCATTCAATGTACCACCTGCCTGCATTTCCGGTAATTCAGATTGCCGGTGCAGTCAACAAACGGAAGGCAGGCTACGGAATGGACGACTGCAACGCCGCAAGAGAGGTTAAAAAGGCAAAGGTTCCCATACTTTTTATCCACGGTGACGCCGACACATTTGTTCCTTGCAGTATGTGTGAGGAAATTTATGAGAACTGTGCGTCCCCAAAGAAAAAGCTTATTATAAAGGGTGCCGCACACGCAGAAAGCTACTACAAGGACACAGAGGCTTACGAATCGGCTCTTAATGACTTTATTGGAGGAATAATAATATGAACACTTACAACGGTCACAAGGTTTATCCCCTGACAGCCGCACAGAAATTCCACATATTCTACAAGGACCTTTCCCCAAAAAGTGAGGTTGTCAACATCGGCACAAGCCTGACAATTGAAACCGAAATCGACTTTGACGCACTAAGACAGGCAATCTACAAAGCCTACGAAAGATGCGACTCTATGCGTCTTAGATTTGTTAAGGACGATGAGGGCAATTGGTATCAGTATGTTGCCGACAAGGAAGAGAGAGAAATTGAATTCCGTGATTTCACAGAAAAAACTATGGAGGAAGCCGAGGATATTATGAGGGGCTGGACAAGGATTCCTTTTGTAAATCAGGACTGCCCTATGAACAGAATTGTTATGATAAAAATGCCCGACGGCTACAGCGGTGTTTATCTTCTGGTAGATCACCTGACAATGGACGCACAATCCCTCATCTGCTTTATGAAGGATATCATTGAAATCTACTGTAACTCAAAGTTTGAGAATGTACCGTATCCGAAGGAAATGGCGTCCTACACCGAACAGCTTGAAAAGGACCTTGCCTATGAGGCAGGGTGCAAGGCGAAGGACAGGGATACAGCGTTTTTTGAAAAACTCATAGAATCCTCCGAGCCTATTTACAACGGTATTGACGGCAGAAAAAAGCTGGAGGAAGAAAGAGAAAGAACAGGAAATCCAAACGCAAGGACAGCAATCAACATTTCCGACTCAGTTGACTCAGCCCTTGATGTGTTCCACCTTGAGGAAGAGCCTACAAAGAGGCTCATTGACTTTTGCGAAAACAACCACATTTCCCTTGTTTGCCTGCTGATTATGGGACTTCACACATATTTCCACAAGATGAACGGCAACAACGATGTGTCCATCAACACAGCCATTGCAAGAAGGGCAACTCTTAAGGAAAAGAAGTGCGGAGGCACAAGGATTCACTCCTTCCCCTGCCGTGTAATTATCCCCGAGGACAAGACCTTTATGGAAGGTATTCACATAATCCGTGATATGCAGAACCAGATGTTCCGCCACGCAAACTACGACCCTGTTGCCTACTTTGCACACCGTGGAAGGACTTATAAAAATCAGCCGGGACACACCTACGAGCCAATGTCACTTACATATCAGCCACTTTCACTAAGGTCACAGAGCCTTGAACAGCTGGGCGACATTAAGTACAAGACAAAGTGGTACGAAAACGGTGCTACAACACAGGCAATGTATCTGACAGTATCCCACCGCCCTGCCGACAACGGACTGGACTTCAGCTTTGAGCATCAAGTTAAGGCGGTTTCAAGGGAACAGCTTGAATATCTGTACTACTATCTGTGCAAGATTATGTTCAAGGGTACAGAAAATCCAAACCTGTCTGTGGGAGAAATAATGAAATTAGTGTAAAGGAAGATTTTTTATGTTTGATAAATTTGTAGAAATCATTTGTAACTATGTTGAAGTTGAGCCACAGGATGTTAAGCCTGAATCCCGCTTTATGGAGGATTTGGGTTTTACCTCCTTTGACTTTATGAGTATGCTTGGCGAAATCGAGGACGAATTTGACATTGAGGTTGACGAGCAAAAGGTGGTTGACATCCGCACAGTCGGCGAGGCTGTTGAATACATCGAAAGCCTGATTTCAGAGAATTAAAAAAGGCTCCATCGGATGAGGGAGCTGTCACGCCTTGCGTGACTGAGGGAGCGAAAAAGTAGTCAATATATCTTTCTTGGTCTTTAGATGTCAAAGTTTGAGTCAGCACTTAAAATCAAACTATCCTCTAAAGACAAAAAGAGCAAAAGAGAACACTTTTTCCCTCCTTCCGTCACGGCTAAAGCCGTGCCACCTCCCCCGTCTGGTGGAGGCTGAATGTAACCAAAGCCTCTATCGGACGAATATTCCCCTGCTGAGGGATGCAAATTAAGTTGACAACATACAAATAAACAGGAGGAACAAAATGTCTTGTACCACAATTCGTGAAATACTCATAGATGCCGAAAAGGAGTTCGGAAAAGAGGACGCCATAAGATTCAAGCTGAAAAAGGATGAAATAGGTGCAAAAACCTACACCCAGCTGAAAAATGACAGCGAAAGCTTTTCCAGAGTTCTCCTCAGCCTTGGCGAACAGGGCAGTCATATAGCTATAACAGGTATGACATCATATGAATGGATTGTTTCTTACCTTGGAACAGTAAACAGCGAAAGCGTTGCTGTTCCCCTGGATGTTTCCCTGCCTGCTGATGAACTGTGCGAGCTTATCAACCGTGCAGATGTTACAGTACTTGTTTTTGACGAAATACGCAAGGATGTTGCTTCCCTTGCAATGGAGAATTGCCCTAAGCTAAAGCACATTATCTCTATGCAAAAGGAAACAGGCGACGACAAAATCAAGTCATTTTGGGAGCTTGTCAAGGAAAACGAGGGTAGCTTTGACCAAATGCCAAAGCCTGACAGCCTTTGCACCATTATGTTCACCTCCGGCACAACAGGAAAGAGCAAGGGTGTAATGCTCACCCACAAGAATATGGCTGAAAATGCAACCTGTCTTGATATGAAACTTCCACCAAGGAATGTAATTATGACTGTTCTTCCAATCCATCACGCATACTGCCTGAGTATGGACATTCTAAAGGGAATTTCACTGGGAAGTGTAATCTGCATCAACGATTCGCTGATGAGAGTTGCAAAGAATATCAAGCTGTTTAAGCCTAATATGATACTTATGGTACCACTTATGATAGAAACCATTGCCAAAAAGCTGGAGGAGGCAAAGCTCCTCCCTGCCAAAATCGTAAAGAAAAAGGTTTTCGGCGACCAGTTCAACACAATTTGCAGTGGCGGTGCATACCTTAACCCTGCGTTAATCGACCTTTTTGAAAGGTACGGAATTACAATTTTACAGGGCTACGGAATGACGGAATGTTCACCTGTTATCAGCACCAATCTTCCTTGGAAGATAAAGAAGGATTCTGTGGGCAAGCTGATGCCAAACTGTGAGGCAAAGGTTGTTGACGGTGAGCTTTGGGTAAGGGGTTCAAGCGTTATGCAGGGCTACTACAATATGCCTGACGAAACCACCGAGGCTCTTAAGGACGGCTGGCTTGTAACAGGGGACTTGGCATATGTTGATGATGATGGTTACATCTTCCTCACAGGCAGAAAGAAGAACCTTATCATCACCAAAAACGGCGAAAATGTATCCCCGGAAGAAATCGAGAACAAGCTGGGCGAAAACCGACTTGTGAGCGAAATTCTTGTAAGGGAAAGCGAAGGTTTTATTGAGGCAGAAATCTTCCCGGATATGGAATATGCCCAGAAGAAAAAAGTCAAAGATATTCCTACTGCTTTACAGGAAATCATTGATAAGTATAACAAAACCGTTCCCCCATACAAAAAGGTATATCGCCTGAAAGTCCGTGAAACCGAGTTTGAAAAAACTCAGACAAAGAAGATTAAGAGGTTTTAAACCGCACAATTGCTGATTTTATGCAAAATTTTACCCCAAGGAAATATCCTTGGGGTTTGCCTTTCCGTAATTTTTATATAATACAAATCTCTAAAAGCGTAGCATTTTATTATGGTCAATTAATAGATAAAGGAACTACTTAAACTAATCTATAATCCTTTTATTTATCTTGCCATAAGATTTATTGTATGATAAAATTTAGGTAAATGTTTCAACCCCCTATGCAATTGTCTTGAGGAAGTGAGATTTCAGTATGAGAAACAACACATTTGTCAGCAAAACAATTTCAATTTTAATGTGCGGATTTATGGGCGCTATAATCGCCGGAATTATATGGTCATTTCTAAAACTTTTGAATTTAGGAATTAACTTTATTTGGGAACAGGGTAAGAATATCATTAACTTTCCTTTCTACACAATAATCCTTTGCCTTTTGGGCGGACTGATTATCGGGCTGTATCAAAAGAAATTCGGGTCATATCCCGATGAAATGGACACAGTTATAGCAAAGGTTAAAAAGGACAAATATTACTCATACAACAATATTTTTGTAATCTGCATAGCGGCACTTCTCCCCCTTTTATTCGGAGGAAGTATTGGACCGGAGGCAGGACTTACCGGTGTTATTGTAGGGCTTTGTTACTGGGTTGGTGACAAGATTAAGTATGTAAATATCTATTTAAAGGATATTACAAAAATAGGATTAAGTTCTGCGCTGGGAACAATTTTCGGTGCACCTCTGTTCGGCTTGGTTATGCCAATAGAAGAAAAGGTTGATTACGACAAAGAAATTACCATTTCCAAGTTTTCAAAAACAATCTACATAATTGTATCTGTAATGTCCTCTTTCGGTGTGTTTTCTCTATTAAGCAGTATCTTTGGTGGGGGCATAGGAATGCCACGGATTGAGTACGCTAAAATCACAAGCAATGAACAACTTTTCGGTATTCCTCTTGCACTTGTAGGGGCGGTCTTTGGCATTTTCTACTTAGTATTTGACAGATTTACAAAGGCTTTCTTCAAAAAATTACAGGACAAAATCGGCATAGTAATAAGTACTATGCTTGGAGGATTGATTTTAGGGATTATTGGAACATATTTCCCTATGACAATGTTTTCCGGCGAGGAAAGTATGGGAGAAATCATTAACACTTACAAGGAATATGCACCATGGCTGTTAATTGTCACCGGTCTTTTGAAGTTGCTACTCACAAATGTATGTATAAAATCCGGCTGGCGTGGAGGTCATTTCTTCCCTGTGATTTTCAGCGGAGTAAGTGTAGGCTGTGGAATAGCAATACTCACAGGTCTTAATTCAGCCTTTTGTATGGGTGTTGTAACAGCCGGTCTGCTTGGTGTTATTATGAAAAAGCCTTTCGCAGTTTCACTCCTGCTTTTGCTGTGTTTCCCCTTAAGGGTAATACCTTGGCTTATAGTCTCCGCATTTATCGGTAGCTTTATTCCAACTAAATGGCTTAACTCAGCAGAAAAGTAAAACAAAATCACCACATAATGAGTATAAAATGGCTCATTATGTGGCTTTTTTATGTAATAAAGGGACTGAAATTCAGCCCCTTTAATTTGTATTATTTAATTTCCAAAAGCTTTTCTGCCCTGTCAATTTCCTCCTGAGTCGGTGTTTTTACACCCTCAAGGGGATAAGGTAGCTTTAGCTTTTCCCATTTCATAAGTCCCAATGTGTGGTATGGCAAAATCTCTACCTTTTCAACACCGTTGAGCTGTTTGATAAAGTTGTTCAGGTCAACAAGTCCCTGCTCATCGTCCGTAAGTCCGGGGACAAGCACATGGCGAATCCACATCTTTACATTGTGGTCAGAAAGGTACTGCGCCATCTCCTTGATATTGGAGTTTTTGTGACCGGTCAGGTCTTTGTGCTTTTCCTCATCAAACTCTTTAATATCAAGCATTACAAGGTCTGTGTACTTTAAAAGTTCATCAAACTTTTCAAGGAACTCTTTATCATTTGAAAAGGGTTGTCCACAGGTGTCAAGGGTGGTATGGATATTCTTTTCCTTTGCCAGTTTGAAAAATTCTGTGACAAAGTCAATTTGCAGTAGTGGTTCTCCCCCGCTTACAGTTATTCCGCCGTTATCCTTCCAGTACTTATGGTAGCGGTATGCCCTGTCAAACAGCGCCTTAGCAGTCCACTCGTCACCTGTGTTTTTATCCCAGGTTTCGGGATTGTGGCAGTATTTGCAACGCATATTACAGCCCTGCAAAAATACCACAAATCTCACACCCGGTCCGTCAACCAGACCAAAGGTTTCAAGGGCATTTACTCTGCCCACTAAATCATTACATTGTTGCATGACAGGTACGGGAAATTACGTCAAGCTGCTGCTCACGGGTGAGGTCGATGAACTTAACAGCATAGCCTGAAACACGGATTGTAAAGTTTGCATACTCTTCCTTTTCAGGATGTTCCATAGCGTCAATGAGCTTTTCCTTGCCGAATACATTAACATTAAGGTGATGTGCGCCCTGGTCAAAGTAACCGTCCATAACCTGTACAAGGTTGTTAACTCTCTCTTCTTCTGTGTGACCGAGAGCGTCAGGGTTGATTGTCTGTGTATTTGAAATACCGTCAAGTGCCCAGTGATATGGGAGCTTTGCAACGGAGTTAAGGGATGCAAGAAGTCCGTTCTGCTCTGCACCATAGCTTGGGTTAGCACCAGGTGAAAGTGGTTCCCCTGCTCTTCTTCCGCTTGGCATATTACCTGTTGCCTTACCGTAAACAACATTGGATGTGATGGTAAGGATAGATGTTGTAGGCTCGGAATCACGGTATGTGTGGTGCTTCTTAATCTTTTCAAGGAATGTCTTAAGGAGCCATACAGCAATTTCATCTGCTCTGTCGTCGTCGTTGCCGTACTTAGGGAAGTCACCTTCTACGATAAAGTCAACAGAAATACCATCTTCGTCACGAATTGGCTTAACCTTTGCATACTTAATAGCGCTCAAGGAGTCAACAACATGTGAGAAGCCTGCAATACCTGTTGCAAAGGTACGGCGAACATCTGTATCAATAAGAGCCATCTCGGCTGCCTCGTAGTAGTACTTATCGTGCATATACTGGATAAGGTTAAGTGTGTTTACATAAAGGCCTGCAAGCCAGTCCATCATAACCACATACTTGTCGATAACCTCATCATAGTCAAGATATTCACTTGTGATAGGCTTGTATGCAGGACCAACCTGCTCACGAGTTTTAACATCAACACCGCCGTTAAGTGCATAAAGGAGGCACTTTGCAAGGTTTGCACGAGCACCGAAGAACTGCATTTCCTTACCTGTCTGTGTTGCGGAAACACAGCAACAGATTGAGTAATCGTCACCCCATACAGGCTTCATTACGTCGTCGTTTTCGTACTGAACGGAGCTTGTGTTGATGGAGATTTCTGCTGCATACTTCTTGAATGGCTCAGGAAGTGATGAAGAATAGAGAACTGTAAGGTTTGGTTCTGGGGATGGTCCCATATTCTCAAGTGTGTGGAGGAAACGGAAGTCTGTCTTTGTAACCATTGAACGACCGTCAACGCCAATGCCTGCAACCTCAAGTGTTGCCCATACAGGGTCACCGGAGAACAGCTGGTTGTAGGATGGGATACGGGCAAACTTAACCATACGGAACTTCATAACCATATGGTCGATAAGCTCCTGAGCCTCGTCCTCTGTGAGGATGCCCTTTTCCATATCTCTCTGAATATAAATATCGAGGAATGTTGAAACTCTGCCCACGCTCATTGCAGCGCCGTTCTGAGTTTTGATAGCAGCAAGGTAGCCGAAGTAAAGCCACTGGCAAGCCTCTCTTGCGTCCTTAGCAGGCTGAGAAATATCAAAGCCGTACACTTCTGCCATCTTCTTCATATCGTTAAGTGCTCTGATTTGAAGGGCAATTTCTTCACGCAGACGAATAATATCGTCTGTCATTGTGCCGTCACCGCAGTTGGCAAGATCCTTCTTCTTCTCCTCAACAAGGAAATCAATACCGTAAAGAGCTACACGGCGGTAGTCGCCTACGATTCTTCCACGGCCGTATGTGTCAGGAAGACCTGTGATAATCTTGTTGTGACGAACCTTCTTCATCTCAGGTGTATATGCGTCAAAAACGCCCTGGTTATGAGTACGGCTGTACTCGTTGAAAATCTTGTTAAACTTAGGGTTTGGTGTGTAACCGTTAGTTTCGCAAGCCTGCTGTGCCATTTTGATACCGCCAAAAGGCATAAATGCACGCTTTAAAGGCTTGTCTGTCTGAAGACCAACAACCTTTTCAAGGTCCTTGTATTCTTCGCTGATATATCCCGGGCCATATGCTGTCAGGGTTGAAACAACCTCTGTTTCCATATCAAGAACGCCACCGTTGGCACGCTCCTGCTTCTGAAGGTCCTGGAGGATACCCCAAAGCTTGTTTGTAGCTTCTGTAGGGCCAACGAGGAATGATGAGTCGCCGTCATATGGCTTGTAGTTCTTCTGAATAAAGTCACGGGTGTTAACTTCTTCTTTCCAGATACGGCCTTCAAAGCCGTCCCATTGCTTAAAATCTTTCATTATTCTCTCCACCTCTTCTAATAATAGTAATTTGTCTTTCAACCAATGTTCATTATACTACTATTTATCCAAAAAACAAGAAAAAACCCGAAAGAAAAATGAATATTATTGTATAGTACAAAAAATTGATAACAACCCCAAATTTATAGTGCAAAATGAGAACAAAATCTTCGTAATTTTTACGCCTTTAAGGAATTTATTTCCATATCAAATTTATTTGTAAATGATTTTTAATCGCACAATTAGTATGTGTATGGAATATTTTTACATAGATTTAACAAGATGTTGTGTTGTTAATGACAAAGGCATATGGCGTAGTATTTTTACTTCCCCACATCAACACCAATCAAAATATGCAACCGACAGGTATATAATTTTCTATTATCTAAAAACCGAATTCTGTATTTTTATTGACTAAAAACAGAATATAATGAATAACCAATCTTCCCTTTTATATAGAAGATATACAGTAGAAAGAACAGTCTCCCCTCTTTTAATTACAACCCTATATTTTGACAGCACAACACCCTGTATATTATATATAGAAAGAAAGCGCCGAAAAAGTACACATAAATAAGCAGAGAGATTTACAGAAAAGGCGCTAAACACAATTCGTTTTTCTCCAAAGTAAAAATTCCACTATTTTTAGCGGAATTTTCGTCTTTTGTTTTCGGTTTTCTTTTTCAAAGAATTAAAAATTAACTTCCATGTAATTAAATAATTACAATTTTATCACTTATTTTTTCTAATTCAGAATATTAATATATTTACTGTCCTATAAATCGGACTTAAAACAGCTTTATTTCTAAATTAGAATTAAAACACAACTATTTTATAAATTAGTCAAATCTTGTGTAATCATTATAAAAATTTTTTGATTTATCAGTTTCAGTTGGTGCTTATACATATAAAAATCGCATTTTTCTTTTAAAACATTAAAATTTTGCCATTAAAATTATTGTCTACCGATGGGTAAATAATTTGACTTACCCATTCCTCCTGCCTATAATACACCCGATGTGTCCAAAAACTAAGGATTTTCCTGAGTTTATCGGGAAAATTCTAATAAAACAGGAGGTCAATGATGATTAAAAAAGCAATTTCTACAGTTCTGTTTCTGGCTGTTATTTTTAACACATACGCTTTTACAATGGTTGATGTCAGCGCAGAAACAACAGAAAAATTCTCGTATAATATCATGGACAACGGCACAGCACAAATCACTAAATGTTACGAAACAGCCCAGGACATAGTAATTCCTCAGGAAATAGACGGCTATACCGTCACAGGCATCAGCGCCGAAACCTTTTCTCACTGCATAGGCATATCTTCGGTGACAATTCCCGATTCAGTTGAAATTATTGAGGACGATACCCTTTTGGGAATGACTGATGTTACAATTTACTGCTACACAGACACACCGGCTCACCGCTATGCTCTGGAAAAGGAATTTGACAACATTGTACTTATGGACGAAATCAAACTGAACACTACTAATGCTATACTTACAACAGGGGGAACAAAAGCCCTGAAAGCCACTATTGCACCAACAGGCGACAGCCTTAAGTCGGGCAAATGGTCATCAAGCAACACCCGTGTAGCAACTGTCAACAGCAACGGTGTTGTTACAGCAAAGTCAAGGGGCACAGCAACCATCAGCGCCAAGTCAACTGACGGCAGTTTTAATGAGGCAAAATGCAGGATTGTTGTTAAACAGCCTGTTACAAGGGTAAAAATTTCAAAGAACAACGCAAGCCTTAAGGTTGGTTCAAGCAAAACCCTGAAAGCAACAGTTGCACCAACAAACGCAAACAACAAAAGTGTTAAGTGGACTACATCAAACAAAAAAGTCCTTAATGTTAAGGGACAGGGCAACATCACCGCAAAGCACCGTGGTAAGGCAGTTGTGTATGCAAGGGCAACAGACGGAAGCAAAAAGTACGGAAAATGCCTTGTAACAGTTAAACAGCCTGTCAAAAAGATTAAGCTGTCAAACAAAAGCATCACCCTGAAGGTAGGCTCAAGCAAAAAGCTTAAGGCAACAGCCTGCCCAAGTAATGCCAACAACAAAAAAGTCAAGTGGGTTTCCTCAAACAGCAAGGTTGCCAAGGTTGACAGCAAGGGCAACATCACCGCTGTAAAAAAGGGTACAGCCACCATTTCTGCCGTAGCAAAGGACGGCAGTAAGGTTAAATCCACCTGCAAGGTTACTGTACAGAACGACATTGAGCTTACTTCCTACGAAAAGGATTTGCTGATGAGAAGTCTTTACAGGGAGGCAGGCTCAACAGGATTTTGGTGTCAGGTTTATGTATGCTCCGCAACACTTAATTTGTGGAAAAGCGAATATTCTCACCTTTCCCTGGGGGAAATGCTTACAAACTACAACATTTACGAAACAGCCTATACCCTTAGCTCAGTTACTTCACAGGAAAAGTCATATGTAAAAGAGGCAACTGACTATGTTCTCAACGGTGGCAGAGTTCCAAATGTAAAATATTTCAGAACTGACTATTACCACAGCTTCGGAACACCTGTTACCTCTATTGAAAATGTATATTTCAGCTGTTAAGTATACTCTCTCCCCCATATTTTGGGGGAGTTATTATTTACAAAAGCAACTGAAATGTGATAGAATACACCTGAGGTGAGGAAAATGAACTGTGATTTACACAATCATTCAATATATTCCGACGGAACATACACCCCCGAGGAGCTTGTTAAAGAGGCAGAAAGGCTGGGACTTTCCGCCATTGCACTGACAGACCACAACACGGTTATGGGTCTTGAAAGATTTTTTGCCTGTGGCAAAGACACCAATGTAACCCTTGTTGGGGGGATTGAATTTTCTACGGACTACAAGGGAACGGAACTGCACATTCTGGGACTTTTTGTGCCGGAAAGCCAGCACGATAACATTGAGGCTATTGTAAAAAGAGCCCTTAAGCTAAAGGACCAGAGCAACATTGATGTTGTTAACAAAATCAGGGATATGGGATATGATATTTCTTATGAAGAAATAAAAAATGCCAGTCCCAGCGGAAAAATCAACCGTGCCAACATTGCCTCTGTTATGGTAAAGAAAAATATTGTGGAGTCTGTAAGCCAGGCATTTGAGGAATTTTTAAATCCGAAGCTGGGACTTTATCATCCCCCGAAAAAGCTGTCTGCCCTGGAAATTATTGATGTAATAAACAATATGGGAGCAGTTTCCGTACTGGCACACCCCTTTTTGAATTTGAAAACCGAAGAAACTTTGAGGGAATTTTTGGAGGACGCAAAGGCTCACAATCTGGACGGTATGGAGGTTCATTACTCCAAATTCACTGAGGAGCAGACAGAATGTGCCGAAAGACTTGCAGAGGAATTTTCTCTCATAAAAAGCGGAGGAAGTGACTTCCACGGAGCAAATAAGCCTGAAATCAGTATGGGCACAGGCAAGGGCAACCTTTCTATTCCCTATGAATTTTATGAGAACCTTGAAAAAAGGCACAGGGAAAAGAACGGATTAGAATAAGTTTTCAGAATAACGCAAAACACCGGACAATCATTTGACTGTCCGGTTATTACATTTGTTATTGAAGTTTCAACTCTACTCCGGAGAGTCTTTGTTACTCTCGTTTCTCTCCTCAGCAACAGAACTGCACAAGGCCTTTTGTGCTGATATTGTGGCAAGTGTATCTCCAAGCTGGTTAAAAACCGAGCCTAACAAACTGATTTCTTCTGATTTTAAATTACAGGATATAACATTTGCAACAGCGGTTACTGCCGCTGTAATTTCACAAGGCGTCATAAATTCACCTCCTGTATATACTATGAATTTATGGCTTGTTTAGTTTATCTTCCTATGTTCAAGGAAACACATAATAATTCTTAAGAAGAATATATTTGCTTTTTATTATAATTTGCACTATAATAGTGACACACCACAGGAAAGGGTGATAAAATGGCACTTGATTCTTACCTCAGGGGTACAAGCCCTGTTGATGAAATAATAATGTCTGCAATTGACGGAATTATGCCGGGTAAAAGGTTGTTTACTACCATATCGGGCAGGGAGGCTTTTTCTCAGGACTACCATCTAAGCGTTCCCACAAATTCCAAAAGCGATATGTCCTCCACCCTGATTGAGCTTGCCTTTCGCTACATAGCCAAAATTCTTGTGTCTGCCTACAGCAACGACATAAGCTGTGACCCTTTTCAGAACAGCGTTGCGTCACGGAGCATTGAAAGCCTTAAGTGGCGTCTTAGGGGAGAATATTACGAGGAGCTTAAGGAAAGGTACGACTACGGTGTGATGCGTGTTACCGACTACATCGACACCGGGGAGGACAGCTCCGAAAACATAGTCCAGCATTGCTGGTTCTTTGCAAAGCTGGATATATGCTACCGCAGGGGTGCTGTGCCGTCAGATGTAGGCCAGTTCTTTCAGCCTGCGTCTGACGAAGAGGTCAAGGAAATACTTGCCCTTGCAATGAAGTTCCGCAGGGCCTTTATCCCCAGCGTAATAAAGCCCACCAGCCGAATTATCCTTAACCCTAATTTTGGCTTTGGAGAATATTTAATCGGCGAGGTTGACTGCGATATGATTATCGACAACACAATAGTAGACCTGAGAGCTGATATGGGACACAGCATCCCCTATGAAAAGGTAGCAAAATCCTTAGTGTACTATCTGCTTACGGAGCTGAACGCAAAATTCAACGACACAGACAGCGCCTTTCCTGTCAATCAGCTTGCCTTCTACAGCGGAAGATACGGAGAAACCGAGGTACTGTTCATTGAGGATATGGAGGGAAACGAGCTTTCCAAGGCACTTGAAAAGATTATTATTGCCACCGAAGCAAAGTACAAGGTAAAGACTCAAAGCTTTGAAGAACGAGAGGAAGTCAGACCTCCTGTGGGAAGAACAGAACGAGAGAACTTTCTGGACGAATATGACCGCAGTGAAAGGGAGGACTACAACGACGGCTACAACAAAATCGTCAAAGAAAAGCCCCACCACATATTCAGAAAAATCCTCATATTCCTGATAATTATCTCCCTATTGGTGGTAGCCTTCTTTTACGCAAAGGAATGGTACACAACCACCTACGGCGCAGACTATTCCCTGAACTCAATCCTCCACAACCTATTTGGGTGGGATATATAGTCAATATATTTAGGCAAATGAAAAAACGCTCCTTACGGGGCGTTTTTGTTATGTTACCCAACTTGAAAACCTACTAAATATATGTTATTATAGGTATATCAAACGAGGTGATACTGTATGAAGATTTCAACAAAGGGCAGGTACGCTTTGCGTATGCTTTTGGATTTGGCGGAGCATCAGAATGACGGCTACATCGCCCTTAAAGAGATTGCCACAAGGCAGAATATTTCTAAAAAATATCTGGAGCAGATTGTTCCTATACTTAATAAATCAGATTTCCTAAGCACCAACAGAGGTTATCAGGGTGGCTACAAGCTGGCAAAAGCTCCCGACAAATACACTGTGGGGGATATTTTGCGAATGACCGAGGGCAGTCTTTCCCCTGTTGCCTGCCTTGACTGCAACCCCGTAGGTTGCGAAAGGAGTGGAGAATGTGCAACCCTCCCTGTCTGGCAGGGGCTGAAAAAGGCGATTTGCGACTATCTGGACAACATCACCCTACAGGACATTCTGGACAACCAAAGAGAACACTACGCAAACGACTATGTGATTTGATATTTTAAGGCACAGTACAGAGGTTTTTCTCGGCAGTATATTCAATAAACAAAGGCTCCATCGGATGAGGGAGCTGGCACGGCTTTAGCCGTGACTGAGGGAGTGAAAAAGTAGTCAATACATCTTGGTATGTCTTTAGAAACC
>JBJEOU010000151.1:10062-23764 GCA_051880875.1 Ruminococcus sp. | reverse complement strand
CGCCTGTGTTGGAGTAAACCTCTGTATCGAATACAACAATGTTTACATTCTTGCCGGAAGCGATAACATGGTCAAGTCCACCGTAACCGATGTCGTATGCCCAGCCGTCACCGCCGAAGATCCACATTGACTTCTTAGCAAGGGAATCCTTTTCAGCAAGTGTCTTGTCGATTGTATCCTTAAGCTCACCCTCAGCTGATGTAGCCTCAAGTGCGGAGATAAGAGCGTCTGTTGCAACTCTTGACTTGCCTGAATCGGTAAGTGTTGCCTTGTAGTCAGCGATAGCTGTCTTAAGAGCCTCGTCAGCAGTCATTTCGCTGATTTTATCAACATAACCAACAAGTCTGTCCTGAATTGCCTGCTGACCAAGTGTCATACCAAGACCGAACTCTGCGTTATCTTCAAAGAGGGAGTTGTGCCATGCAGGACCAAATCCCTTCTTGTTAACTGTGTAAGGTGTTGCAGGAGCAGAACCACCCCAGATTGATGAACATCCTGTTGCGTTTGCAATGAACATTCTGTCACCAAAGAGCTGTGTTGCAAGCTTTGCGTATGGTGTTTCACCACAGCCTGCGCAAGCGCCGGAGAATTCAAGGAGAGGCTGTTTGAACTGTGCACTCTTAACAGTTGCGTCTGTTGCAACCTCAGGCTTGTCGGAGGTTGTGATAGCGTAGTCAAATACTTCCTGCATTGGTCTTTGTGTATCAATTGGCTTCATAACAAGTGCCTGATTGTCAGGCTTCTTGTTGCCAAGACAGGACTTAACGCAAGCACCGCAGCCTGTACAGTCAAGTGTAGAGATAGCCATAACAAACTTCATACCGTTTGCAGGGCGCATATCAGCAGACTTTGTATTTGCAGGAGCAGCGGCAAGCTCTTCCTCTGTCATAGCGATTGGACGGATAACAGCGTGAGGACATACCATTGAACAGATGTTACACTGTACACAGGCTGTTGGATTCCACTCAGGAACATCAACTGCAATTCCTCTCTTTTCGTAAGCTGCGGAGCCCTGTGGAGCTTCACCGTCAACATAATCCATAAATGCGGAAACAGGAAGGCTGTTGCCCTTGTAAGCGTTAACAGGGTTAAGGATTGTGTTAACATAGTCAACAACTTCTTTTCTGCCCTCTGTAACAACTGTTTCAACTGTATCGTCAACAGCGTTTGCCCAGTCGGCAGGAACGTCAACCTTAACAAAGCTTTCCATACCCATATCAATAGCCTTGTGGTTCATATCTACAATAGCCTGACCCTTTTTGCTGTATGACTTTGTAGCGGCGTCCTTAAGGTACTGCTTTGCGTCGTCAGCAGGGATAATGTCGGCAATCTTGAAGAATGCGGACTGGAGAATTGTGTTGATTCTTGTTCCAAGTCCGATTTCCTTACCAAGCTTGATACCGTCAATTGTGTAGAAGTTGATGTGCTTGTCGGCAATCATCTTCTTCATCTTTGCAGGAAGTCTCTCTGAGAGCTCCTCGCCCTCCCAAGGACAGTTGAGCAGGAATGAACCGCCGTCCTTAAGGTCTTCTACAATCTCATACTTATCAACATAAGATGGGTTGTGACAGGCTACGAAGTCAGCCTTTGAAATATAGTAGGTGGACTTGATTGGCTGGTCACCGAAACGAAGGTGAGAAACTGTAAGTCCGCCGGACTTTTTGGAGTCGTATGCAAAGTAGCCCTGTGCATACATATCTGTGTGGTCGCCGATAATCTTGATGGAGTTCTTGTTAGCACCAACAGTACCGTCAGCACCAAGACCCCAGAACTTACAAGATGTTGTACCCTGTGGAGTTGTGTCAGGATTTTCAACGATTGGAAGTGAAAGATTTGTAACATCGTCAACGATGCCGATTGTAAATCTTCTCTTAGGTGAAGGTGACTGAGCGTTTCTGTAAACAGCAACGATGTCACCAGGTGTTGTATCTTTTGAACCAAGTCCGTAACGGCCTGTGAATACAGATACATTAGCAAATTCTGATGCGTTAATAGCAGCGAGAACGTCAAGGTAAAGTGGTTCGCCGATTGAGCCGGGTTCCTTAGTTCTGTCAAGAACAGAGAGAGTCTTAACTGTCTTTGGAAGCTCGGAAAGGAGATAGTCGGCAACGAATGGTCTGTAAAGGTGAACCTTCAAAAGACCAACCTTTTCTCCTGCTGCGTTAAGGTAATCAACAACCTCTTCTGTACAGTCACAAACAGAACCCATAGCAACGATAACATGCTCTGCGTCCTCTGCGCCGTAGTAGTTGAATGGCTTGTAGTTTGTGCCAAGCTTTGCGTTTACCTTGTTCATATATTCAACAACTACTTCAGGGATAGCGTCGTAGTACTTGTTACAAGCCTCTCTTGCCTGGAAGAAGATGTCGTCGTTCTGTGCTGTACCACGGATGTGTGGGTGCTCAGGGTTCAGGGAGCGCTTTCTGTAAGCCTCAACAGCGTCCCAGTCAAGCATATCACCTAAATCCTCGTAATCCCAGTATTCAATCTTCTGAATTTCGTGGGATGTACGGAAACCGTCAAAGAAGTGCAGGAATGGAACAGAGCCCTTGATTGTTGCAAGGTGAGCAACTGCAGCCAAGTCCATAACCTCCTGTGGGTTGTTGGAGCAAAGCATTGCATAACCTGTCTGACGGCAAGCGTAGATGTCGGAGTGGTCGCCGAAGATTGACAGTGCGTGGCTTGTAAGAGCACGAGCTGAAACATGGATAACAGATGGCAAAAGCTCACCTGCCATCTTATACATATTAGGAATCATAAGCAACAGACCCTGGGATGCTGTGTATGTAGTTGTCAGGGCACCTGCTGTAAGAGAGCCGTGAACTGCACCTGCGGCACCGCCCTCACTCTGCATCTCTGTTACCTGAACCTCTCTTCCAAAAAGGTTCTTTCTGCCGGCTGTTGCGTACTTGTCTGTTTCGTCAGCCATAACAGAGGATGGTGTAATAGGATAGATAGCAGCTACATCGGTAAAGGCGTAGGACACATGAGCCGCAGCGCTGTTACCATCCATTGTTTTCATTTTTCTTGCCATTGGATTTTTCCTCCTTAAATATATGTGCACTCCCACAGAGCAAATGTGAGAATAGCAAAAATGCACAAAATTAGTTTATTCAAAGATACCTAATGTATCATTTTTATCCTATCACTTTTTTGCGAAAAAGTAAAGCAAAAAACTCAAATAATTTGACAAATATTCGTTTTTTATGTACACTCATTCTTGTAGAGCAAAAATTAATTTAAATATGTTTGATATGTGTTAAATTAAAGTAAAATATTACATCTATATATTTAATTGAAAGGATTGAGTGCTAAATGCCTGATGACGCGGGTGGCTCTAAAAAATCATTTTTTGACAAAATTTTCGGAGTAAAAAACAAGGCGGAGGAAGAGCATAAAACCGAAGAAGAAATCCTGAGCCTTGTGGACGAGGGCAGAGAAAAGGGTTACTTCAAGGACGAAACAAAGAGTTTTATTGAAAATATCTTTGACTTTGACGACACAACTGTGTCGGAAATTATGACCCACCGAACAGAAATGACCGCTGTGGAGGATATAGACCCTCTTGAAAAAGTTGTTGCCATAGCAATAGAAAGCGGACATTCCAGAATTCCTGTCTTTCACCAGGATATAGACAACATTGTGGGAATTCTGTATGTAAAGGATTTGCTGAAATTTGTATGCTCAAGGGTTCCCGATGACTTTAAAATAACGGACATTACAAGGGATGTTCCCTGTGTTCCCCGAAGTAAAAACCTGAGTCAGCTTTTTGCCGAGATGACAAAGAAGAAAATTCAGCTTGCCATTGTGGTTGACGAGTACGGTGGTACAGAGGGTCTTATCACCCTTGAGGACCTTATTGAGGACATTATGGGCAACATTCAGGACGAGTACGACAACGAGGACGAGGAGGGGCAGAAGCTTTCCGACAACAAGTTCACCGTTGACGGCTCAATGCTTCTGGATGATGTAAGCCAGCTAATCGGCTATCGTTTTCCCGAAACAGACTGCGACACCATCGCAGGTTTTATATTAGAAAAGACAGGGGAAGTCCCCACCGAGGGTCAGCACCCTGTTGTGTATGAGGACAACTTAAAGCTTACTGTCCTAAAGGTAGAGGACAGAAGAATTGCACAGATTATGATAGAAAAAAACTTTAAAGGCACAGAGGAGGGGGATAAATGACAAAGTTTTCAAAGAACGACACCCTTGCCATAAAGGGCATAGCCATACTGATAATGATGCAGCATCACGGCTTTAGAACTGAATCTTTGTTTGCAGGCTATGATGTCAGCTTTTATCCCTTTAGTCAGAGCCTGATTGTGGCAATATCCAACTTCTTTAAAATATGTGTTGGTATGTTTGTGTTTTTAAGTGCCTACGGACTTACTATTTCCCTTAAAAAATACGATTCCGGGTGCAATTTAAACAGCAGACAGTACACAGATTACCTCAACACCCGCCTTGTTAAACTGATGTGGGGGTACTGGTTTATCTTTATTCTTTCCCAGATTCTCAACATTTTTATTGCTCCAGAACACACAATGAGGTATTTTAAGGACGGTATGTTCAGAGGCATTTACAATGTTGTTGTGGACTTTTTCGGACTGTCAAACCTTTTTGGCACAGTTTCTCTCAACAACACATGGTGGTATATGACCCTTGCTGTGTTTATAGTTCTGGTTGTTCCCTTTATGGTTAAGGCGCTTAAAAAGTACAACATTCTTTTTGTGGGTCTGGTGTGCCTGTTCCTGCCAAGGATAATCAACCTTACAAAGGATTTTCGTGTTGGCGAGCTTGCAAACAGCTACCGTTGGGTTTTTGCTATTCTTCTGGGTGTTATTTGTGCTATGTACAATTTACTTCCAAAGATAAAGGACTTTATGATTACGAAAAATAAGGTGCTTAGCAAGGTGATTAAGTTTGTAATAGCCACAGTTATTCTTGTGGGATTTTATATGGCACGAACAGCCTTTAAGGGTACCTATGCAAACTACTGCTTTGAGATTTGCGACGGTGTTATCCCGGCTTTTGTGGTGTATTACTGCTACGAATTTATTGTGGGAATACCCGGAATCCGCCAGATGCTTATGTTCTTCGGCAAGCATTCAATGAACATCTTTTTACTCCATACATTCATAAGGCACTACTGGTTCCCGGATTTCACCTATTCGTTCCACCATTTTGCACTTATTTCCTTGGTACTATTTGGAATTTCTCTGGCTGCGTCCATAGTGATAGAGGCATTCAAAAAGCTGATAGGCTACGACAAGCTGTTGAATTTTGTAGTTAAGAAGATAGAGGAGAAGTTCGGCAGGAGCAACAAGGAACCTGTTGCAGAATAAATGTAAAAATTAAACTTAAGGGCTGTTGCAAATGTTCTTTGCGCAGCCCAATTTTTTGAAAATAGGAAAATTATTATGAATATTCGTAAAATAAAAAATGATGAATTTGACAAGGTGTTTGAAGTATTAAAGGAAAGCTTCCCCACAGATGAATACAGGACTTATGAAGAGCAGAAGGATTTGCTTGGCAACCCCTTGTACACAATTTATGTACTGCCTGATTCACAGGACAAGGACATAATGGCGTTTATTGCTGTGTGGCAGTTTAATGACTTTGCATATGTTGAGCATTTTGCAGTAAGTCAAGAGTATCGCAATAGACATCTCGGCTCAAAGATTATTAGCGAGATTGTAAAGATGCTACCTTGCCCCGTCTGTCTTGAAGTTGAGTTACCAACAACAGATAACGCAAAAAGGCGGATTGGATTCTACAAGCGAAACGGTTTTTTCTTTAACAACTACACATATGTTCAGCCACCCTTTTCAAAGGACAAAAATCCCATTCCCCTTGCCATAATGACGTCTGGGAGAAGTATCGTCAAGGAAGAATTTGAGAAAATAAAGACTGTGCTTTACAGAGAAGTTTACAAATGCTGAATCAGTTCAGTAAACACTTTTGATGTGTACAAAAACACCCCTGTTTCCTAAGAATCAGGGGTGAATTTCATTTGCAATATTACTGTTATCAGGTGGGGATTATACTTTGATTTCTTTCAGCACCTCTCCCACCTTTTTGTGAATAACAAGGTTTGCCTTACGGTCGGCAGAGGTTTGGGTGAGGTTGATAAGAACCAAATTATTGCCCTTGAAAAATTTAATAAATCCGGCGGCTGGGTAAACTGCAAGGCTTGTGCCTGCAATAATCAATGTGTCCGCCTCTGAAATTGCCGTCAAAGCCCCGGCAACTGTTTGGTCGTCAAGACCCTCCTGATAAAGCACAACATCCGGCTTTATAATTCCACCGCATTCAGTACATCTCGGTATGCCGTCACATTCCTTTATAAACTGCGGGTCAAAGGATTTGTGACAGCTTATGCAGTAGTTTCTATGTATACTGCCATGCAGTTCGTAAACTGTATGGCTTCCTGCCTTCTGGTGCAGACCGTCAATGTTCTGGGTGACAACCGCCGACAGCTTCCCCGACTTTTCAAGCTGTGCAAGTCTTTTGTGGGCAATGTTTGGCTGTGCGTCAAGAATCAGCATTTTGTCACGGTAAAAGTCGTAGAAATCCTGTGTTTTTGAGAAGAAAAAGTCGTGGCTTATAATCTCCTCGGGAGGGAATTTATACTTCATATTGTACAGTCCGTCAACAGAGCGAAAGTCGGGGATTCCGCTTTCGGTGCTGACTCCTGCACCTCCAAAAAATACAATGTTTTTACTGTTGTCAATAATCTGCTGAAGTTTTTCTGTATCGGTCATTTTATCACCTCGAAATTAAAAAAATAAGGGTTGTCAAGGGGGATGTCGTAAGCTTAAGGAACATTCATACTCGGTTGTTTTGTGCTACTCACACTGTCATGACCAGCCACCACTATGTCATTCCGAGCTTGCCGAGGAATCCCCTTCCTCTACCACTCATCTTGATAGATAAATCATACTTTCATATAACCTGTTAGTGTCGACTAATGCACTACTGCTTTCCGTCAAGATTCCTCGCTACGCTCGGAATGACAGGAGAGGCGTTTCACTTCCTCAGAATGACAGGGTGGGAACCTGTATCAATCCAGCTTTATCCCTGCAAAGTATTCATCCAGAAGGTCACAGCTGTCGTTAAGCTTGTTAATCTCTTTTCCTGTTAAGGAAAGCTCAATAAGGGATTTTACTCCGTCCTTGTTGATGATTGCAGGATTTCCCAAAAATGTTTCCTGTCTGCCGTAGCTACCGTTGAGCTTGCAGGAAACTGTAAGGACAGAATTTTCATTCTCCAGAATTGCACGGCATATTTGGACAATCGCCATACCGATTCCGTAGTAGGTTGCACCCTTGGCGTCAATAATGCGGTAGGCGGAGTTCCTGACTTCCTCCTCAATTTTAATAAGGTCGGACATATTGTAATGCTGAGGGTTGTCAAGGAGAACATCATTTACAGGCTTTGTGGACAAAAGCGCCTGACTCCATGGGACAAACTCTGTGTCCCCGTGCTCCCCCATAACATAGGCGTGGACGCTTCGGGGGTTTATGTCAAAGTATTCCCCTAAAAGGTACCTCAGTCTTGCAGAATCAAGGGTTGTGCCTGTTCCCAGCACTCTGCCTCGGGGAAAACCCGACAGATGTGCGGTTACTCTTGTCATTATGTCAACGGGATTTGTTGCAACAAGGAAAATTCCGCTGAATCCGCTTTCGCAGATGGGGTTGACAATGGACTGAAAAACCTGGGTGTTGCGGTTGAGCAGGTCAAGCCGTGTTTCACCCTTTTTCTGAGGAACACCGGCGCAGATAACCACGATGTCGGCGTCGTTGCAATGGGTGTAATCCCCTGCATAAATTTTCATTGACGACCTTGAAAATGCAAGTCCATGGTTTAAATCCATAGCCTCACCCACGGCACGCTCCTTGTTAATGTCAATCAACACAAGCTCGTCGCACAAATTCTGATTCAAAGCGGCATAGGCAAAGCTCATTCCAACCATTCCTGTGCCAACAAGAACTATTTTTTTCATTAGTATTCATCCTTTTCATAATAACATATTTTCCCACAATTTTAAAGGTTTCAGAACTTTTTTCGTTGATAAGAATTGTTATTGGTGGTATAATAATCGGTGGAAATATTGATTTTAATCAGTATTTCTGTATTGGAGATGGAACAATGAGTGAATTTTTCTGGATTTTCAGAATCAAATTAAAGCGAATAGCACTATATGCCGGTATTTTTATAAAGTGGCTGATAATTGCTTCAATCACAGGAGCCTTGGGCGGTGCTGTGGGAACTGTGTTCAACCAGGGTATATCCTATTCTACATCCCTGCATCAGCATTTTCCATGGCTGTTACTCCTTATGCCTTTTCTGGGACTGATAATAGTTCTGATGTACGAAAAGGCCAATCTTTCCCGTGACGGAGGAACAAACTTGATACTCCACTCTATCAGACACCTTAAAGGTGTTCCCATTATCATTGCACCTTTGATTTTTGTCAGCACAATAATCACACACTTGGTGGGAGGTTCTGCCGGCAGAGAGGGTGCAGCACTTCAGCTTGGCGGAAGCATAGGTGCACAGGTGGGCAAGTTTTTCCGCCTTGAAGTAAAGGATATGAATGTTGCGGTTATGTGCGGAATGGGCGCACTGTTTTCGGCACTTTTCGGCACACCCCTTACAGCGGCATTCTTTGCAATGGAGGTTATTGCGGTTGGGGTGTTGTACTATTCGGCATTTGTCCCCTGTGTAGTGTCAAGCCTTGTAGCTTTTGCAATAAGCCATTTGCTTGGGGGAGTTTCTGATAATTATAATTCACCAAAAGTACCCGATTTATCCCTTGTTCATATGTTTCAGGTTGGAGTTCTTGCAATTTTGTGCGCAGGTGTCAGCATACTTTTCTGTCTGGCGTTAAAATATTCAAAAGAGGGCGCACAGAAATTAATCAAAAACCCCTATATCCGTATGCTTGCAGGGGGAGGAGTTTTTATCCTTCTTGTTGTAATTTTCGGTGACAAATATACAGGCCTTGGAAGTGCAACAATAGATTCAGCGGTTAACCTTGGCAAGGCGACATATTATGACTTTTTGCTTAAAATGGTCTTTACTGCTCTGACAATGGCTATCGGCTTCAAGGGCGGTGAAATTGTACCAACCCTGTTTATCGGTTCAACCTTTGGCTGTGCTGTTGCACCTTTGCTGGGGCTTGACCCTACATTTGGTGCGACTGTGGGTATAGTTGCGGTATTTTGCGGAGTTGTGAACTGCCCTATCGCCTCGGTAATGCTGAGCATAGAGCTTTTTGGAAGTGAGGGTATAGCATTTTTTGTAGTTGCGGTGTGCATAAGCTATATGCTGTCGGGATATTACAGCATATACAGCAGTCAGCGCTTTGCTTACAGCAAGCTTCACGCCGAATATGTGAATATGAAGGCAAATTGATTGAATTTATATGGAAATGGAGAGAAAAGAAATGATAAAGAATGTATTTTTTGACCTTGATGGCACTATGCTTCCAATGGATATGGAAAAATTTATGAAACTGTACTTCACCTCTTTGGCAGAGTCTGTGTGTCCATATATAGGAATGGAACCCAAAACTCTGCAAAAGTCAGTTTTGGCAGGACTTGAAGAGATGTACAAAAACGACGGCTCCATAACAAACAAGATGTGCTTCTGGAACAAGGTTGCCACCATTGTAGGGCCGGATATAATTAATCAGATTCCTGTTTTTAACGGATATTACGAAAATGAATTTATACTTACCAAGGAGGCAACCTCAGAAAGCCCCTATGCACAAAAGATTGTGGAGGTGCTGAAGAACAAGGGTTACACATTGGTTATGGCTACAAACCCCTTCTTCCCAAGGGTTGCAACTGAGAGAAGAATAAAATGGGCAGGCCTTGACAAGGATGATTTTAAGGTTATCACCACCTATGAAACTTCAAAATACTGCAAGCCTAACCCAAAATATTTTGCAGAAACCTGTGAAATGGCGGATTGTCTGCCGGAGGAAACCCTTATGGTGGGCAACGACGTGGACGAGGATATGAGCAGTGGTAAAATAGGTATGGAAACCTATCTGGTTACTGACGACCTTATCAACAGGCACAATGCGGACATTTCTTCATACAAAAAGGGAACTATGAAGGACTTTTACGAATTTTGCTGTGAGCTTCCAAGTCTAAAGGATTAGGAGAAGATGAGGTGAATTGCAGAGGAAAAGGAATGGAGAAATAAATATGAAATATGATTTAATTGCTCTTGATATGGACGGCACCTTGTGTAACGACGAGAAGGAAATTCCACAGGAAAATATTGACGCTATTATAGAAATGCAAAAGCAGGGTAAGACGGTGGCTATGGTAACCGGCAGACCCGAAAGCGGTATTTTGCCATTTATAAAGGATTTAAGGTTAGAAGAATTCGGCGGATATGTAGTTTCCTACAACGGGGGAAGAATTTACAATGTAAAAGAGGATAAAATTCTATACAACTGTTCTTTCCCGAAGGAATACCTGACAGAAGTTTTTGATATTGTGGGGGACAGCAGTATTACTGTAACTACACCCCTTGACGAAAAAATCTTAGCCGGAAACAGCTTAAATGATTATTCCTACACAGAGGCAAACATTGTGGGACTTCCTTTTGAATTTGTGGAGGATTTTGTAAATCTTAATGTTAGTATGAACAAACTGCTACTTGTGGATGACCCTGATGTTATCGGAAAGTATCTGCCTGTTTTGCAAAAGGCGTTTGAACCAAAGCTCCATGTGTTTTTAAGCGAGCCTTTCTTCCTTGAAATCACCCCGGCAAATGTAAACAAAGGTGAGGGTCTTCACGAACTTGCAAGGATTACAGGAATTCCTGTTTCTAAAATGGTTGCCATGGGGGACAGCTACAATGATATAGAGATGCTGAGAGAGGCAGGACTTGGCGTGGCAATGAAAAATTGCAAAGAGGGTGTGGAAAAGTACGCCGACATTACCACCGTTTCAAATAATGAATGTGGTGTTGCAAAAATTATAAGGGAATATATTATTTAGCAACATTTTATTCATACTATATTCACAAGTTGGGGAATATAGCCAAAATACAGGTCAAAAAATTGGCACTACAAACAGATTAAATTTCTTTAATAGAAAATTAATCTGTTTTTTTCATTTTATAATATAAGAGTATAAAATTGTATTTATACTAATACCTAATAAAAAGCAGACAATCTTTGCGGTCTAATTTCCAGAGTACTGCGTTGTCGTCCTTGCAAGGCGTCAGCCTTGCGGCGTCCTCCGCCTTGTCCTCTGAAAATTATCCTCGCAAATATTAGTCTACTTTCTATCAGGTATTAGTATTAAAAAGGGAGAATGTAGCTTATGAAAAAACTTACTGCAATCCTTCTGGTACTTGTTATGGCGATGTCCGTAGCAGCTGTTTCGGTATCTGCCGCACAGACAAGCGACCAGGAAAACGGTGCTGCTGCAAGTGAAAGCACAGGTGCGACAGGTATAACTGTCCACTATTATACAGAAAAGGGCACACCGAGTGTCTATTACTGGAATTCACTTCCAAGCAACATTTCAACAGACTATCCCGGTCCTAAGATGACAAGCGAGGGTGACAACTACTACAAGTACACCTTCAGCAGTGTTACAAAGATTAACCTGCAGTTTGTTGACAGCGACGGAACACAGAGTGCCGAGCTTACAAGAAATACAGACAGCGGTAACAATGAATTCTGGTACAAAAACAACCGTTGGTACAACAAATTGCCTACCACAGCAGATACAGAGAGAACAGACCTTCGTGAGGACAGCATCTACTTTGTTATCACCACAAGATTCTACGACGGCGACACAGGCAACAATGTTCACTGCTGGGATGACAGTCAGGCAAACAACCCGGACTCTGACCCTGCATGGCGAGGTGACTTTAAGGGTCTGATTCAGAAGCTTGACTACATCAAGGCTCTTGGATTCTCTGCAATCTGGATTACACCTGTTGTTGAAAATGCTTCCGGCTATGACTACCACGGCTATCACGCATTTGACTTCGGCAAGGTTGACCCAAGATACGAGTCCAGCGACACTACATATCAGGACCTTATTGACGCAGCTCACGAAAAGGGTCTTAAAATCGTACAGGATGTTGTATGGAACCACACAGGTAACTTTGGTGAGGCTTTCCTTGCACCAATGTTTACAAAGGACTACGACAACCTTGATTCCGTTGATTGTATGAAGAAAATCTCCGGTTCAGTATTTGACAAGACTGCTCCTAACTATGAAAGTATGCTTCCCGATGCTCAATATCAGGCAAGACTTGCTGTTATGAAAGAGGATGCAAACGACACCAACCATTACTATCACCACGATAAGTCCCTGAGCTATGGCTCATACACAGAGCAGACAGGACAGATGGCAGGCGACTGTGTTGACATCAATACAGAAAATCCAACAGTAGCAAAGTACATCACAGACAGCTACAAGCAGTATGTTGATATGGGTGTTGACGCTTTCCGTATGGATACAGAAAAGCACATCAACCGTTGGACACTTAATAACGCCTACTTCCCTGTATTCACAGCATACGAAAACTTCCACATCTTTGGTGAGGTGTGCGCAAGATACCACGGCGCTTACAACGAGGGCGGTTCCTCCGACTCCTGCTTCTTCTACACATGGAAAGAAACAGACAGCGGTTGGACAAACAACTGGAGCAACACAGATTGGCAGTCAAACTATGATAACTCTGTAAAGCACTATCAGGCTTATCAGAACAGAGACTTTAACCAGACAAGCACAAATGCAAGCCTTAACGGTATTACATACCACACACCTGACTACAGCAAGGCAAACGGCACAAGCACAATTGACTTCCCAATGCACTGGGCGTTCAAGAGTGCAAGCGAGGCCTACAGAGAGGCTTGCGGTGAGGACTCCCTCTACAATGACGCAACATGGGTAGTTACCTACGTTGACTCCCACGACTACGGTCCTGACGGACAGGAAAAGACCCGTTATCAGGGCGGTACACAGGCTTGGGCTGAAAATATGAACCTTATGTTCACATTCCGTGGTATTCCTTGTATTTACTACGGCTCAGAAATCGAGTTCAAGAATGATGTTCCTATTGATGTTGGTCCTAACGCACCACTTGAGCAGACAGGCCGTGCATACTTTGGTACAAATCTTGAGGGCTCTGTTTCAGCAAGTGACTATGGCAAGTATACTGCAAGCGGTACAGTAGCTTCTACACTTAACGCAACACTTTCAAAGCATCTGAGAAAGCTTAATATGATAAGAAGAGCTATCCCTGCTCTCCAGAAGGGTCAGTACACCAACTCTTCAACCTATGTTGACGGCAATATGGCTTACATCAGAAGATACACAAGCGCCGACGAGGGTGATTCACTTGCTTGCGTTGCATTGAGCGGAAGTGCTACATTCAAGAATATCCCTAACGGTACATATATTGACGCTGTAACAGGCGACACAAAGACTGTAACAAACGGCACACTTAGTGTAGGCAGTCTTGGACAGGGCAATATGAGAGTATATGTATGCTGTGCATCCGGCTTTAACGGAATTTCCGGAGCTATCGGCGACACAGGTCTTACATACCTCAAGTAATTGCAAAAATTTGATTGAGTAATTTCAGTTAACAAAAAGATAACCGAGTAATCCAAATTTGATGTGGATTACTCGGTTTTTTAGTGATGAAGTAA
>JBJEOU010000151.1:0-9962 GCA_051880875.1 Ruminococcus sp. | reverse complement strand
TCCTCAAAAAGCTCCGGGTGCATACGGGCATAGTGGAAAATATACTGCTGTGCAATTCCGGCATATTCCCCAAAATCCTCACCTGTCATTCCGGGGAACAGCTTTTCCATTGCTCTGCGCATCCATACATCAATAGGGAAAGCCTCAATCCTGTGCATACCAAAAAGCAGTGTGCAGTCGGCAACCTTGTTGCCAACCCCTTTTATTTTACACAGCTCTGTTCTTGCATCATCATATGGAATATTTTTGCATTTTTCAAGGTCTACCTCCCCCTGTGCCACCTTTTTTGAGGCATCTATTATGTACTTGTTTCTAAAACCGGCACGAAGCGGAGAAAGGTCGTCGGGGGTCAGCTTTGCAAGTGTTTCGGCGGTGGGAAATGTGTAAAAATCAGTATCACCGATTTTATTTCCAAAGGCGGTGCAAAGCCTGTCAACAATTCCCTTTATCCTTTTTATGTTGTTATTCTGGCTGATGATAAAGGTGCACAGCGCCTCCCACGGCTCTTGACGAAGTATTCTGATTCCCGGAGCGTAGGCAGACGCCTCCTTTAGTACAGGGTGAATTTTTCCTATACTTTCCCTGATGCTGTCATAGTCCAGATCAAGATCAAAATAGTTTTTCCAAATATTTTCAAAGTCCTGCTGAGTTGTATTTTTAATATGTAAATCTCCGTCCTGAATAGATACAGTAACAAGTTTTTCGTAGGCAACACCCGTAAAAGAGCCGTCACCGTTTTCTCTCCATCTGAAGGACTGACCGCAGTCAAGGGTTTCTCCCAAATCAAGAGAGATCACATTTTTTACAACGATTGTTCCGTCTTTGTAGAAATAATCCATACGCTTTACCCCCTATCTTACCGTATATTATAACACTTTTAGTGGCTTACGCAAATAATTTTATTTTCCTGTTTTCACAAGGCAGGGGATGTGTTATACTGTATTCAGCAATACTTTAGCGGTGGTGTTTTAGATGAAAGAGGATATACGCACAATTCCTATTAATGATATTTTTTCAGAGAAAAAGGGATGTCCCTTCTGTACAATGGAAAAAATGTTGGAAAAGAATCAGGTGGCATACATTGTGGGCGACGCAATGATGGAGCCGAACACAAGGATTGAAACAAACAAAAAGGGCTTTTGCCACAGGCATTTTTCTATGATGACTAAGGAGGGCAACAAGCTCCCCAATGCCCTGATTCTGGAAAGCCACCTACAGGAGATTATTGACGCATTGCCAAAGGGCAAAAAGCCGGACAAAAAGTTTATTGCAAAGGTGAATCAGCTTACAAATAGCTGTTATGTGTGCGACAGAATAGAAAACAATATGAACCATTTAATTCAGATTGTGCTGACGGAGTGGAAAAAGGGCAACGAATTTGAAAACCTCTACCGTGGGCAGGAATTTGTCTGCCTTGAGCATTACGGCAAGGTGATAGAGGTTGCAAACAGCAGTTTAAGGGGAAGTACCCTTACGGACTTTTACGATGCAACAACAAGCCTTTTCAAAAATTATCTCCAAAGCTTAAAGGAGGACGCCACCTACTTTTGCAGTATGTTCGACTACCGCAGTCAGGGTAAGGACTGGGGCAAAAGCATAGATATTATCGAGAGAAGTATTGAATTTTTAACCAAGGAAAAACCGTAGGATTTTGCAAAAAATGAGCCAAGAGGACTAAACCTCCTGGCTCTTGTTTTATTGTGTGCTATTTTACATTAACCTTAAGTTTCAGAGTTTTAACTCCGTTGACCTTGATTTTTAGTGTTGTTGTACCCTTTTTTAGCCCCTTGATTTTAAGAGTTTTGGCGTTTGTCTTTGATGTGATTTTAGCAACCTTTGTGTTTATGTATTTGTTGTTAATTGACGAAACTTTACCGCTTAGCTTTACTGTTGTTGTTTTTCCTTTCTTAACATTTACAGTTGTTTTAGAAAGCTTAGGGGAAGTTGTAACATATACCTTACAGCAAAGTTTTTGGCCTGTTGTAAGAGTTGCTGTTACTGTTGTTGTACCTTTGTTTAGCGCAGTTATTTTTCCGTTATTGACAACCGCAACTTTCTTGTTTGAGGTGCTCCAGGATTTTGCTGTGCCCCCAACTACCTTAATAGTTTTGTTTATGCCTGCTTTCAGGCTTGCTGTTGTAAAAACAAGGGGTGGAGAATTTACAACAGTTACCTTGCAAGAAATTTTTTCTCCCGTCATTAATGTTGCGGTGATTGTTGCTGTGCCTTTTCCAACCGCTGTCACCTTGCCGTTGTTAACAGTTGCAACATTTTTGTTGGAGGTGGACCAGGATTTTGCTGTTCCATCTACAACGCTTATAACCACACTTGTACCCACTTTTAAATTGACATTTGAAGAAGTGTTTTCGGGTGCTACCGGTTTTTTCGTTGCAACCACTTTAACAAACATACTTCCTGATGGCATATATTTAAACGTAACAGAACCGTCCTCGTTTTTTGTTAAGTTTTCTGAATAGTCTTCAGCCAACATATCTTCTTCGCTATAATCAGAACCGTTAACAGGTTCACCGAAATAGTTTACATTATAGTAAAGATGTGCACAGGTTCTTACGGCCGAAATTTCTTTAATTTCATAGCCCTCTTTTGGTGTAAAGGTTTCTTCAAAGTAGAAATCTCCATTTGGCAAATAAATCTCTTCACAGCCATATTTCTTTACATTAGGCATATCAGATTCTACATTTTCTAAAACCCTTACAATTTCGCCATAACCATCATCCTCTATTAAACTTCCATAGTATTTATTTGTTGTGTAGGCAGAAATGTAAAGATTGCCGGTAACCTGTTCAATGTCAACAGACAATGTATAGGTGTCAACAATCGTTGGCTGTATAATAGTTCCGTCATCCATAATTACCCCGACTTTTATATCCCCTGTTCCGGATTTGTTTTCTACGGATATTGTTGTTGAGTAACTGTCGCCCTTTTTGACTTCAAGGGAGGTGTTACTGATGACAGCGTTTGTTTTGTTGAGTATTGTAACAGAGTATGTATCTTCCTCTGTGGTTTCAGCACTGACCATAGGCAAAGCAGTTATAGTCATTGACAGCATTAATACCAAAGCGAGTGCTACTGATAATAACTTTTTCATACTTTGCCCCCCTTAAATACAAATAAAATAATAAAGAACATCCTTCTATTCTTATTTTGACCTAAAATATATTAAAAGTCAATAATTTTTTTAGATTATTTAGACTATTTTTGGTTGTGTTTTATTATGTACCGGAGAATTATAAAAAACAAGAAAGAATTGTATCAGCACTGACAGAAAAAGATTTCTCCCGGACTTGAAATGACGCACATAAATATTTTGTAATGAAAATTTTAAGATAAGTAATAATATTTTTTATAATTCTGCTGAATAAAATAAATAATGTGGTTATGTGATAAAATTACTACTATATATTGATTATTTCCCAATGGAGGTCAATTAAATGTCAAATGTGAGAAGAATTTTTGTAGAAAAAAAGGACGGCTTCAACATTGAAGCAAAGCAGATTCTCTGGGACTTGCGCCACAACCTTGGTGTTCGTGCCTTAACAGATTTGAGATTTGCCAACAGATATGATGTTGACGGTCTCTCGGACGAGGAGTTTGCAAAGGCAAAGTCAGCAGTATTTTCCGAGCCTAATCAGGACATTGTGTATGACGAGGAATTTCCTGTTGAGGACGGCTGGAAGATTTTTGCTATGGAGTATCTACCCGGCCAGTATGACCAGAGGGCAGACTCCGCCTCACAGTGCGTTCAGCTTTTAACAGCAGGTGAAAGACCACAGGTTGTTTCAGCCAAGGTGGTTGCCCTCAACGGTGACATCACAGATGAAGATGTTGAAAAAGTAAAAGCATATATGATTAACCCTGTTGAAAGCCGTGTGGCTTCCCTGGACAAGCCGGAAACACTTGATGTTCCTGTTGAGGTTCCCGAGAACGTTGCAAGAATCACAGGCTTTATCAGCTGGAACGATGAGGAAATGGAAAGCTACTACAATTCAATGGGCTTTGCAATGACACTTGCAGACCTGAAGTGGTGCAGAGATTACTTCCGTGACACAGAACACAGGGACCCATCTGTTACAGAGCTGAGAGTTATTGACACATATTGGTCCGACCATTGCAGACATACAACCTTCCTCACAAGACTTGACAAGGTTGAAATTGAAAAGAAGGCGCTTTCCAAGGCTATCGAGGACGCCCTTTCTGCATACTACGAGGCAAGGGACGAGGTTTACGGCAAGGATACAGACAGAAATGTAAGCCTTATGGATATGGCGCTTATGGGTATGAAGCTCCTTAAAAAGAGGGGTCAAATTCCCGACCTTGACGAAAGCGAAGAAATTAACGCTTGTTCTATAAATGTACCCGTTACTATTGACGGCGTAACAGAGGAGTGGCTGTTACAGTTTAAGAACGAAACCCACAACCACCCCACAGAGATTGAACCATTCGGCGGTGCGGCAACCTGCCTTGGCGGAGCAATCCGTGACCCGTTAAGCGGTCGTTCATATGTATATCAGGCTATGCGTGTGACAGGCTCCGGCGACCCAACAATCCCATTTAAGGACACAATGCAGGGCAAACTGCCAACAAGAAAAATCACAACCGGTGCGGCACAGGGTTATTCCTCCTACGGTAACCAAATCGGTCTTGCAACAGGTCAGGTTACAGAGCTTTACGACAAGGGCTATGTGGCAAAGAGAATGGAAATCGGCGCTGTTGTAGGTGCATCTCCAAAGGAAAATGTTGTAAGAGACGTTCCTGCTCCCGACGATGTAATCGTACTTCTGGGCGGAAGAACAGGCCGTGACGGCTGTGGCGGTGCAACAGGTTCTTCAAAGGCTCACACAGAGGAATCTATTGAAACCTGCGGTGCAGAGGTTCAGAAGGGTAACCCTCCAACAGAGAGAAAAATTCAAAGACTTTTCAGAAATCCTGTTGTTTCTAAGATGATAAAGAGATGTAACGACTTCGGTGCAGGCGGTGTCTGTGTTGCAATCGGCGAGCTTGCAGACGGTCTTACAATCTCTCTTGATAAGGTAACAAAGAAATACGAAGGCCTTGACGGTACAGAGCTTGCTATCTCCGAGTCCCAGGAGAGAATGGCTGTTGTCCTTGACAAGAAAGATGTTGATAAATTTATCGACGAGGCTTTAAAGGAAAACCTTGAGGCTACAGCAGTTGCAGTTGTAACCAAGGAGCCAAGGCTTGTAATGAACTGGCGTGGCGACACTATTGTTGACATCAGCCGTGAGTTCCTTAACACAAACGGTGTAACACAGGTGGCTGAGGCATATATCACAGCTCCGGATGCAGAGGACTGCTACCGCAACAATGTGCCAAAGGCACTTGAGGGCAAGGATGTTAAGGAAGCCTTTAAGGCTAACCTTTCAAGACTTGAGGTTTGCTCACAAATCGGTCTTTCAGAGAGATTTGACGCATCTATCGGCTCTGCAACAGTAATTATGCCATTCGGCGGTAAAATGCAGTTGACTCCACAGGAGGCTATGGCGGCAAAGATACCTGTGCTAAAGGGCGAAACAGACGACGCATCTGCAATGTCCTACGGATATATCCCCGGTGCATCAAGATGGAGTCCTTTCCACGGCTCTGCCTATGCAGTTGTAGAAAGCACATCAAAGCTCCTTGCCATTGGTGCAAACCCCCTTACAGCAAGGCTCACATTCCAGGAATATTTTGAAAGACTCCACGATGTACCGATTCGTTGGGGCAAGCCTGCCGCAGCACTTCTCGGTGCAATGGAGGCACAGATTAAGCTGGGACTTCCGTCAATCGGCGGTAAGGACTCTATGTCAGGCTCATTTGAAGACCTTGACGTTCCCCCGACACTTGTTTCCTTTGCAGTTGCAATGACAAAGGCAAGCAAGACTGTATCAGCAGAATTTAAAAAGGCAGGTTCAAATGTAATCTATGTTCCTGTTCCCGAAAATAAAGAAACCCTTATGCCAAACTGGGATGCCCTTACAGAAATGTACAAGGCAGTTTACGCTATGTTTGAAAAGGGTGAGGTGCTTTCAGCATCTGTTGTCAAGGAGGGCGGTTGTGCCGCTTCCGTTGCCAAGGCTTGCTTTGGTAATATGCTTGGCTTTGAGTTTAAGCCTGACTACACCTACACAATGGAAGAACTGTTTGCACCAAAGGCAGGTTCACTAATTCTTGAGCTTAAGGACGGTGCCACACTTTCTGATGATGTTCTCCACTACACATTGGGTACAACAACAGATAATGCCGAAATCGTAATAAACGGTGAAAAGCTGACCCTTGACGAGCTTGTTGAGGAGTGGACTGCCCCACTTGAAAAGGTATTCCCAACAAAGGCAGATGTTCCCGAAATCACTGTTGACGCTCCGCTTTACACAACACGCAACACTTCTTCACCTGTTATCAAGACTGCTAAGCCAAAGGTATTCATTCCTTGTTTCCCGGGTACAAACTGTGAAATCGACACAATGCGTGCCTTTGAAAAGGCCGGTGCAGAGGTTGAAATCCTTGTTGTTAAGAACCTTATGCCATCCGACATTGAGGACACAATCAAGGCTATGGAAAAGGGAATCAAGTCAAGCCAGATTATAATGTTCCCGGGCGGTTTCTCCGGCGGTGACGAGCCTGACGGTTCAGGTAAATTCATTGCTACTACCTTTAGAAACCCTGTTATCAGCGAGGCAGTTTCCGACCTATTAAACAACCGTGACGGACTTGCACTTGGTATCTGCAACGGTTTCCAGGCACTTATCAAGCTGGGTCTTGTGCCTAACGGAGAAATTGTTGAAATCAAGGAGAATGACCCTACCCTTACCTTTAACACCATTGGCAGACATATCAGCCATATGGCTTACACAAGGGTAACAAGTACAAAGTCACCTTGGTTCTCCGGTGTTAATGCCGGCGATGTATTTGCAGTTCCTGTTTCTCACGGCGAGGGCAGATTTGTAGCAACAGACGAAACAGTTAAAAAGCTGATTGAAAACGGACAGGTTGCAACACAGTATGTTGACCTTAACGGCAACCCAAGTCAGGACATCAGATTTAACCTTAACGGTTCTGTATGCGCTATTGAGGGTATCACCTCACCTGACGGAAGAATTTTAGGTAAAATGGGTCACTGCGAGAGAAAGGGCGACAACCTGTACGCAAATGTTCCTTTTGAGAAGGATATGAAGATATTTGAGTCAGGTGTTAAGTACTTTAAGTAATTAAGAAAATACACTCCCTCTGTCATTCTGAGGGAGTGAAACGAGCGAAGAATCTTAACGGAAAGCAGTGGGATTTACATCGACACGAATATGTCATATGAAATTAAGACTTCTCCGATAAGATGAGTGAAATATATGATTAGTTTTAATTTTGCTTTCTTCATAAACATTCTAAAATATAAAAGGAAACACTGAATAAATCACTTTACACATCTTGTACGCATATTTTCCGCCGAATAGCCCAAAAAATCCTCGCAATGCGTCAGCATTCCTGCGGTTTTTTGAACTAATCGACAAAAAATCTGACTGCACAATCTGTGCAAATGATTTAATCAGTGCTTCCAAAGAAAAAAGCGACTGCCGTGTGACAGTCGCTTTTTTCTGTTTTATTGTTGTTTGGTGTGGGGTGAAAATCTTAAAGTTTTACACCATATTATTCACAAGTTTTTTCTTTAGCTTTGTGCCTTTGGTGTAGTTGTTGCTAAGCTTGAAGAACTTTTTTCTTGCCTTCATCATTTTTTTGATGCCTTTGCGTACAGGAGCATTCTTGCAGAATTCGTAGTCCTCCCTGAGCATAAGCTCAAGGTCATAGTAGGCATATCTTCTTATAGGTGTTGGCTCATAGCCTGTGAATTCCTCAATGTAGTTTGTCTTTACCAGTCTGCCTGTGTATTCGGGGTTGTCAAAAAGCTCCTTTGCAGTATAGTGGAATTCATTTTGAACATCCCTGAGCTGTGCCTTAACATCCCACAGCTTTTGTCGGTTTTCTTCGCTGTTGTCGTCTATTTTATCAGTCTGAATGTTAAGAGCCTTTTCCTTTAGTGCATAGATATTAATAATTGCCTGTGTGATTTTGACAATATTCTCCTCAACAGATTTTGTAACCTTATTTTCCTTCTTTTTAGACATAAAAACACCACCAAAAATAAAAAATAACACTTGGTTTTTATTAAAAATTCCTTATATTTTTAATATATCACATAGGAAAAATCTTTTCAACAAAAAATAAATGAATATATGTAAAAAATTCTTGAATATATAATATCAAAGTGGTATAATCTAAAATAATAAATTAAAATAGGATAGAGTTATTTAAGGGGGAAATGAGCTATGATCAACCAAGAGAAATTCGTAAAAGAAGCACTAACTTTTGATGATGTACTTCTTATCCCGGGTGAGTCTGATGTTGAGCCAAAGGATGTTGACATCTCAACACATCTCACAAAGAAAATCAAACTGAACACACCGCTTATGACTGCGGCTATGGATACCGTTACAGAGTCCGACATGGCTATCGCTATTGCTCGTGAGGGCGGTATCGGAATTATTCACAAGAATATGTCTATTGAAACTCAGGCTGATATGGTGGACCGTGTTAAGCGTTCCGAAAACGGAGTTATTACAAACCCATTCTACCTTTCACCTGACAAAACTGTTGCCGAAGCTGACGAGCTTATGGGCAAATATAAAATTTCAGGCGTGCCAATTTGCGAGGGCAAAAAGCTTGTTGGCATCATTACAAACAGAGATATGGCTTTCCTTAACGAAGAGGATTACAAACAGCCTATTTACTCTGTCATGACAAAGGAAAATCTCATCACTGCTCCTCTTGGTACTACTATTCAAGGGGCAAAGGAACTCCTTAAAAAGCACAAGATAGAAAAACTTCCTATCGTTGATGAACAGGGCAATCTCTGCGGACTTATTACAATAAAGGATATTGAAAAGTCAATCCAGTACCCTAACTCTGCAAGGGACGAAAAGGGCAGGCTCCTCTGCGGTGCCGCCATCGGCGGAACACCTGATGTTCTTGAAAGAGTACAGGCTCTTGTCAATGCGGGTGCAGATGTGCTTGTTCTTGACTCTGCCCACGGTCACAACAGCAATATTATCAAGTCAGTTGCAAAGGTTAAGAAGGCATTCCCTGATGTTCAGCTCATTGCCGGTAATGTTGCAACAGCCGAGGCTACAAAGGCGCTAATCGAAGCAGGTGCAGACGCCGTAAAGGTTGGCATAGGCCCCGGTTCAATCTGTACAACAAGAGTTGTTGCCGGTATCGGTGTGCCACAGGTTACTGCTATTTTTGACGCAGCAACCGAGGCTGCAAAGTACGGTATTCCTGTAATTGCAGACGGCGGTGTTAAGTACAGCGGTGATATAGTAAAGGCTCTTGCCGCAGGCGGTTCTGTTGTTATGGTCGGTTCCCTGGTTGCAGGATGTAAGGAGTCACCGGGAGAAACAGAAATTTATCAGGGCAGACAGTTCAAGGTTTACCGTGGTATGGGTTCACTTGCCGCTATGGCGAAGGGTTCCTCCGACAGATACTTCCAGGGTGGCAACAAAAAGCTTGTTCCCGAGGGTGTTGAGGGTCGTGTACCTTACAAGGGACCTCTTGCCGATACAGTATTCCAGATGGTTGGAGGTATTCGCTCAGGTATGGGTTACACAGGCTGTGCCAATATCCCTCAGCTTCACGAAAAGGCAAAGTTCTGCAAGATTTCCGGCGCAGGACTTAAGGAGAGCCATCCTCACGATATTCAAATCACCAAGGAAGCTCCAAACTACAGCTTTAATATTTAATAAATCTAAGGAAACACTGAATAAATCACTTTACACATCTTGTTTGCATATTTTCCGTCGGTATGCCCAAAAAATCCTCGGAATGCGTCAGCATTACTGCGGTTTTTTGAACATACCGACAAAAAATCTGACTGCACAATCTGTGCAAATGATTTA
>JBJEOU010000150.1:0-5381 GCA_051880875.1 Ruminococcus sp. | reverse complement strand
AAAAAAGTTCCGTAAACCTATTGTTTACGGAACTTTTGGCGCGCTGGAAGGGACTCGAACCCCCGACCTTTTGGTTCGTAGCCAAACACTCTATCCAGCTGAGCTACCAGCGCATATCGGGCGGTCTTTTTCGACCGCCATAAAATAATAACACATTCTTTTTGAAAAATCAACCCTTATCCGATAAAGAAATGTAAAAAAGCCTGATAAGCCATATAAACATCCAACTTGCTTACAATTTCAAATGGTGCGTGCATTGAAAGAACAGGCACGCCAAGGTCAACTACATCAACATTCATATTGGCAACATACTTTGCTATAGTACCGCCGCCGCCAAGGTCAACTCTTCCAAGCTCGCCAACCTGCCAGATAATGTTGTTGCCTTCAAGCATTCCTCTGATTTCACCCATATACTCGGCAGAGGCATCGCTTGTACCGCTTTTGCCCCTTGCGCCTGTGTATTTGGAGATTACAACACCCTCGTTGATGTAGGAGCTGTTCTTTGGCTCAAAACAGCTTTCGTATGTGGGGTCAACTGCGGCGTTTACATCGGCTGAAAGGCACTTGCTCTTTGAAAGCACTCTGTAGCCCTCCAGACCCTCTGACTTTGCTATGTCATAGATAAAGTATCTCAAAAAGTCGCACTGCATACCTGTGTTGCCGTCGGAGCCTGTTTCCTCCTTGTCGGTAAGGTATGTGATACAGGTTTTTTCCGGCACACCTGCGTCAATAATCGCCATAAGTGCCGGATAAGCGCAAACCCTGTCGTCGTGGCCGTAGGAGCCTATCATACTTCTGTCAAAGCCGATATCCCTTGCTTTGAATGCAGGAACAAGAGTAAGCTCTGCTGACAAGAAGTCGTTTTCGGTAAAGCCGTACTTGTCGTAAATCAACTTCATTGTGTTAAGCCTTACCTGTTCGCCCTCTTCGTCAGAATATGGACGACTGCCGATAAGGCAATTTAAATCTTCCCCTGTAAATGCCTCGCCCAGAGTTTTCTTAGCCTGCTCCTGTCCAAGATGTGGGAGAATATCTGTAATGCAGAAGCATGGGTCGTTGTCCTCGTCCCCAATGGCAATATCAACATATGTTCCGTCTGTTTTGCATACTCTGCCGTGAAGTGCAAGTGGGATTGTTGTCCACTGGTACTTCTTGATACCGCCGTAGTAGTGGGTTTTTAAAAGTGCCATACTGTTCTTTTCGTAAAGTGGGTTTGGCTTTAAATCAATCCTTGGGGAATCTATGTGGGCGATTGAAAGCATAACACCCTGACTTGCACCGAATTTGCCTATTACTGCAAGTCCCACAGCCTTTTCACGGTTTACAATGTAAACCCTGTCGCCGGGGTTGTACCTTACATCCGGGTTGTACTCCACAAAGCCGTTTTCCTTAGCCATAGCAACAGCTTCAGAGACAGCCTCTCTCTCTGTTCTTGATTTGTTGAGGAAATCCTTGTAGGGCTCGCAAAATTCGTCAGCCCTTTCAAGCTCCTCCCTGCTTACAAAGTGAATTTTCTTCTTTGGGGACATAAGGATTTTTTCCTGTAGCTCCTTTGAATTTTCATTTGACATATATATCATTCCTTTCTGTTTCAACTAAAAAATTATCTATATTTATCCGTATAAATCAATATAAGCGTTTTTGGACTCCTCCACCTTTTTTACATAATTTTCCGTTTCGGGGTACAAAATCACATCCAGATTTTCTCCGTCCTCACTGCAAGCAGGGTCGCTGAGCCATGTGTCCACTGTGCCAAAGCCTGCGTTGTATGCCGCCAGGGCGGTTTTTTCTATATTTTTATATTTGTCAAGGAGATAGCTTAGAAAATATGTTCCGAATTTGATGTTTACCTCCGGGTCGTAGAGGGCGGAGTCGTCATACTCTGTGGAGTCGTCGGGAATATTGTTCTGCAAAAACTCAAAGCACTCCGAGGTTATCTGCATAAGTCCCATTGCCCCTGCGCCTGACACATCCTCGGCACTAAAGTGGCTCTCTGTTCTGATTACGGCATACACCAGATTTTCATCCACACCGTAATTTTCGCTGTACTTTTCCACAAACTCCGAATACTTTTTAGGGTACTGGAGCTTTTTAATATCGTCCACCTTGTCGTGAATGTATCCCTGAGAAAAGAGATGAACAGCGCCGAAAATCACCCCTCCTGCAACTGCAACCACAAGTATAAAAACAACCAGTCTGCCTAAAAGGCTGTGTTTTTTTGCCCTTTTATGAGGGGCATTTTTACGGTGCTGTGAGGTATTATTCTGATTTGTCGCCCTGTTATATTTTCTGATTTTGCCGGAATCAAATTTGTGTCCTCTGTTTACTGACATTACAACTCCTCGTTGATTAAGGGTAAAATCTTTTCTTCAAGCTCTCTTTGTCCGCCGTTGTTGTACAGGACAAAATCCGCCCTGTCAATGTAGTAGCTGTCACTATGCTGTGCCTTAATCCTTGACATAGCCTCTTCTTCTGTAAGGTTATCTCTCAGAGTAATTCTCTCAATCCTTTTATCAAGGTCTGAAATCACAGCAACTGTCTTTTTGCAGTATTTTTCGCCACCGCTTTCAAACAGCACAGGTGCGTCTAATATAAATTTATCGTAACCCTTGTTTGAATATTCCTCTATTTCAAGAAGTGACTTTTCATATATATATGGGTGGGTTATAGAATTTAATAAGTCGGTTTTCTCCCTGCTTTCAAAGGCTCTTTTTGCAAGGAGTTTTCTGTTGAGAGTACCGTCACCATTGATTACATCTTCACCAAAGACTTTTGCAATCCTGGGTAGTAAGGGACTGCCATTTTCCATAATTGTTCTTGCGATTTTGTCGGTATCAACTATGTGATAGCCATTCTTCTCAAACACCCTTGCAACTGTGGATTTTCCTGCTCCTGTGGGGCCGGTAAGACCAACCACATAGGCATCTGCATTGATTATCCTAAAGGCTGACGCACGGATAAGCCTGTTGTAAACTGCAAGGGAAACACCCTCAATCCTTGGCAATGGGGCAAATACTTTTTTGATGCTTTCGTCCTTGTCAATCTGCCTTAGCACATCAAAAATTTTGTGTGCGTGGGAAAGGTAGTCATTCCTTGAGCCTATTGGATATGTTATGCTTTTTATATCTGATTTATCCTCGTCAAAGCACACAACAGCCGTACTGCTGTCACTTACTCTGTTTACAAATTCCACAAACTCCCTGCCCTTTACAAGGTAAACCTGTGCCGATGGGGCATAGTGCTTGTACTTCATTCCGGGGGATGAGGCGACCTCATTCTCCTTTAGCTTGTCCAGCACAGCGTCGTCTATCTCAACCTTGCCCAAAACACCCTCAAGCTGTTCAACTGTTACACCGCCCGGTCGGAGAAGTCTTGGGGGATTTGTGGCCAAAGTGACAACTGTGCTTTCCACACCTACGGAACACTCACCGCCGTCAATTATGGCGTCAGCCTTGCCCATAAGGTCGTTTACGCAGTGCTGAAATTTTGTGGGACTTGGTTTTCCCGAAATATTTGCAGAGGGTGCGGCAAGGGGTTTTCCAGAAAGCTCTATAAGCTTTTGTGCCACCTTGTGAGATGGACACCTTACGGCAACTGTGGAAAGACCTGCGGAAACCTCGTCGGGAATACAGTCACCCTTTGGGAGAATGATTGTGAGAGGCCCCGGCCAGAACTTTTCCGCCAAAGCCTTAGCATCAGGTGTAAACTCCCTGTAAAGGTGTAAATCCTCCGCCATTTTTACTGAGGAAACATGGACAATAAGTGGGTTATCCATTGGTCTGCCCTTAGCCTTAAAGATTTTGCTGACAGCGTTGCCGTCAAGGGCATTTGCCGCCAGTCCATAGACTGTTTCTGTGGGCATGGCAACAATACCGCCGTCATTTATAATCTTTGCGGCTGTGGCAATATCTTCTGTTGTATCCCTCAGCAGTTTAGTTTCCATTTACTTATTATCCATACTTTCCTTTAGTTTTTCTGCCCTGTCGTATGCTATGAGGGCGTCAATCACTTCGTCAAGGTTTCCGTTTAAAATGTCGTCCAGCTTGTAAAGTGTAAGTCCGATTCTGTGGTCTGTTACTCTGGACTGTGGGAAATTGTAGGTTCTGATTTTTTCACTTCTGTCACCTGAGCCTACCTGACTTTTTCTGTTCTCTGAAATCTCCGCATTCTGCTTGTCCTGTTCAATCTTCAGAAGTCTTGACTTCAGCACCTTCATAGCCTTGTCCTTGTTTTTGTACTGACTTCTTTCGTCCTGACACTCAACCACCATACCTGTTGGAAGGTGGGTGATTCGTATTGCAGAGGAGGTTTTGTTGATGTGCTGACCGCCTGCACCTGAGGAACGGAAGGTGTCTATCTGCAAATCGTTGGGGTTAATGTCCACCTCAACATCGTCAGCCTCGGGGAGCACAGCCACAGTTACGGCGGAGGTATGCACTCTGCCGGAGGACTCTGTTTCGGGAACACGCTGAACACGGTGAGTTCCGCTTTCGTATTTCAGCTTGCTGTATGCACCGTCACCGTTAACCATAAAGGAAATTTCCTTGTAACCGCCAAGACCTGTTTCATTGGCGGACAAAATCTCTGTCTTAAAGCCCTTTTTGTCGGCATACATAGAGTACATTCTAAACAAATCCCCTGCAAACAGGGAGCTTTCCTCTCCACCTGTACCGCCACGGATTTCAACAATAACATTCCTGTCGTCGTTGGGGTCCTTTGGCAAAAGGAGAATTTTCAGCTCCTCCTCAATACCCGGCAGAACTTCCTTTGCCTCGTCCATCTCCATCTGGGCAAGCTCACGAAGTTCATCGTCATTTTCACTTTTAAGGATTTCAAGGCTGTCCTCAATGGTCTTTTGTGCCTGCTTGTACTCACGGTACTTTAGCACAATAGCCTCAATGGACTTGATTTCCTTCATTGTTTCGTTGAATTTTGTAGCGTCACCTGCAACAGACGGGTCGTACAGTCTGTTGTTCAGCTCGTCGTATCTTTTGCTGAAAATTTCAATTTTATCAAACATATTATTCCCTGATTATCTTCTTAATATTTTTCTCGGCTTTACTGCGAGGTATCATTACCTCTCTGCCACATTTGTCACACTTGATTTTAAAATCCATACCGATTCTTGTAACGGTAAAGATTTTGTTTCCGCAAGGATGAGTTTTTTTCATCTCAATTTTGTCATTGACTCTTACATCCATAACACTTCTCCTTACAATATCATTTTCATATAATTATATCACATTGTAAAATGTATATCAAGAACAAGAAAAGCATTGCGTATTTTGACATTTTGTGATAGAATTACTTAAGGTGAAGAAAATGGAACATAAAATCATTACAAATTATAATAAAGAAACCCTGGTTGACTTCAAAAGGTT
>JBJEOU010000149.1:0-24353 GCA_051880875.1 Ruminococcus sp. | reverse complement strand
TATATAGGCAATTATCGAAAGGTAAACAGATTATGAAATACAGCAAAAAGCTCTTTAAAGGGATTTTATCCATTATAACTGTTGCGTCACTGTTGTTTTTGTGTGCCTGTGGCGACAATGACGAATACATCACCTCAAATACCACAGATTCATCAGAATCGGTAAGTACGGACAAGGTTACAATTTACACCTATATTGACCCGGAAAACGAGGATATACACTACGACAACGACACTATGTTCTACTATCCCCTGCTGGATATGGCTCATATGTACAACAACTACTGCACCCTTAACGGAGAGGGAGAAAACGCCGTCACCGTAGTAAAGTTTGATTCAAGGGACAGAATGATTCAGCAGATGTCCACCGAAATAATGGCAGGGGGCGGTCCCGACATTGTTGTGCTGGACAACGAACTTCCAATCTCAAAGCTGATTAATCAGGGGGCTTTTGTTGACATAAACAAATTCATAGAAAGCGACAAGTCCGAAAATGCCCTTGATATGAAAAATTACAATGAAAACCTTATGGACACAGGAGTTTACAACGGCAAAAGGTATATGATGCCAATGCTGTACAAGCCGGACCTCTTTATCACCAACACCTCCCTTTTACAGCAATACGGCATTGACAAAAGCACAAAGCTTACATACCAAGGCATAAGTGATGTCTTTGAAGAACTGCAAAACAGCGAAAACAACATCAGCCTGTTGGAAAGCTACCAAAGCTCCAAGGAAGTTTTGCTCCAGTACATCAATGACAGCATTGACAAGGAAAAGCTGACAACCTCCTTTGACACTAATGAATTTAAAAACACCGTTGAGTCCCTTAAAAAGCTAATAACAAAGGATATGAAGGGTGAAGATACCGAACATTCTCTTGAGGACAACAACTGCCTTTTCTCAAAGGGTGTTTTTGACACCGAAAGCGGAATTTACACCCCAAGCAACTACTCCCTCAGCCATATGCGAGGGGTAAGCACCGACACTTTCACCTACGATGATTTGGACGAAGTTACCCTTGAAAATTACGCACATGAATTCTTTTCTTCAAAAAACTTTGACCCTATGAACGGTCACGACAAAAACCAGGATTTATTCTACGACTTTGTTTACGGAAAAGAACAGCAGGACTTTGAAAACAGCGTTGAAAATTCTGTGCAAAGCACATTTGTTGACGGAATTACAGATGGCAAGGATATTTCAAGGGGTATTGTCACCTGCGGTTTTATGATTAACGCCAACTCTGACAAGCAGGAAAAAGCGTATAAATTTATTAAATATTCCCTTGGTGAAAGGATGCAGAGGTTTATCACCTACGACACAACCTACGGGGATTCCTACAACCTGCCTGTTAACAAAGAGGCTCTCAAAAACTCCTACACCGATATGGGATATGATGAGGACAAGATAAACAAAATAACAGACGACAGCAGTTTTATGGAGAGATATATCAACCATATCAAGAATATAAATACCTTTGAAGTAAGGGACGGTTACTACAACGACAATGTAATCGGAGATTTGGTGGATGATTACCTTGAGGGTAAAATTTCCGTTGACAACTTCATCACCAACCTCAGCTCCAAAACAAAAATTTATCTATACGAATAACAGGTGCTAAAATGAAATTTGAGAAAAAACAAGTGGTCTGGGCATACATCTTCCTTTTGCCCTCATTAATAGGAATTGCTGTTTTCTATGTAATCCCCTACCTTATGTGCATATACAGCAGTTTTGTTTCAAACGGAAGCTTTGCAGGGCTTGACAATTACATAAAGCTTTTTCAAAACACCGCATTTTTATATGCTTTGAGGAACACCATTATATTTACCGTCATAGCAATTCCCCTTTTGATGATAATATCATTTTTAATTGCAAAGTTCCTCACAAGCTTTAAGAAAATTTCTGCATTTTTCAGAAGTGCATACCTTATGCCCATTGTAATACCTGCCGCATCCCTTATCTATGTGTGGCAGTTGCTGTTTGACGACTACGGTGTAGTAAACAACATACTTTCCGCCATAGGAATTGACACCGTACAATTTTTCAGCAGTGGTTTTTCAATGGTGATGATTATAATAATCTACATTTGGAAGAACTGCGGTTTTTGCGTCATACTCTTTACAGCAGGACTTGCAAATCTGCCAAAGTCGGTGCACGAAAGCGCCTATCTTGAGGGGGCAAGTGGATTTAAGACCACAATAAAAATAACACTTCCCCTTATCACCCCCACAACATTCTTTGTATTTTTAATGGCGGTAATCAATTCCTTCAGAATGTTCCGAGAGTCATTTTCCCTGTTTGGTACATACCCAAACGAAAATGTTTACTTTTTGCAGAACTTCATCAACAACAACTACAACAACTTTAACTATCCCCAGCTTGCCTCCTCGGCTATTGTTATGTCCCTTATTTTCATTGGACTTATGCTGGCTTTCTTCCTGTATGAACGCAAATCCGATTATCTGGAATGAGGAAAATAATGAAAAACAAGATTAGTAAGATTAACATAAAAACTATTTTAAAATACACACTTCTCATAATACTGACGGTTATCTTCCTGTTGCCGGTTGTATATATGGTTATCAGTTCCTTTATGTCCGGAGAAGAGGTCAGAGAGATGCTGGACTTTACAACAGGTGAATACGCATCCCTAAAGCTGTTCCCTGAGGATTTTTCCTTGGAGCAGTATTACCAGGTGTTTTTCAGAAACAGCAAATACCTAAGCGAATTCTGGAACTCCGTCATCATCACACTTCCAACGGTTATAGGTCAGCTTATTGTTTCTTCTATGGCGGCATTTGCCTTTGGCAAGCTGAAATTCCCCGGCAGGGATAAAATCTTCTTTGTGTATATGATTTTACTTATTCTGCCCATTCAGGTAACCCTTGTACCAAGCTACTTTATGTATCAGAAAATCAATCTCTTAAACAATGTAATGAGCATTATTCTGCCCGGCACATTCTCCGCCTTTGGCATATGCCTGTTAAGGCAAAGCGTAAGGTATATTTCCGACTCCTCCATTGAGGCGGCAAGGGTTGACGGTGCGTCCTACATAAGGATATTCTTTCAGATTATTTTACCCCAAATCAGAGGGGGACTTATTTCCCTTGCTCTGCTCACATTTGTGGACACCTGGGGTGTGGTTGAACAACCCCTTATCTACTTTACCGACAAGGCAAAGTACCCCTTGTCTGTATCCCTGTCGGCAAGCACATCCGACATAGACATTGTGTTTGCCTGCGGAGTAATGTTTATGATTCCTGCTTTAATCATTTATTTCTTAGGTGAAAAAGATGTGCGAAGCTCATTTTCGAGGATTTAACTATGGAAAACAAAAAAACCTTTCATCAAAAATTTATAAAGGGAGTTATCGCCTTTGCTGTGGTATTTTTTATCTTGCTTGGGTGTTTAACCTATTTTTCTACAAAAATAGACTCCCTGCTGTACCCCACCGTCACAGCGTCCTACTCCACAACAGGCACATTGGAAAAGCTGATTGCCTACGAGGGCTACAACACCCTGGTACCAAGCTCCTCAATCCACGGTGATGAGGTTTATTACTTGGTAAAGAACAGCCAGGGCAATTACATCGTAGCATCCCAGCCTGTTACAATAATTAGTACAAACGGCGTTCAAACCGAAATTTCAAGGCTTGACATAGGATTACTCACAATATGCCACAGCAACAAGGATATTAAGGTGGGGGATCAAGTACTGGTAAAGGCGGATATAATATGAAAAAATCAAAAATTATTATTCTGGCTGTTGTTACCACCGCTTTACTCCTTTCAATCTGCACCTTTGCGTCTGTACTGAACAACTACAAGGTGCAGAACAAAAACACAATTAAAAGCCTGCAACTTGTTAAGTCCTCAGGCACATCAAGCTTTACCATTAAGGATTACGAAAATATTTTAGATTCCTATGACGAGCTGAAGGAAATAGCCATTTGCGGTGACCTTAGCAGTAAGAGTGTAAAGGGGCAGACCGTTACCCCTGTGCTTGTAAACGAAAACTACCTTGCCTACAACAATTTTTCAGTTGAGGGCGATGGCATAACAGCGGAAATGATTAAAAATAACAGCAAAACCGCTGTGGTGGGCGAAACCTTTGCCAAAAAGCATTTTTACGGAAAGACAGCCATTGGAAAAACCTTTAAGCTGGACGGCGTAAGATACAGAGTAACAGGAATTTACGACGACAAAAACGACAAGCTGAACAACCTTTTCAAGGACGGAAAAGAGAGAATATACATAAACTATTCCGCCTTTGACAATTACGAAAACCTGAAAATTGACACAATAAGCTGTATCGACAACACAACTGCCTCAAGACGGTTCTACTATGCAGGGATAGACAACTTTCAAAGGGTTGATTTTGACGAAAGAAATATGGCTGTTGATGATTTCACCGCTGTAATTTCCTTTGTCCTTACGGTGATTATCGCCATCTATCTTTTGAGGCTGTGGCTTTATTCCTTAGGCTCAACAGGCAGATTTCTAAAGGCAAGCCACAGCAAAAACTACCTCTTCCCTATGATAAGACACAATCTCCCCTCGCTTCTGTTAAGGCTCATTATTTTCCTTGCACTTCCCGTTGGAATATTCCTGCTGTTTATCCTATGTTTCAGGAATTTCCACATTGTGTATTACTACATTGACACAGAAAATCTCTTTAGCGTTTCCCATATGCTGGACACCTTAGGGGCTGTCCTTGGCAAGGAACACACAACACTTTTCGGCGGAAACACATATTTTACAAACCTGTACAACGGAACATTGCTTATTCTCCTTGGAATTACTCCTGTTGTCCTCTCTTTGTTCTTCTTTTTCTACTATCTTTTTTGCAGTATTTCAAAGGAGAGCCAAGCGGTAAAATTTATTGTTGTAGCTGTTTTTGTAGTTGCAACAATTATTGCTTTGATTTACAGCATTATCACAGGACTTTCCTATGCTTTCTTTGAAATCACCGCCCTGATAACAGGTGTATTGATTCTCAAAACTGTAAAGGATTATGTAATAACAAAATAACACTCTCCCTGTCATTCCGAGGGAGTGAAACGACGGAAGAATCTGAAAGAAAAGCAGTAGTGCCTAAATCGATACTAACAGGTCAGAATAAAATTAGAACTAAACAAAGGCTCCATCGGATGAGGGAGCTGTCACGCCCTGCGTGACTGAGGGAGCGAAAAAGTAGTCAATACATCTTATTATGTCTTTAGATAACAAGGTATGAGTTAGAACATATAACTACACCATCATCTTAAGACAAAGTGGGATAAAGAGAACACTTTTTCCCTCCTTCCACCGCAGGCGGTCCCCCTCCCCAGTCTGGTGGAGGCTTGGTGTAACCTAAACTGTCTGCTCATGACAGTGTTGTAACTCAGAATGACTTGGTATGATTGTTTCTTCAAGGAAATATTGATTAAGCATCGGGGTTGTGGCAGATTTTTAAAATCTGCCACAGCCTCTTTCTTTACTTAAACATATACGACGCTGTGTCAACCATTTCTTCCATTGCGTGGATTGCCCTGTTCATCTTCTTTTTCATCGGCTTTTTCATTTTGCTTTCCATCATTTTTTCGCCTATCATACCCATTGCAATTCCCGAAACTACGCCGACACAAACACCCTTGAATAATCCTGAGTTGCTCACGGTTTCACCTCCTCAAATTTATTATCCTCTGAAATCACTCACCTATTATAGAGAATGAAAGCCACCCTTGCCGACTTTTCCCAAACAGAAAGAAAATATTTTTGCATAGCATTCCCTTTGCTGATGTGCTATAATTGTATTAAAATTTTTGTCTATTACAAGTATAGAGGTGATAATTTTGGCAACACTAAATATAGTTATGGTTGAACCGGAAATCCCCCAGAACACAGGAAATATTGCAAGAACCTGTGCCGCAACAGGTGCAAGACTGCATCTTGTAAAGCCACTTGGCTTTTCTGTTGACGACAAAACCTTAAAGAGAGCCGGACTTGACTACTGGCATCTTCTTGACATAACCTACTATGACAGTCTTGATGATTTTCTGGAAAAAACCAAGGATAAAAAATACTTTCTTTACACAACAAAAGCACTTAACAGGCACACGGATGTAGAATATCCCGACGACTGCTACCTGCTGTTCGGCAAAGAAACAAGGGGACTTCCCGAGCATTTGCTGTTACAGCACAAGGAAAGCTGTGTAAGGATACCCATGGTAAAGGACGCCAGAAGTCTTAACCTGAGCAATTCTGTGGCAATCGCCGCATATGAGGTACTCAGGCAGTGGGACTACCCCGATTTACTCACCCACGGTAACCTCCACCGCCACAGCTGGGACGAGGGAATTTAGGTTATTTTTTACGTTAACAACACTCACCTTTTACATAAAGTCAAACATAAATTTATTTTTATACTTTATTATATCCAACTTAGCTTTATATATTGTGTATTATGTAAAAAATGCAGATAATATCCCGATAACTATTGAAAATATTACAATGTTGTTATATAATTAAAGTGTCTGAAAACGGATATTTGTTAATATGTCTGAGGACAGATATTTATTTATGCAAATCATTTGAAAGGATGTATAAAATATGGGTTTAAACAAAGTTACTGTTGATGATGTCAATTACGCAGGCAAAAGAGTTCTCTGCCGTTGTGACTTCAATGTACCTCTTAAGGACGGTGTTATCACAAACGACAACAGAATTACTGCTGCTCTGCCAACAATCAAAAAGATTATGAACGACGGCGGCAAGGTTATCCTTTGCTCCCACCTTGGCAAGCCAAAGAACGGTCCTGAGGAAAAGTTCTCTCTTGCTCCTGTTGCAGTAAGACTTTCAGAACTCCTTGGCAAGGATGTTGTATTTGCTGCTGACGACGAGGTTGTTGGCGAAAATGCAAAGAAGGCTGTTGCTGAAATGAAGGACGGAGATGTTGTTCTTCTTCAGAACACAAGATTCAGAAAAGAAGAAACAAAGAACCTTGAGCCATTCTCAGAGGAGCTTGCTTCTCTTGCAGACTGCTTTGTAATGGACGCTTTCGGTTCTGCTCACAGAGCACACTGCTCAACTGCCGGTGTTACAAACCACATCAAGGACACAGCTGTTGGTTACCTGATGCAGAAGGAAATTGACTACCTTGGCAATGCAGTTGAAACACCAGTAAGACCTTTCGTTGCTATCCTTGGCGGTGCAAAGGTTGCAGACAAGCTGAATGTTATCTCTAACCTCCTTGAAAAGTGCGACACACTTATCATCGGCGGCGGTATGGCTTACACATTCCTTAAGGCTAAGGGTTATGAGGTTGGTCTTTCTCTCGTTGACGACACCAAGATTGACTACTGTAAGGATATGATGGACAAGGCAGAAAAGCTTGGCAAAAAGCTCCTTCTCCCTGTTGATACAACTATCGCTAAGGAGTTCCCAAATCCAATCGACGCACCTATCGAAGTACAGGTTGTTCCGGCTACAGAAATTCCTGCTGATATGGAAGGTCTTGACATCGGCACAGAAACACAGAAGCTGTTTGCAGAGGCTGTTAAGTCAGCAAAGACAGTTGTTTGGAACGGTCCTATGGGCGTATTTGAAAACCCAACTCTCGCAGCAGGTACTATCTCTGTTGCCAAGGCTCTTGCAGAAACAGACGCAACAACAATCATCGGCGGCGGCGACTCAGCAGCTGCTGTTATCCAGCTTGGTTTTGCCGACAAGATGAGCCACATCTCAACAGGCGGCGGTGCATCTCTTGAATACTTAGAGGGCAAGGTTCTCCCGGGCATTGATGTAATTGCTGACAAGTAATTTAATCTTTTAGTTTTACAATTTAGGGCGGACAACTGTTCGCCCTAACATTACATATAGTATATTATGGGCGTTATGCCGTTAGAAAGGAATATTTAAAATGGATAAGAGTAAAAGAAGTGCAGTTATCGCAGGTAACTGGAAAATGAACAAAACTCCAAATGAAGCAAAGGCTCTCCTTAATGAGCTTGCTCCTATGGTTAAGGACGCAGATTGCGAAGTAATCGCTTGCGTACCATTCGTCGACCTTACAGCAGCCCTTGAGGCAACTGAGGGCACAAACATCAAAATCGGTGCAGAGAACTGCCACTGGGAAGAAAGCGGTGCTTTCACAGGTGAAATTTCTCCAAAGATGCTTGCAGAAATGGGCGTTCCTTATGTAGTCCTCGGTCACAGCGAAAGAAGACAGTACTTTGGCGAAACAGACGAAACTGTAAACAAGAGAACAAAGGCTGCTCTTGCAGCAGGCCTAAAGCCAATCGTTTGCGTTGGCGAACTCCTTTGGGAGCGTGAGTGCGACATTACAGAGGAAGTTATTGCAAGACAGATTAAGCTTGACCTCTTTGATGTATCTGCTGAGGATGTTAAAAAGACTATCATTGCTTACGAGCCTGTTTGGGCTATCGGCACAGGCAAAACTGCTACTGCCGACCAGGCACAGGAGGTTTGCGGATTTATCCGTGCAACTCTTGCAAAGCTTTACGGACAGGATGTTGCTGATGCTGTTACAATCCAGTACGGCGGTTCTATGAACGCAGGCAACTGTGAAGAACTCCTTGCAAAGCCTGATGTTGACGGCGGTCTTATCGGCGGTGCTTCTCTTGTAGCAGAAAAGTTCCAGCCAATCGTTGCGGCTGCATCAAAGTAAATCTAATCTATTGCATAAGGATGAATATAATGAAAAAACCTTTAATTTTAATGATTCTGGACGGTTTTGGCATCTCACTTGACGAGGGCAACGCTATCGTTACAGCCAAAACCCCTAATATCGGCAAAATCTTCGGGGAAAACCCTGTCACCAAAATCGGTGCTTCCGGAATGGATGTTGGTCTTCCTGACGGACAGATGGGCAACTCCGAGGTTGGCCACACAAATATAGGCGCCGGCAGAGTTGTTTATCAGGAGCTTACAAGAATCACAAAGTCCATTGAGGACGGCGACTTCTTCAATAACGAGGCTCTTACAAGCGCTATTGAAAACGCAAAGAACAACGATTCTGCACTACACCTGATGGGACTGCTTTCAAACGGCGGTGTTCACTCCCACAACACCCACCTTTACGGACTTTTGAACCTTGCTAAAAAGGCAGGTCTTACAAAGGTTTATGTACACGCTTTCCTTGACGGACGAGATGTTCCACCTTCATCTGCAAAGGATTTTGTAATTGAATGTGAAGAGGAAATGAAGAAAATCGGCGTGGGCAAAATTGCTACAGTTATGGGCAGATACTACGCTATGGACAGAGATAACCGCTGGGATCGTGTTGAAAAGGCATATTCCGCTATGGTTTACGGCGAGGGCGAAAAGGCTGTTTCTGCTCCTGAGGCTGTTCAGCACTCCTACGACAAGGACATCACAGATGAATTTGTACTGCCTACTGTAATTGAGGGCGGTGACACAATTAAGGAAAACGATTCCGTTGTATTCTTCAACTTCCGTCCTGACAGGGCAAGAGAAATCACAAGGACACTTGTTGACGAGGACTTTGATGGTTTTGAAAGAAAGAATGGTTTCTTCCCTCTCACATATATCTGTATGACACAGTACGACGCAACAATGCCAAATGTGGATGTTGCGTTTAAGCCTCAGTCACTTGTAAACACCCTTGGGGAATATATTTCAAATCAGGGTATGACTCAGCTGAGAATTGCCGAAACAGAGAAGTATGCTCATGTAACATTCTTCTTCAACGGCGGTGTTGAAAAGCAGTACGAAAATGAGGACAGAATCCTTGTTAATTCTCCAAAGGTTGCAACATACGATATGCAGCCTGAAATGTCTGCTTATGAGGTATGCGACAAGTGCTGTGACGCTATCAAGAGCGGTAAGTACGATATGATTATCCTCAACTTTGCAAACTGCGATATGGTTGGACATACAGGGGTATTCCAGGCAGCTGTTGACGCTGTTGAGGCTGTTGATACCTGCGTAGGCAAGGTTGTTGACGCAATTAAGGAAATGGACGGTGTGGCACTTATCACAGCCGACCACGGCAACGCTGACAAGATGTATGAGGAGGACGGTTCTCCGTTCACCGCCCATACAACCAACCCTGTTCCTTTCTGCGTTGTTAACTATCCTTGCACTCTCCGTGAAGGCGGAAAGCTTGCTGACATTGCACCAACAATGCTGAAAATTCTTGACCTTCCACAGCCAAACGAAATGACAGGAAAGTCTATCATAGAATAAACCCATATTTTCATAATAAGGAACCGCACTTCGGTGCGGTTTTCTTTATATATTTTCACTAAAACACTCCGCTAATTTTTTACATCCCCAATTCTTGAATTATCATAAATTATTCTCTATAATGAAAAGAGAGGTGATTTTTTGAAAAAATTAATATCAACAATCCTTGCCCTTACAATCATTGTCACTATTTTTTCCTTTGGCAGTACGGCAAGTGCCGCAACTACCACATTCAACGGTAAAAATGCGGTGAAAGGGGAAATTGTTTACGCAACATATGCAATGCAGGCACCTGAGGTTATGGAGGATATTCAGGCATATGCCAAGTTTTCCTCCGGACTAAAGCTTATGTCTGTAAGCTTTAGTAATAAAATGAAAACCGGAAGTTTCTTTTATAAGATTCATTCTGACAGGGTTAATTTCAATTCCGTTTGTATTATGGAGCCTATGGATTTCAGAAAATCCACAAATATTATAACTATGAAGTTCAAGGTGACCGGCTCGGGCAAGCTTTCCACATCTTTTGTGCTGGAGGTTATGGACGGTGTAAACGGTACCCATTACGGCAAGAACCAGACAAACTCCCATTACAACAAGCTAAAATTTCAGAAAAAGATAAAAATGATGGTTTATTCCGTTAACCTCAATAAAACCAGCATTAAGGTTAAGGTGGGCAAAACAAAACAGCTGTACAAGACCATCACCCCGTCAAGCGCAAGCAAATCTGTACAATGGACCAGCAGTAACAAAAAAATTGCAACTGTAACGTCCAACGGAAAGGTTAAAGGCATTAAGAAGGGCACCTGTTACATAACCTGCAAGGCTAAGGACGGAAGCAACAAATATAAAAAGTGCAAGGTTACTGTACGCTAAATTAAAGAAAACTGTTATCAATCGGGTACTGATATTCAGCACCCGATTTTCTTACATATTAGCCATTACCCTCATATATGGGCATCAAAAAACACCCCGATTGGGGTGTTTTTTATACGGCTCTATAATAAATGTTGGGGTAACAGATAGGCTCTACAAAAATAATAGAAAAATTATAAAAAATTCAGCATAAATCCCCCCAAAATGTCGGAAAGGACCACGGTTAGTGGTCCTTTCCAATGGAAGAAAGAGAATAGAGAATTTAAAAATTCTCAAGAAATGGAGAACAAATTAAAGTACAATAGCTGTGGAATAATCCATAACTATCTATTATCAATTGATTAGCTATATCAGTCGCTATTATTATTTGCTTCCTCAATAACCTTTTCTGCAACATTAGCAGGAGCGTCCTCATATCTTACAAAGTCAAATGTATAGAATCCTCTGCCCTGTGTTGCTTGGCGGATAAATGTGTTAAAATCACCCATCTCCGCCATTGGAACTTCGGCGTCAATTACCTGCATATTATGCTCGCCTGATTCCATTCCAATCACTCTGCCACGGCGCTTTGTAACCTCGCCCATTACATCTCCCATACTGCTGTCGGGAACTGTAACCTTAAGTGAACCAACAGGTTCAAGGAGTGTAGGCTGTGCCTGTGGCAAACCGTTTTTGTAAGCTATTGCCGCAGCCATTTTAAATGACATTTCTGATGAATCAACCGGATGGTAGCTTCCGTCATAGAGATTAGCCTTCAGACCAACAACAGGGAATCCTGCAAGAGGTCCTTTCTTAATGGCGTCCTGAAGTCCCTTTTCAACAGCAGGGAAGAATCCCTTTGGAACTGCACCGCCAACTACTGTCTGTTCAAAGACAAGACCGTCGCTGTCGCAAGGTGAAAACTCAATCCATACATCACCAAACTGTCCGTGTCCGCCGCTTTGCTTTTTGTGGCGACCCTGAACCTTAACTGTGCCACGGATTGTTTCACGATAGGCTACCTTTGGCTTTCTCAGCTTAACATCAATGTTGTACTTTGACTTAAGCTTGCTGACAATAACATCAAGTTGCTGTTCGCCAAGACCAGTAACAACCCTTTCGTGGGTTTCGTGATTGTGTATATACTTAATTGTAGGGTCCTCTTCCATAAGTTTAAGGATACCCTGTGTGATTTTCTCTTCATCGTCCTTACTGTCGGCATATACAGCCATTGAGTAGTTGGCTACGGGATACTCAATTCCCTCCAGAGAAACCTTCCTCAGCGGTGAACAAATTGTGTCCCCTGTAAGGGTGTCACCCAGCTTTGGAATAGCGCCAATATCTCCTGCGCCGATATACTGTGCTTCTTCTTGCTTTTTACCTCTGACAGTAAGCACCTTGGTAATTCTTTCATTTGCACCGGTCCTCATATTAATGAGAGGAGTGTCGGCAGAAATTTTACCGCTTATAACCTTAACATAGCTTAACTTTCCTACAAATGGGTCAACTACTGTTTTAAACACTATTGCAGCAGCAGCGCCGTCAGGATTAACAGCCACTTCAACCGGTTCACCATTAACATCTGTTCCGATTTCATCGCCGGAATCCGCTTTTGGTGCAAGCCAAATCAATGAGTTAAGCAACTGGTCAATTCCGTATGTATTATGTGCGTCACCGCAGAAAACAGGTATAATTGTACCCTCTCTTACGCCCTGTGAAACACCTAAGATAATCTCTTCCGGGGTAAATTCTTCGCCTTCAATAAACTTTTCAAGAAGTTCCTCGGAGGTTTCGGCAACAGCTTCCTTAATGGCTTCTCTCAGCCCTTCAAATCGGCTTCCCAGGTCAGGCATATCGGTTGGCTCAACCTTACCGCCCTCGGAATATTTGTATGCTCTGTATTCAAACAGATTGACATAAATCTCTGCCTTGCCGTCTTCAATATATGGGACAACCACCGGACAAACTGCAGGTCCGAAGGTAGACTTTAAATCCTCGAAAACACGATAAAAACGGGCACTCTCATCACAAAGACCGTTTACAAAGAACATCTTTGTCTTGCCCTGACGGGTAGCCATGTCAACTACCTTTTCTGTTCCGACATCTATACCGTCCTTGCCTGAAACAACAACCAAGACGCTGTCGGAAGCTCTGAGACCTTCGGAGATACCCCCTGCAAAATCAAACAGACCCGGTGTATCAATAAGATTTATCTTTGTGTTTTTCCACTCAACAGGTGCAACTGCAGACAGAACAGAGACCTTTCTCTTCACCTCTTCGGGGTCAAAGTCCAGGGCTGTGTTGCCCTCTTCAATCTTACCCAATCTGCTAACTGCGCCGGTTAGGTAAAGAATGCTTTCTGCAACTGACGTTTTACCTGAGCCGCTGTGACCCGCAAGTGCTATATTAAGTATTTTACGGGATTCATAATTTCTCATTGGAATAAACTCCTTAACAATATTTATTATAAAAAATGTATTCTCTTTTGATTACACTTAGATTATATCACCATTGTTGAAAATATACAATAATTTTTCTGTGTTTGTAATTAATTTTATCCTAATCAACAAATACATAGGCTCAATCTTGTTACATTTAACAATTGAAATGTATATTTTGCATAAATAATCACATTTAATTTTATGCAAACCTTTTAAAATAATTGACAATATCAGCCATATAAAATTATACAAAGAAATGCCGGCTTCTGATGAAAGCCGGCATTTTGCACAATATATCATTCTATAATTTATGCTGTTTTCCCGAAAGCTGTTATTCTGAACTTATGTTACTTTTCAAAAACAGCACCCTGAGAAGAAGATGTAACAAGCTTTGAGTATCTCTTAATATATCCTGACAATTCCTTTTCAGGCATAACAAAGTTTTTCTTTCTCTCCTCAATAACAGCGTCGTCTACATTAAGGGTTAAGGTTCTGTTGGTAATATCAACTGTGATTGAATCCCCCTCTTCAACAAGTCCGATAAGTCCGCCTGCTGCTGCCTCAGGGCAAATGTGGCCGATTGAAGCACCTCTTGTTGCTCCGGAGAAACGACCGTCTGTAATAAGGGCAACCTCTTTGTCAAGGCCTGCACCTGCAATGGCAGAGGTTGGGGAAAGCATTTCTCTCATTCCCGGGCCACCCTTAGGGCCTTCGTAGCGGATAACAACAACATCACCGCTGTTGATTTTTCCGGCAAGAATTGCGTCGTTAGCGTCTTCTTCGCAGTTAAATACCCTTGCAGGGCCTGTGTGCTGCATCATTTCAGGTGCAACAGCACCCTGCTTAACAACAGCACCCTCAGGGGCAAGATTGCCCTTTAGGATTGCAATACCGCCGTCCTGGCGAAGTGGGTTCTCTACTGTGTGGATAATTTCGCCGTCAGGGTCTTTAGCGTTGGCAATTCTCTCCCCAACTGTACCCATAACTGTGATGCAGTCCTCATTGATGATGCCTTTCTTGGAAAGCTCCTTCATAACAGCAGGGATACCGCCCATTTTGTTAAGGTCTGTGATGAAGATTTTGCCTGCCGGATTCAGCTTGCAAATCTGCGGTGTTCTCTTGGAAATTTCGTCAATAACATCAATGCTGACAGGAACATCAGCCTCATATGCAACCGCAAGGAGATGAAGAACTGTGTTTGATGAACAGCCCAGAGCCATCTCACAGGTGAGGGCATTTTCAAAGCTTTCCTTATTGATAATATCCCTTGGTCTGATGTCATTTTCCAAAAGATACATAACCCTTTCGCCGGCTGTTTTTGCAAGTCTGCGTCTGCCTGCCTCAACAGCAGGAATAGTGCCGTTGAAAGGCAGACCCATACCGATAGCCTCTGTAAGGCAGTTCATTGAGTTAGCTGTGTACATACCTGAGCAAGAACCGCAGGTTGGACAGCAGTTGTCCTCATATTCTGTAAGCTCTTCCTCTGTAATTTTACCGCTGGCACAAGCGCCAACATATTCAAACATTTCGGAAAGTCCGTATCTTTCTCCGTCCTTTTCGCCCGGGAGCATAGGACCACCGCTGACAAATACTGACGGAAGATTCAGTCGGCAAGCCGCAATAAGCATACCGGGAACAATCTTGTCACAGTTTGGAATAAACACAACTGCATCCAAAGGATGAGCAGTAAGCATAATTTCGATGGAGTCGGCAATAAGCTCCCTTGAACACAGGGAGTACTTCATACCCTTGTGGTTCATAGCAATACCGTCACAAACTCCGATTGTATTAAATTCAAAGGGAACACCGCCTGCATTGCGGATTCCAGCCTTAACATTCTCGGCAATATCGTCAAGGTGCTTGTGTCCGGGAATGTAGTCGCTCTTTGCAGAAACAACAGCAACGAACGGCTTTTTCATTTCACTTTCTGTAATACCCATAGCCTTTAAAAGAGAACGGTGAGGTGCTCTTGTAGGGCCTTTCTTAATTAAATCTGAACGCATAATAATACCTTCTTTATATAAATTTTATGAATTTGCAAGTGGTTTCATTGTTGGGAAGGCGATAACATCACGGATGCTGGATGAATCGGTGAGGAGCATTACAAGTCTGTCAATACCCATTCCCATTCCGCCTGTTGGGGGCATACCGTATTCCATAGCTGTGAGGAAATCCTCATCAATCATATTAGCCTCGTCGTCCCCTGCCTCACGGAGCATCATCTGATGCTCAAATCTGCCTCTCTGGTCGATTGGGTCGTTAAGCTCTGTGTAGGCGTTGGCAAGCTCTCTGCCTGTTACAAAGAATTCAAATCTCTCAACCAGCAAAGGATTGTCACCCTTTCTCTTTGTAAGAGGAGAAATTTCAACAGGATAATCTGTAATAAAGGTTGGCTGAACAAGCTTGTCCTCCACATATTCATCAAATGCAGCCGCAAGAATGTTGCCCCATGTGTCTGTTGACTTAACCTCAAGGTGAAGCTCCTTAGCAACTTCCTTTGCCTTTTCGGTGTCGCCCATAAATTCGCTAAAGTCAACCCCTGAATACTCCTTAACAGCGTCAAGCATTGTCATACGCTTAAAAGGTGTAGCCAAGGAAATTTCCTGACCCTCGTATGTTATCTGGTCTGTGCCGTTAACTGCAAGACAGGACTTGTTAACAAGCTCCTCGGTAATGTCCATCATACCGTTGTAGTCGGTGTATGCCTGATAAAGCTCAATGGTTGTAAACTCAGGGTTATGCTTAACATCCATACCCTCGTTTCTAAAGATTCTGCCTATTTCGTAAACTCTTTCCATACCGCCGATAATAAGTCTTTTCAGCGGAATTTCGGTGGCAATTCTCATATACATATCAATATCAAGGGTGTTGTGGTGGGTGATAAAAGGTCTTGCAGATGCACCGCCGGGGATTGTGTTAAGGACAGGTGTTTCAATCTCTACAAAATCCTTGCTGTCCATAATGTTTCGGATGGTGGAAACAATTTTACTTCTCTTTACAAAAGTTTCCTTAACCTCGGGATTCATTATGAGGTCAACCTCACGCTGACGGTATCTCAAATCCACATCCTTTAGTCCGTGGTACTTTTCAGGCAACGGCAAAAGCGACTTTGAAAGGAGCTTTACGCCTGTTGCGTGAACAGACACCTCTCCCATCTTTGTTTTGAACACAAAGCCTGTACATTCCATAATGTCGCCAATGTCCCACTTTTTAAGACCCTTGTATGTATCCTCGCCAAGGTCGTCAAACTTTGCGAAAATCTGCATTTTTCCTGTGCGGTCATACAAATCCATAAACATAACCTTACCCTTGCCACGCTTGGACATAATTCTGCCTGCAATGGTAACGGTCTTGCCCTCTAACTCCTGAAAATTATCGGTAATATCCTTGTTCAGGGTATCTCTTGATGATGTATTGACCATATATGGGTCGTTGCCGGCAGCCTGAAGCTCTGCCAGCTTGTCACGGCGAACCTTGATTAAATCTCCGCCGTTATTCTTGTTCTGATTATTCTGCTCTCCCATTACTACATTCCTTTCCGATATAAAAGGCAGTCAACAGACTGCCTTAATCAATAAAAACATATTTCATAAATTAGCTGTCTGACAAATTATTTTAGAATTTCAATCACCTTGTAAGCCACTACACCGCCTGGTGTTTCAATTTCTGCAACATCGTCAACAACCTTGCCGAGAAGTCCCATACCGATAGGACTTTCGTCAGAAATCTTCATTTCCTTAGGGTTGCTTTCGTTAGAGCCTACAATACGAATCTGCATTTCTTTATCTGTGGCAATATTTTTAATGACTACTGTGCTGCCCACATGAACCTTGTCGTTGTTAATATCGTTTTCGTCAATAAGAACAGCGTTTTTAAGGCTTGCCTCAATGTCTGCAATTCTGGCTTCAAGGATAGCCTGCTCGTTTTTAGCGTCGTCATATTCAGAGTTTTCTGAAAGGTCGCCGTAAGAACGGGCAACTTTGATTTTCTCTGCAATTTCTTTTCTTTTTTCGCCCTTGAGGACCTCAAGCTCCTCTTCTAATCGTTTAAGACCTTCTTCTGTGAGCATAACCTGTTTTGCCACATAAAACACATCCTTTTTCTTAAATATATACTATTTAATTATATCATTCTTAGTCGTTATGTCAAGCGTTTAGGCCGTGAGTTTGTCAAGATATTTTCCTAAACTTTTTACTGTACAGGTAGAATTTTCATTGTAGGACACCTTGGGTACTATCTCCCCAAGACAATACTTTCTTCCCTTGCTGTATAATGCCGATGCAAAGTACATTTCATCCATATCCTCATCCATAAGTCTGCGGTATTCCTCCGGCAGTGTGCAGGTGTAGCTCCAGTAGCAAAGGGAGGGCAAATCAACCGGCGGTTTTTCGCTTGTAAGCACAACTGCCTTTTTGTTAAGGTCAATTCTCTTTCGGATGGCACAGGGGGCAATCACCAAGTCTGCATCCCTGATACGTGTCAGCCTGTTTGTAAAAACAAGGCTCACCCCCAGCTTTTCCATTAACTTATCTGCTAAAATCCCGTATTTTTCTCTGTTCCCTGTTACAACAACCAGATTGTCGGTGAGGGTGCAAAGCTTCCACAAAAATTCACTTTCCCCTCCGTCTGCATCAATAAAAGCCACATTCAGCTTTTGGGGATTGTTCATTGATTTCAGAGTTTGAAAGCCGAAATTGCAGGTCATCTTCTTCACAAATGAATTGTCACAAAATCTGCGTAACCCGGAATTTTCGGGAAAGTGAATTTTGTCACTGCAAACCAGACACCCCGCCTGACTTCCTGCTTGATTATACACGGCATCCCAGTTTATTTTGTCCCTGTACTTAACATAGGTGAGTCGCCTTACCGCCAGATTTTTGCCGTCTATGTAGCTTTCTGTCAACCTGTCTTTGTAAAAGAAGAAAAACAACTTTCTGATTCCTGTAAGTTTCCTATCCTCCACAGAAAATGTGGTAAACATAAAAACACACCCCCGCATAATACTAATACCTATGCAGGGAAAAATGATTTATTAATCTATAATGAAATTCAAATAAAAACAGGCAAAAAGCAAATGCCTTCTGCCTGTTTAAGTGCTATTTAGTTGTAGCTTCCCGGGTATTGTCCTTTAACACCGATTTTTTAATGAGAACATAGGAGCCGTCTGAAATTTTACAGCTTTTATATTCCTTGTATTTTTCGGCGTCATACTTATTTTCGGGAACATAGATTATGTTGTCCTTATCGATGCTTTGAACATACTGAGAAGCCAAAGCCTCCCTCAGCTCTTCCTCGTTAATTTCTCCGCCGTAATCCTCTCTGATAGCAGAGTCAACCTCATACAGCTTTGTGAACATAGCCTGTTTTTCTGCCAAATCCGTAACCTTGGAATTAAAGGTGTGCATTGCATATATGTAAGCACCTGAAAAGGCAACAGCTCCGCACAACGCAGCAACAGCGATTGTTATACCCAGAGGAACTCCTTTTCTTGTCCCCTTTGCCTTTCTTTTTCTGTTACTCATAACTAAAATTCTGACATCGGGTCGTACTTGACACCGTTGTACCTGCACTCAAAGTGGAGGTGAGGACCGCTTGACCAGCCTGTTGTTCCCACATAGCCGATTACCTGACCCTTGGAAACAGTTGAGCCTGCACTTACCACAGCCTTTGTAAGGTGGCCGTAAATTGTACACTTGCCGTTTCCGTGGTCTATCCAAACATAGTTGCCGTATCCTCCGCCACAACCGCAGGAACCTGACTTTGCCCAGTTGTGTGTGCAGGAATTGTCTGCAACAACAACAGTACCGCCGTCAGCCGCAACAACAGTTGCGCCCATAATTCCGGCGCTGGAGATATCAATAGCACCGTGGCCGTAACTTCCTCTGTCCTCGCCAAAGGTTGATGAAAGTGCTGTAAATCCCGGAACAGGCCAGCAGTATCCGCTGCCTGACGGTACAACATATGTTGCGCCTCCGTCTGATGAACCTGAACCACTGCTTCCGCCACTATTTTGGTTTCCTCCGGCGGCAGCTTCTGCGGCTGCTTTTGCTGCGGCTTCCTGCTGTGCTTTTTGGGCATAATACTCTGAAATCTGGTCGTCAATGCCGTTTAAAGCACCGTTGTTAGCCTTAATTGCAGCCTCCTGCTTTTTGTTTCTTGTATAAAGAGTATCAAGAACCTTCTGATTTTCGTCCACTAAAGCCTGAAGGTCATCCCTCTTGGCTTGAAGGTTCTTCTTCTCCTTCTCCTGGTCTGCCTTGTCGGACTGGAGCTCCTTTTTCTCAGCCTTTACGGTGTCCATATCGGACTCAATTTCATTAATCAGCTTTTCATCATAATTACTTACATTTCTCACAAGCTCAACCTTGTCAAGGAAGTCGCTGAAGTCCTTTGCGCCTAAGATAATTTCAAGAGAACTTACATCCCCTGACATATAGATTGTCTTTATTCTTTTTCTAAGGGTGTTTGTTCTGTCCTCAATATCCTTGTTAAGCTGTTTAATCTTTTTTGTTTTTGACTGAATTTTCTTGTCCAGCTCATTGATTTTTTCCTGGCTGACAACAATTTCTTCGTTTACAGTCTGTACCTTGCCCACAAGGGACTGCTGGTACTCTTTTGTCTTTTCTATTTCTTCATTGGTTTCATCCAGAATCTTCTGATATTCTTCGCTTTTCTTCTTCAGCTCTGCCTGCTTTTGTTCAAGCTCAGCAATAGAGTCCTCGGCAGTTACCTTGGTGGTATCTGTATGTAGATAAAAGGCAACTGTGCAGGTCACTACCGTAAGGGACAGCAAAGCAGAAACAATCTTTTTCAGCAAATCGGACATCTCCTTTCTTTATCAAAAGCTTACCATCCAAGTATGATTGAACCCTCTTTTTTCAGATATTTTCCAATACTGATAAGTCCGCCAATCATACCCACAATCACACCTGCAACCACAAAAGCGATTCCGATTGGCCACATTACTGAGGTGAACGGAATTGGTGTGAAAGGTATTATATACTGAATTGCCTCAACAATAATGTCGTAGGCCAGCATCAATCCAAACAGCGAGATAATACCTGAAACTGCACCGATAAGAATACCCTCCATCAGGAACGGGATTCTTACGAACATATTTGTGGCACCCACAGACTTCATAATGCTGATTTCAAATCTTCTGGCATACATTGTCATACGGATTGTGTTAGAAATAATAAACAGCGAGATTATTACCAAAGCGCACACAACGGCTATGGACAAAATCTGTATCAGCTTATTCAGGCTGGTGAGCTTGTCCGCCACATCTGTCTGGGAAGAAACAGTTGCAACTCCGGATATTTTCTGTATCTCACTTACGGTTTCGTCATACTTTGACAAATCCGTTACTGTAACCTTGTAGGCATCGGGGAGAGGATTTCCCTCACCCTCCATTTCGGCAAACACCTTGTCACCCAGAACATCCTTGTAGTCCTTGATTGCCTCTTCCTTTGGGAAGAAGGTAACCTCTGTGATATTCTTCAGGTTTTCTATCTGTTTTCCTGCTTCTGTTGTTACCTCGTCGGTGGCATTGTCCTCCATATAAACAGTTGTGACATTGCTTTCCCCAACCTTGTCAACAATGGTCTTAACATTCAGGGAAACCATAATCGCCGCCCCGGTAAGGACAAGACAGGAAACAAGGACACCAACAGAGGCAAGGCTCATCATTCTGTTTGACCAGACATTCTTGATGCCCTCTTTTACTAAATAACCAATACTACTGATTCTCATACATCATTTCCCCTTTTCCACACTACTTAAGCGAATCAATGACAGAATCCACTGCTGCGTCCTGCTTTTTCTTCTTCTCGTCCTCGGCAATAATTCTTCTGATTTTTACCGGATCAAGTTTTACTGTGTGGATAAGGTCTTCCTTATTATCAGATTCTATTTCTTCAACAATTTTGTCAATATTTTCAACCGCCTGTTCCACCTTAGAGCGTGGAGCCTCTTTTTTCTCTTCTTCCGGCTCCGGATCCTGCTGTGGGTTCAACTCCTCAACATCGTCGGGGGATTCCTCGTCCAGCTTAAGGAGGGGACTCAGCTCGTCGTCGGAAATATCCTGGTCGTATGAAGAAATAAGCTCTATTTCATCAACCGATGTTTCTTCAAGCTTTGTATCGTGAACAATTTTGCCCTTGTGTATCTCAATAACACGCTTGCCGAATTCCTTAACAAGGTCGTGCTCGTGGGTAACAACAATGATGGTTGTACCCTGCTTGTTAATCTCCGACAGCAAATCAATAATTTCGTGGGACATCTCCGGGTCAACATTACCTGTCGGCTCGTCTGCAATGATAATCTCAGGATTGTTAACAAGCGCCCTTGCCAGGGAAACCCTTTGCTGTTCACCGCCGGAAAGCTGGCTTGGCTTGCTTTTGATTTTACTGCCAAGTCCCACCAGCTTGAGAATATAAGGCACTCTCTCCTTAATTGTTTTGTTGTTTGCACCCACGCATCTCATGGCAAATGCAACATTGTCGTAAACCGACATCTTTTCAATAAGGCGGAAGTCCTGAAAGACTATTCCCATCTTTCTTCTGAGATAAGGCACCTTTCTTCTTTTCAGTTTACTCATTCTGATGCCGTCAACGATAATCTCACCCTTTGAGAGCTTTTCTTCACTCATAATCAATTTGAGGAAGGTACTTTTGCCTGCACCTGAAGAACCAACAATAAAAACAAACTCGCCGTCATTTATCTTTAAACTGATGTTGTTCAGTGCATGCGTGCCCGAAGGGTAGTCTTTAGATACATTTCTAAATTCTATCATTTATTCCTTCTCCTGTTTGGTAATTAATGGATATGCACCTTTTTGCACAAAACTCGTTCTGCCAAAAAAAGTACGGCAGAACGAGTCCCATTTAATACTTAGCTCAGCCTGTATGGTGTAAAAATTCCACACAAATTCAAGTTCAGTATTAGTATTTTGTAGGGCTTGCTGTGAGGTATCTCTTAACCATAAGTGCTACCTTGAACACAATGGCGTCTTCAAATTCTCTCAAATCAAGACCTGTCAGCTTTTTGATTTTTTCCAGTCTGTAAACAAGTGTATTTCTGTGAACAAACAGCTTTCTTGAGGTTTCACTCACATTAAGGTTGTTCTCAAAGAATTTCTGGATTGTAAAGAGTGTTTCCTGGTCAAGGCTTTCAATAGAACCCTTTTTAAATACTTCCTTAAGGAACATTTCGCAAAGTGTGGTAGGAAGCTGATAAACAAGTCTTGCAATACCTAAGTTGTCATAGCTGATAATAGTTCTTTCGTTATCAAAAACCTTGCCAACCTCAAGGGCAACCTGAGCCTCTTTAAAGGAGTGTGCCAAATCCTTGATTCCCACAACGATAGTTCCTATACCAACTGTGCAATGTGTATAGAACTCAGAGGACAAGGTGTCGACAATAGAGCCTGCAAGCTTTTCCAGGTCTTTTTCTTCAATGCCTGGCTTAAGCTCCTTAACAAGGGCAATTTCTGTTTCATTAATGTTGATGATAAAGTCCTTGGACTTGTCCGGGAACAGATTCTGGAGAACATCGTAGGCAGAAATTTCAGCCTTTGAGGTAATCTTAATGAGCATTACAACCCTTGAAACCTCTGAATTAAAATGAAGCTCCCTTGCCTTAAGGTAAATATCACCGGGCAGAATATTATCAAGAATAACACTTTTGATAAAGTTACTTCTGTCATACTTTTCGTCATAATACTGTTTAATCGCATTAAGGGAAACCGCCAAAAGACCCACATATCTTTGGGCAGCCTCGTCTGTGCCGGAAACAAATACTGCGTACTCAGGACGCTGATTCACTCCGAATGACTGGTATGTATATCCATTGATTACATATGGAACGGTAGATGACAGGGTTTCGGCATTGATGCTCTCGTTAACCTCACCTATCCTTCCAAGTTCAGAACAAGCAATTACAACGGATGTTTCGTCAACAATACCTATGGTTCTGTCAATAGTATCACGCATCTGATGGATTACTCCTTGAAAGAGTCTGTTTGACATTATATTTTCCTCCCTGACTATAGTCATAATGACCAACGCTTTGGTAATATAGCAATAAGAACTATCTCATTTCATATACATTTTACACAAAAACTCTGAGAAATGCAACTGTTATTTTAAAAATTCTGGGAGAAAGATGTTAGAAATAATTGTAACACTACAAAAATGCCCAAAAAATGAACATTTTTTTGAATATATCCAATAGTTATGTGACTTAAAATTCCTGCAAAACCAAAAATCCCCCTCAAAAAGAGGGGGATTGATATTTTACAACTAAAACAATCAGTTAGTAATTGTCTTTTCTGTCTCCGGGTCAAAGATGTGAATCTTCTCCGGTTCAAAGGCAACCTTAATCTTGTCGCCGGGCTGAGCCTTTGAAGTTGGCTCAACTCTTGCAATGATTGGAATACCTTCAACATTAACATAGAGGTAAATTTCTGCACCCATAAGCTCTGTAACATCAACATTTGCCTCGATAACGCTGTCGGAGAACTTTTCAACAAGCTCAGGCTCGTCGTGAACATGCTCAGGACGGATACCGATCCTTACTGACTTGCCGATGTACTTGTCAAGCTTGCCGTCCTCGCTCTTGCTTGCAGGGAGAGGAATGCTGTATCCTGCAAACTCTGCGCTTACAACATTGCCCTTCTTGGAAAGTGTAGCGTCGATAAAGTTCATCTGTGGTGAACCGATAAATCCTGCAACGAACTCATTGCAAGGCAAATCATAAAGGTGCTGAGGTGTATCAACCTGCTGAATAAAGCCGTCCTTCATAACAACGATTCTTGTACCCATTGTCATAGCCTCTGTCTGGTCATG
>JBJEOU010000148.1:14007-24591 GCA_051880875.1 Ruminococcus sp. | reverse complement strand
TTCTCCTCATCAGCTGTTACTGCAATGCCGGAAATTGAGGTGTTGTGGGAGTCTATCATTTCCTGGGCAATTCTGTCCTCTACCTCTTTGCGGATAAGGTTGCGCAAATCCCTGGCTCCGGACTTTCCGCCGGAGGCTTTTTCTGCCAGAGCGGAGCAAGCCTTCTCGTCATACTTAAAGGTAATTCCCTTCTCCTTAAGTGCAGGAACATACTCCTCAAGGAGAAGTGCGGAAATCTTTTGGAAGTCATTTTTGTCAAGGTCACGGAACACGATTATCTCGTCAACTCTTGCCAGAAATTCAGGTCTTAAAAACTCTGACAAAGCTTTCATTGCTTTTTCTTTATTTGCGTCAGCCTGAGTTTTGCCAAAACCAAGGGCATTTTCCCTCTTGTCGGAGCCGGCATTACTTGTCATAACAATTACTGTGTTTTCAAAGTTAACCTCTCTGCCGTGGGCATCTGTCAGCTTGCCCTCGTCAAGAATCTGCAACAGTATATTGAGAACATCGGGATGTGCCTTTTCGATTTCGTCAAAAAGGAGTACAGAATACGGTCTTCTGCGTACCTTTTCTGTCACCTGTCCTGCCTCGTCATAGCCTACATATCCCGGAGGTGAGCCGATAATCTTTGACACGCTGTGCTTTTCCATAAATTCTGACATATCAAGTCTTATGAGGGTTTCGGGAGTATCGAAAAGCTCCTTGGAAAGCACCTTGACAAGCTCGGTTTTACCTACGCCTGTCGGTCCTACAAAGATAAAGGATGCAGGTCTTCTTCTTGGAGAAATCTGGACACGGTTGCGCTTGATGGCGGATGCCAAAGCACTTACCGCCTCGGACTGGCCGATAATCTTCTGACTTAGCTTTTCCTCCAAATCAGCAAGCTTAGAAAGCTCGTTTTCTCTGATTCTTGATGACGGAATACCGGTCCACAGCTCAATAACCTTTGCCAGATCCTCTTCTTCAACCTGAACATTTACAGCCTGTGGCTCCAGCTCCTTCATCTTTTCGTCAATGTTTATGAGCTGGGTTTTGATTTCTGCAATCTTTTCAAAATCCACATTTTCTTCTGTTGAAAGGTTTTCCCTCTTTTGGGTCAGCTCCTTTTTCTCAACGGTCAGCTTGTCGTAGTCCTCCATAGCCTTGCTCCTTAATGCACAGCAGGCACAGGATTCGTCCAGCAAATCAATGGCTTTGTCGGGCAAGAATCTGTCTGTGATATATCTTTCGGAGAAAACAACGGCTTTCCTTACAATATCGTCAGAAACAGCCACTCTGTGGTGAACCTCATAGTAGGATTTTACTCCCATAAGCACATCTATTGTTTCGGCAATTGAAGGCTCGTTCACCTTGACAGGCTGGAATCTTCTTTCAAGGGCGGAATCCTTTTCAATATATTTGCGGTATTCTGCAAAGGTTGTAGCGCCGATAACCTGAATTTCACCTCTGGAAAGTGCAGGCTTCAGGATATTGGCGGCGTTCATTGTGCCCTCGCTGTCTCCTGTTCCCACAAGGCTATGTACCTCATCAATAAACAGTATGATGTTGCCAAGCTCTTTAATCTCCTTGATAAGACCCTTTATACGGCTTTCAAACTGACCTCTGAACTGTGTACCTGCAACAAGTGCAGTTAAGTCGAGAAGATGAATTTCTTTGTTTCTTAATCTAAGGGGAACATTACCCTCCACAATTCTTGAGGCAAGACCCTCGGCAATAGCGGTTTTACCTACGCCGGGCTCGCCTATAAGGCAAGGGTTATTCTTGCTTCTTCGTGAAAGAATCTGAATAACACGCTCAATCTCCTTATCTCTGCCGATAACCCTGTCCACTCTACCCTCCTGAGCCTTGCGTGTAAGGTCCTCGCAGTAAAGTCCAAGAAACTTTTTCTTTTTGTTTGGCTTTTCCTTGCGGTTATTCTTCACCTTTTCGGAGCCAGACTGCTGGGCATTGCCGTTGCTGGCAGAATTTCCGTTGAAAATATTGTTGAAGAAGGCAGGAAATGTAGGTGCACCGCCGGGGGTGAAGTCCTTGTCGCCGTCCTCGTCGTCATCGCTTTCCACAAGTTCTCCGTTGATTGTGTCGGGGTCGATTCCCAGGGACTCTACCATAGACTGGATGTCGCCACCCTCCCCCATATTGTCCATAATTGAGGTCATCTGATCCTGAACAGCCTCCAGGTCGTCATCTGTAATCCCCATTTTATTTATTAAATCCTCTACCGGCTTGATGCCCAGTTCCTTGGCACAGGTAAGGCAGTATCCCTTTGAAGAACCGTCTGTACCTGATGAAACGAACACCACAGCAGGGCGTTTATTACACTTTGAACAAAGCATATTTATTCTCCTTCCTTATTCTGATTGGAGTCAGAATTTTTTAACAACTCTAAAAATAACAGGAAATATTTTATAAGTGCAAAAATCATTGCTGCTGCTGTAACGCTGAGCATTATCAGCGAAAGATAAGGCACATTGATGTCTGCAATTTTTAGAACTACTATTGTGCATACTGAAATATAGAACAGCACGGTACCAACCTTGCCGTACCATCTTGCCTGAGGGGGCTTTATGTTATTCTTGATAAGTGACAGTCCCCCAACTATCATAAGCAAATCCTTTATGATGAGGATGACCATCACAGTAATAACCTCAGGAGTAATTATACATATTCCCACACCCACAGCTAACAGGGTAAGTTTATCAGCAACCGGGTCGAGAATTTTGCCGAATTCTGAAACTTGATTAAATTTTCTGGCGATAAAGCCGTCAACACAGTCGGTAAGTCCCGAAATGATAATCATTAGTGACGCCCAGACATAGTTCCCATTTAAGAATAATATCATAAAAGGCGTAATAAGTAAAATACGAAAAAACGAAAGTATGTTGGGTATTGTTAAAATGTCATCTGTGTCCACAGGCTCTGCCTTTAAATTCTCTTGTTTTACTCTTTCCTCTTTGTTCATATTTTTCTCCCATTAAAATACCGAAGGTATAGAATTTAGTATTCCTGTAACAATGTTGTGGTCGTAAAATAACCTGAACAGCACCGTTTCTTCTGCCATAACGCCAAAGTCAAAGTAGCTTACTGCTCCGCCTGTTAAAACAGGCACAACTATTATGACAATGGCTGTGAGAAAATACACAATAACCAGTCCGTCCAGAATTCCCACCAGTCCGCCTAAAATCCTGTTAACGGTGTGAAGTACGGGAACCTCCATAACTCCTGCAATCAGCTTGGAAAGTCTTGCGGTGATAAACCTTAAAATGAAGAAAAGGATTATCACAAGGAAAAAACTGATTATTGCTGTGATTACAGGGCCTATTGCCGACTCAACCGCCGAGGCTATGTTGTTGCTTTGGGTTTCTACCATTGTGTCAATATTCCGGTTAACGGTGTCGGTGCTGTAGCCAAACAGGCTTAATATTGACTGTATATAGTCGGGAAGTGCGGAAGTCTGTTCTTCAACAGTTGAAGTGGTGGTGCTGAGATTACTGTTGATTGAACTGCTCAGGCTGTCTATTATGTTGTCCTTGATAAGTCCGGAATATATCAAATCCGAAAGGGATGTACCAAGGATGAATGCTCCCACAACGGAGATTATGTTGCTAAGAAGTCCAAGGACTGTCTTTGCAAAGCCCCGCTTAAAGCACACAATAACTGTAAGGAGTACAATTATGATTACTCCCAAATCTAACGCTAAAGACATAACTTCACCTGCTAATCGAACTCAGCTTCTCGGATTTCGCTGATTCCCAAAACATAGGCTTTGTCGGTATCGTACAGCAAAATGGACTGTGCATCACTGCCGGGATCTGCCTGTGCGTCAACAGTACCGTCCTCTTCAAGAATATATGCTGTTCCCTCCGAAAGAATACCAAGCACACCCTTGTATGTACTGATTGCATCTACTCTGTAATTGCTGTTTATGGTGTATTCATTTTCTCCTGAAGAATTAAAGAAAAGTATATCGCAGTTTCTTCCGTCACCGCTTCGGGAAAGTGCAACAACCAGATTTTTAGTTGCAGGGTTGTAATCGTAGGTTTTTAAGGTTCTTGAATTGTACTCTGTCTTGTTTGGCGTATTGCTGTCAAAGTCCATAAAGTAAATGGCGTTGTTGGCAACAGCACCAACAGTATCAGAGGACAAATAGAAAGAATCATATATTACGGATTCGGAAAACTCATACTCCTTCACAGGCTTTGTGCTGGAAAAGTCAAGCACATAAACCTTGGAGTGCTCTGCACCGTTGACTGTTGTTACACCACAGCACACAGCACCTGTGCCGGAGTCGTTGATTGAAACGCAGGTGATGTAGTAGTCGGCAAAGGAATATTCATACTGCTTTTCGTTGTCGCTGTTATACGCTGTGAGAACAGAGAGATAACCGCTTCCCTCGGTTACAATGCAATATTCACCGTTGTTGTTCACATCGGCTGTGAAAATCAGGTTTTGTGCCGTTCCCTTGTGCTTGGTCTTTTTGGCGTCGTTAATCATAAATCCCTTGCCCGAAAGACCGTAAACTATGCTGTAGTTCTGAGTGCCACGCACAACAGGATTGCTAAAGCTGAGCTGGGAGTTGATGATGTTTCCCCCTGTGTCGCTAAGCTCTACATAGGAGGTGTCGCTGGCATAGCAGGCACGACCGCCTATTAGTCTGAAGTTACCCTTGCTTACAGTTGTGCCCATAATATCAGTTGGGTAACCCTCGCCTTTTGAAGAGCCGATTATACTTTCGCTGAACCAGGCTGAAAAGTTATCCCATGTGATGTTATCTCTGTTTACAAAGAGGGTGACAGCCAAAACAAGCACCACAAGAACACCAAATATGACAAGTGTCTTTTTCAGAATTTTTTTATCAAACTTCACTTCGCTTTGGGAATACTCCCTGTACTCGTCAATGGGAACATTCTCGTAGCTTACAGTTTTTCTGCTACGTCGCTGTTTGTTCTGCTTTGGCTCTTTTGCCTTTTTTACAGCTGTATCTCTGTATCTTTTTTTCTTATTATCAATTCCATGTTTACTCATAATTTTCCTCAATAATTAACTTGCTGAAGATATAACCCCTGGGGTGGTGCTGTAACTCCCTTGTGGTTTCTGCTCTTTTGCTCAAACAGCTTTGGAATACCATCTGGGGGGATTTTTCCCTGCTGAATTTTAAGCAATGTTCCCACCATAATCCTTACCATATTGTACAGAAAGCCGTCTGCCTCCACAGTCATAATCACCATATCTCCCTGTCTTTCCACGGTGAACAGGCTTATGGTGCGCTCCATATTGTCCATTGTTCTTCCGTCATCTGTGCAAAAGGAGGTGAAGTCGTGCTTACCCACAAAATCCTGTGCGGATTTGTTAAGGAGTTTTTCGTCAATTTTCCAGCGATAGTGGTAGGCATAATCCCTTAAAAAGGGGTCACGGATGGGATTGTTCCATATTTTATAAACATATCTTTTGCCCTTGCAGTTGTATCTTGCGTGAAAATCAAGGGAAACCTCAACACAGTCCTTTACCGAAATTGAAAGTGGTAAAAATCTGTTGAGTGCACCTACCAGTCTTTCCGCTGGGATTTGGTGATTTAATTTCATACTAAGGCAAAACATATTTGCGTGAACACCGCTGTCTGTTCTGGAGCAAGCCTTTATATCCGGCTTTTCGGAAATAATCTTGTAAAGAGCATTCTGAAAAACCTCCTGAACGGATAGGGCGTTCTTTTGAATCTGCCAGCCGTGGTAACAGCTTCCGTCATAAGACATTGTAATTAATAAATTTCTCATCTCACTACACTTGGCAGGAAAATATCCAGAAGGACAACTCCTGCTACAACCAATCCAAAGAATATAATTCCAACATAGTCCCTCTTGTGCATATGGATAGATTTCATCCTTGTTCTGCCCTCACCGCCGTTGTAGCAACGGCACTCCATAGCCATAGCCAAATCAAAGGCACGGCGGAAGGCTGACACAAACAGAGGGATGAACACAGGGATAAGTGCCTTTGCCCTTTTCACAATTCCCCCGTCGTCAAGGTTTGCACCCCTTGACTTTTGCGCCATCATAATTTTGTCCGTTTCTTCAAGGAGAGTTGGCACAAATCTAAGGGCGATTGACATCATCATTGCAATCTCGTGAACCTTAATGTGGAAAACCTTGAGGGGTTTCATCAGCCTTTCTATGGCGTCTGTAAGGTCTGTGGGCGAGGTTGTAAAGGTAAGTGCCGCCGAGACTATCAGCAGACACACAATCCTTGACACAATGATTATTGAATTGTTGATACCGCCCTCTGTTATTGAGATAGGTCCAAGGGTAAAGTACACCTTGCCCCCACCGTAAAACAGGTTGAAAATTGAAGTTATGATGATGACGAAAATCATCATCTTCATACTCTTTAGGTACTGCTTTATAGGCACCTTGCTTAAAAGCATAAACAAAACTGCCAGTAAAACAGGAATTGCCAAAGCATAAAAATTGAATGTGCAGAATATAAGAACGATGTATACAATAAGGAAAACCAGTTTTGCCCTTGGATCCATCTTGTGAATTATGCTGTCGCCGGGGATATACTGACCGAAAACTACATCTTTCATCAGATCTTGCCCTCCTTTTTAAGGAGAGAAACAATACTGTCAAAAGCCTCGTCAACAGTCAGAATTCCGTCGGACAAATCTATTCCCTTTTCCTTTAATTTTTGTGTTATTTTTGTAATCTGTGGAACACGAAGTCCCATCTTCTCCAGTCTTTCACCCTGTGCAAAGACATTCTTTGAAGTATCAAGAATTTCTGCATTGCCCCTACACATAACAAGGATTCTGTCTGCCACCCTTGCAATATCCTCCATTGAGTGGGAAACAAGAACGACTGTGTTTTTCCTCTCCTTATGATAGAGGGAAATTTGATTTAACAGCATATCCCTGCCCTGAGGATCAAGGCCTGCTGTTGGTTCGTCAAGAATGAGAACATCCGGGTCCATTGCGATTACTCCGGCAATGGCGGCTCGGCGTTTCTCTCCTCCTGAAAGGTCAAAGGGGGATTTATTGAGAAGACTTTTTTTAAGTCCTGTAAACCTTGCGGCGTCCATTACCCTTTTATTAAGCTCATCACCTGTTATTCCCATATTTATAGGGCCAAAGGAAATATCCTTATACACAGTTTCTTCAAAAAGCTGATACTCGGGGTACTGAAACACCATACCCACCTGAAAACGGACTTTCCTCAGCTCCTTTTTGTTTTCGTTAATGTCCTTGCCCCTTAACAGAACCTTTCCCCCAGTTGGGGTAATAAGTCCGTTGAGCATTTGTACAAGGGTACTTTTTCCACTACCTGTGTGACCGATAATTCCTAAAAATTCACCCTGATTTATTTCTATATTAAGGTTATTTACTGCTCCTTTTTCAAAGGGAGTGTTTGCTCCATAGGTCATTGAAAGATTCTCGGTACTGATAACTACACTCATTTCAGCACCTCCCACAGGACATTTACACAGCCCTCTTCGTCAAGAGGTAATGCCGGAATATTTATCCCCATATTTTTTAGTCTGTGGCAAATCTCTGTCGCCTGTGGCACATCAAGGGAATGTTCCTTAAGTAAATCCACCTGTGAAAAAACCTCATCAGGTTTCCCCTGTGTTAGGATTTTTCCGCTGTCCATAACAATAACCCTGTCGGCAAGGACAGCCTCGTCCATATAGTGGGTAATCAGCACAACAGTTATGTTATGCTCCTTGTTAAGCCTTGTTATGGTTTCCATAACCTCCTGCCTGCCACGAGGGTCAAGCATTGCAGTTGGCTCGTCAAGGACGATGCACCTTGGCTCCATTGCAAGGATACCTGCAATGGCTATCCTTTGCTTTTGTCCTCCGCTCAGCTTATATGGGGCATTTTTGCGGTATTCGTACATATCAACTGCCTTTAGTGCAGAGTCAACTCTTTGGCGAATTTCCTCGGGAGGTACACCAAGGTTTTCAGGGCCAAAGGCTATGTCCTCCTCTACAACTGAGGCTACAAGCTGATTGTCGGGGTTTTGGAGAACAAGACCCACATTGCTCCTTATGTTAAAGCAAAGGCTTTCGTCAGATGTATCCATACCGTCAACATAAACCTTGCCATCAGTTGGAATAAGCATTGCGTTAAACATCTTTGCAAGTGTGCTTTTTCCACTGCCGTTGTGACCAAGGATACAGAGGAACTCGCCCTTTTCAACCTTCATATTAAGGTTTTCTATTACATTTTCAGTTATTAATCTTTCGGGGTCGTTGTTGTCGTAATGAAACGACACATTCTCCACAGATATAAAACTCATATATTCTCCATTTCTTTTGAAACACTGTGTAAATTGCTTTTGCGTGATTTATTCAGTGTTTCCATTCCAAAGTATCAACTACTATTTCTCCCAGATAGCAGTTGAACCGCAGGGCAATATAAGACCTGAGTCACTCGCCCTTAACCCTATTTCGTCAGAGCTTACCCGACCGCCGAACTTCGGCTTTAGGATTGCACCAAGCATATATTCCATAACACCGGCAGAAAGTCCTGTGCTGTAGGAATTAAGGATAAAAAACACAGGATTTTCCGACAATACCTTTTCGCATAATTCTATAAGAGAATAAAGGTTGTCCTCCAACTTCCAGACCTCTCCGTTTGGTCCTCGTCCGTATGACGGAGGGTCCATAATGATTCCGTCATAGTGGTGGCCACGGCGAATTTCCCTCTCCACAAACTTAATGCAGTCATCTACAAGCCACCTGACAGGCTTGTCCGCAATACCGCTTGTGACAGCGTTTTCCTTTGCCCAAAGCACCATACCCTTTGATGCGTCAACATGGCACACCTTTGCCCCTGCCTTCATACAGGAAAGGGTGGCACATCCTGTGTAGCCAAAGAGGTTAAGGATGTTTAGCTCCCTGTTTTCTTCCTTTATCTTATTTCTTGCAAAATCCCAGTTTACAGCCTGTTCGGGGAAAATTCCCGTATGCTTAAAGCCCATTGTCTTTACATTAAAGAGGAGATCCTCATACTTTACAGACCACTGCTTTGGGATTTTTCTATATATCTGCCATTCTCCACCGCCCTTGTTACTGCGGAAATACCTTGCGTGAGCCTTTCTCCACAAAGGGTTTTTCCTTGGGGTGTGCCAGATAATCTGGGGGTCGGGTCGTATCAGGATTACGTCCCCCCAACGCTCCAGCTTTTCTCCGTCGGAGCAATCAATAAGCTGATAATCCTGCCATTTATCTGCAACTCTCATTAAGCCAATCTTTCCCTTACAACACTTGCAGCCTCTTCAGCCAGAACAGAAATTTCCTGGTAATCCTCGCCCTCAAGCATAACACGAACAAGGGGTTCTGTGCCTGAAACACGAATTAAAATTCTTCCTCTGTCCCCGAGAATATCTGTAACCTGCTGGATTTCAGCCTTGATGTGCTTGTCTGTATAGAACTTTGGTTTCATATCGTTGGAAATCTTAACATTGATGAGAACCTGTGGGTATCTCTTCATAACCTTTGCCATTTCGGAAAGGGTTTCGTTTCTTCTCTTCATAATTGACATTAGCTGAACGCCTGTAAGCTGTCCGTCACCTGTTGTGGCAAAGTCGCTGAAGATGATGTGTCCGCTTTGCTCACCGCCAATGTTGTAACCGCTTAACTGCATTTCTTCAAGGACATATCTATCGCCAACCTTAGTAGCCTCAAAACGCAGTCCCTTTTCTTCGCAGAACTTCTGAAATCCCATATTTGTCATTACTGTACCTACAACAGCATCGCCCTTTAGCTTTCCACGGCGGTGGAAGTCGTCGGCGCAGATGGCAATAAGAAAGTCGCCGTCAACCATATTGCCCTTTTCGTCAACTGCAAGGCACCTGTCTGCGTCACCGTCAAAGGCAAGTCCTGCCTGGAGATGATTTTTCCTTACATAGTCCATAAGGTTTTCCATATGTGTTGAACCGCAGTCCTTGTTAATGTTAACACCGTCAGGATCGGCGGACAAAATGTGAACCTTAGCGCCAAGGCTTGTGAAAAGCTTTTCCGCTGTTACCGAGGAAGAACCGTTGGAGCAGTCAAGGGCAATTTCAAGACCTGAAAGGTCGCCCTCAATAGTTGACTTGATGTGCTGAATATATAAATCAGCACCCTCCTTGCGGTAGCTTACTGTGCCGATACCCTTGCCAAAGGATAGGTCAGCGCTATGCTTCTTGTCAAGAATTATATCTTCGATTTTTTCTTCAATTTCATCGGGGAGCTTATATCCGTCCTCGTTGAAAAGCTTAATTCCGTTAAATTCAAATGGGTTGTGTGATGCGGAAATCATTATTCCTGCGTCTGCATTGTAGTGCTTTACAAGGTACGCAACAGCCGGTGTGGGGACAACTCCCAAAATAATTACATTTGCACCAACGGAGGTAAGTCCTGCAACAAGTGCTCCCTCCAGCATATCGCCGGAAATTCTTGTGTCTTTTCCTATAACAAATGTTGGGTGCTTAACATCCTCGCTTGTAAGCACAACTGCGGCTGCCCTGCCGATTGAAAGAGCCAGGTCAACTGTAAGCTCTTTATTTGCAATACCTCTTGCACCGTCTGTGCCAAAAATTCTTCCCATAA
>JBJEOU010000148.1:2990-13907 GCA_051880875.1 Ruminococcus sp. | reverse complement strand
ACGCATCTGCCACGGGGAGTTCTCTGTAAAAATCCTATTTGCATAAGGTAAGGCTCGTAAACATCCTCTATTGTTACAGCCTCCTCGCCGATGGCCGCCGCCAAGGTTTCAAGTCCAACCGGGCCTCCGTTGTAGAACTTAATCATTGCCTCTAACATTCGTCTGTCGTTTTGGTCAAGACCAAGCTCGTCAATCTCCATTTTGTCAAGTGCCATTCGGGCAATTTCACAGTTCACATATCCGTTGTTAAGCACCTGTGCAAAGTCACGAACACGCTTTAACAGTCGGTTAGCAATTCTCGGTGTTCCTCTGGAACGGGAGGCAAGCTCAAGGGAGCCGTCGTTGTCAATTTCTATTCCTAAAATTCCTGCTGAACGGGTAATGATAGTTGATAATTCTTCTGGAGAATAAAGTTCCAATCTTAATGTAACACCAAATCTATCTCTTAATGGTGCTGTCAGCTGACCTGCCCTTGTTGTTGCGCCCACCAAAGTAAACTTTGGAAGCGGCAGATGATAGGACGCAGCCATCTGACCTTTACCTGTGATAATATCTATTGCAAAGTCCTCCATTGCGGGATAGAGGATTTCCTCCACACTTCTGTTAAGGCGGTGAATTTCGTCAATAAACAGCACATCACCCTCGTTGAGGTTTGTAAGGATTGCCGCCAAATCCCCGGGCTTTTCTATTGCAGGGCCTGAGGTTATTCGGATATTAACCCCAAGCTCATTTGCGATAATCTGTGAAAGTGTAGTTTTACCCAGTCCGGGAGGGCCGTACAGTAGCACATGGTCAAGTGGCTCCTGCCTTTGCATAGCCGCCTCGATATACACCTTCAGATTTTCCTTAACCTTGTCCTGTCCGATGTAATCCTCAAGGGTCTTTGGTCTTAGGGGATTGTCGCTGTCCATTGTAAGGTTATCCTCGGGAATTTCGTGGGTGTCAACTATTCTGTTTTCATAATCCAATTCAAAATCGTTTTGATAATCCATTTTATTTTCCTAACTTTTTAAGTGTTGCACCAATCATCTGTTCAACAGACATATTTGGGTCAAGCTTTGTAAGTATTGGTGTAACATCGGCGGCGCTAAAGCCGAGGACTGCCAATGCCTGAACAGCTGAGGGAATATTTCCGCTGACGGATGTATTTGCTCCGTTTTCAGCAAGGGAATCGTCACTTTCAAGGCTTTTAAACTTATCCTTAAGTTCAAGGACAATCCTCTGTGCCATTTTAGGCCCCACTCCGTTTGCCTGTGTGATGGTTTTCCAGTCACCGGAAGAAACAGCCACAGCCACCTGTTCAGGTGAAAGGATTGACAGTATTGAAATTCCAGCCTTGGGGCCAACACCGTTAATATTTATCAGAAGTTTATAGGTCTGTAGTTCCTTTAGTGTTGAAAAGCCGAAAAGCTCAACAGCGTCCTCCCTTACAGACATATATGTGTAAAGGGTTACTTCACTTCCAACCTTTACATCCCTTAGGGTGTTAAGAGTTGTTCGGCATCCGTAGCCCACACCTGCGCACTCAACCACCGCAAGGTTTTGTTCCGTATGTACGAGAGTACCTCTAACTGAATAAATCATCACTTAATTCCTTTTTCAATCATAAACTTTCTAAGTCCCGAGCCTGCTGACTGGGTATGTGTTATTGCAAGTGCCAGAGCATCTGCCGTGTCGTCAGGCTTTGGAACATCCTTTAGCTTTAAAAGACGGCGTGTCATCTCCATCACCTGGGGTTTTTTCGCTTTGCCATAGCCTGTTACTGCGGTTTTAACCTGGAGAGGTGTGTATTCATAAACAGGAACACCTAATTTCTGTGCCGTCAAAAGGATAACTCCCCTTGCCTCTGCAACCATAATTGCAGTTTTGGCATTGTTCTGAAAATACAGTCGTTCAATAGACATAGCGTCGGGCTTTGTGCGCATTATCACCGCTGACAAATCGTCATAGATTATTTCAAGTCTGCGGTTAAAGTCAAGGTCTGCCTCAGTCACTATTGAGCCAAAGGAAACGGGAGTAAAACTGTTGTTGCTATAGCTTATTGCACCGTATCCAACAATGGCATAACCGGGGTCAATGCCCAAAACAACCATACTTTCATTCCTTTCCGGGGGACAGTACCCCATATTTATGTTATTATACCATAACGCCATATAATTAGCAACTAAACTTTTAGGAATTTTCTCTGTATTTTTTCATCAATAAGCATAAGAAAAGGGTCAACAATTGCTGACCCCGGAACAGAAATTAATTATAATTCATTAAACTAAATCTTTTTCAGCGTTAAGGTTTTACCGCTGTATGTAAGGCGCACATCTTCTCCCCTCAGTAAATAATCAAAGGTGTAATCTGTAAGGGTGTCGGAATCCCTCACCGTAATTTTCTTATCGGTAACTGTTGTAATTCCGCTGATGCTGTACTCAACCTTGTTATCCTTATCCTTTACTACAATTTCTGCGTCATCGTTTTGAAATGAAAGTGTAAGGGAAAAATCCTTTCTGCTGTATTCCCAGGTGTTTGCCCTAAGGGTCCTTTGAGGAGTATCTATTGCCTCACTGCAGGAGCAGAGAAAAAACAGTCCCAAGGAAAGAAAATATATGGCGAAAATTTTCAGTTTCATAATATCTACACCCCCGGTAATACTACATATGAAATGGAAATATAAATTATTACAACAATACATAAAACCGTTGCAATACGCCCACCGGGCGTGTATAATCTTACTGGAAAGGGGTAATTTTATGTATCGTGAATATTTTGACACCATAAGTATGTTTGACAAAAGCGGAGATATACTTCCCTTTGGCTGGAGCAAGGAGCCTGTATTCTTTTATAACAAGCTAAATTCCTCGGCTTCCGCCCTGAGGGTAAAAGAAACAGACACCTACTGCATCAGAAATTCTCATCTCCTCCTTACAGTTTCCATAGCAAACCTTGGTCTTTACGGGGTGGTGAGCGGTACGATTATTGACTTTGACAGCTTTAGAATAGGCAAAAAGGTTGTAAAAAAGATGTTCCCCTTTATCCGCTTTAAAATGCCCGAAAGCTCCCTTTCGGGTGATGTTGCATATAACGACAGCCAGATTGGAATGAAGTTTTCAAAGGCAGGCACAAAAAGATACTTGAAATGCGATTTCCTCAACTTTTACAACAACAAAAACCTTTACTTCAACATAGAGATTGATGAGGAAAAAGCAGAGAGTATGAACGTTGCCCTGCCCTTTGACAACAGCAAAACCAGCTATTTTACAAAAAGATTTCTGCCACAGATGAGGGCAAGGGGAATTGTACGTTTTGGCGGAAACGAATACAACCTTGACAAGGAATACACCACCGCATACCTTAACTGGACAAGAATTTCCGCACCCAACAAGGTTTACTACCACGAACTGATTGCAGAGGGACAGTTTAAAAACAGCACAATGACTGTTCACTTCGGGGGTGGTCTTTCCGACAATTCAGAGGGTATAGAAAACTGCCTGTTCCTTGACAAAAAACTGATTAAGTTGGGGCCTGTTAAGGCAAAGGGTCATTCAAATGACCTGCGTTCCGTGTGGAAATTCCACGACAAGGATGAGAATATTTATATAGAATTTGTACCCAGCACCAAGGGTGGCGGTGAACTGCACACAAGAAATGACAAAAAGAATATAATCTACGGTAATATTTACGGTCATATCATCGGCAACGACAATAAAGTTATGAAGATAGACGGATTTGATTCTCTGCTGATTAACTCAACTCTATAAAGCAAGGGCATTTTGGGTTAAATTCGCCGGCAAAAATAGCGCACATCATTAGATGTACGCTTGACAAAATAATATAGATCGGTATAATAAAGGTAGATAAGGCAAACCGATAAGCGGTTAGCCCCATAAAAGTTTTTACTAAAGATTTAGCCGCTAACTTTCCATGGTTGGGCGGCTATTTCTTTTTTATTGCAATGATAGTGTAAAGAACAATAATCAAAATTACCGTTATGTACTCCATTGGCAACACCCCCTTGCAGGGGCAAGACTTAACCGCCTACCGTCTTTGGTCTGCCTTATCCGACAGAATTATATCATATTGGATTGTAAAAAACAATATTCAAGCATAAGTTTAGCCACTCCTTTTGGAGTGGCTTTTGGATTAAATAGTATAGTATTTAGGGAAACACTGAATCAAATGTTATGTTCCTTTTCCTCGTCCTTGTGACAATCCTTTTTGCAGGAACAGCCCTTGCCCTCTTCCCCCATTTCGCACACAGTTGGCGGGAAGAATTCATTTGTCGGGAATTCAAGACGGCTGAACATTTCGCAAGGATTGTCAGAGGTTGTAACACATTCTTTTTCAGGGATACAGAAGTCATATGCAGGGATAAGCACCTGGACGCTTCGTTCAATCTGAACTATTGTGAAAATTCCGATTGTAACATAAACAGCCATTGAACCGTTTTGCAGGAAATCTCCTCCGAAACGACGGCAAATTCCCTCGGGAATTCTGCAAGGGAAAGCAGACGGACACTTTGATTCGCACACCTTCGCAGACAGGGCGATGGGTGTTGCAACCTGAACAGTAGCCTTCGGAAGATTCTGAGACGGCTGTAGCTGGCGACAGTCGCAGTCGTCATATCCGTACTCGCTGGTAAAGGTTTTTACGCTTCCCTCACTACCGTACAGAATAACCTTTTTGTTGTGGATAGCAAGGCCGTTAACTGTAACAGGACAGCTTCCCGGCGACATAAACGCCTCAATGGCTACATCAAAGAAGAAGGTCATATCCACAGAATAGAAACCCCTGTGGAAAGGCACCTGCTCTAAGGTTGAATAGACTGTAATTACCTCTGCATTTTTAATTCTGACGGACACAGCACCGTCAATCACCGATTGGCTTTGTTCGGTAAAATAAACCCTTAAATCTCTAAGGCAGTCTTTGTCGCCGCAACTGTCGTAGATACGCTGGGCGTCGATACAAATTGACTCCTTAGGATTGCAGGTAGAATTATGTTCACCGAAAGGACTTTCTGCCATAAGTAAAACCTCCATTGATATTGTGAAACTTTTGTTTCCGTCATTGACGGTGTAACACTATATCATATGGAGGCTTATTTTAAATGTGATAAAAATGTAATCAGATTTTTTCCATTTTGCAGAAGTTTGACATCAGAACTTTTGTGCCTGCTGTTTCAAATGCAATCTGGAGCATCTGGTCGTTGCCCATCTTCTCTGCTTTCAGGATTGTTCCCTTGCCGAACACCTTGTGGAGAACTGTGTCGCCCACAGAATATACGGTTGTTGATTTTTCTGTCTTTGGGGTGACCTTGGCAAAGCCCTTAAAATTCTTCTTCGGGTTGCCGTATTTCAAAAATTCTTCGCTTACACCCTGCTTTTCTTCTCTGCCGGTAAGCTCCAGAAGCTCCTGTGGAATTTCGTCAACAAATCTTGAAGGTCTGTTGTGCTGTGTTGAGCCGAAAAGCATTCTGTCACGGGCACGGACAAGGTACAGCTTTTCCTTTGCCCTTGTTATTCCAACATATGCAAGACGGCGTTCTTCGTCCATTTCTCCCGGGTTCATAAGGGTCATATTGGATGGGAAAATCCCCTCCTCCATACCGGAGATAAACACAACAGGGAACTCAAGACCCTTTGCGCTATGGAGGGTCATCATAACAACAGAATCGGCATCAGCATCGTAATTGTCTATATCTGTCTGGAGGGAAATTTCTTCAAGAAAGGTGGTGAGGTCAGCCTCTTCCCCATACTCCTGTTCAAAGTTAATGATATTTGAGCGAAGCTCCTCAATATTTTCAATTCTTTCGTCAGGCTTATCTTTTTCGGTTCGGATATATTGTTCATAATCTGTATGCTCCAAAATAAGATTATAAAGCTCTGCAAGGCTGTACATATTGCTGTTGTCTGCCTCAATAAGTCCATCAATCAGGGCAACAAACTCCTTCAGCTTTTTTGACGCTCTGGACAAGTCTGGATAATCCTGTGCATTCTTTATAACGGTATAAAGGCTCTCTCCCAATCCTGCACCGATATTAAGTGCCTTTTCAACTGTTGTTGCACCTATTGCTCTCTTTGGCTTGTTGATAATTCTCCTCATACGCACATCGTCGTGGGGATTGCTGATGATGTGTAGGTATGCAACCATATCACGGATTTCTTCTCTGTCATAAAAGCGGTGACCTCCGATGATTCTATGAGGTATTCCCGACCTGGAAAGTGCCTGCTCAACAGCGTTGGACTGGGCATTCATACGGTAAAGAACAGCAAAGTCGGAGAATTTTTTTCCGTCCCTTACTCCGTCCATTATCTTGTCGGCAATAAACATTGCCTCGTCCCTTTCGTCACGGGCAGTGTGCATTGTAACCTTTTCCCCCTTAGGGTTCTGGGTCCACAATGTTTTGCCTTTTCTTGCGGAATTGTTCTTGATTACACCGTTGGCGGCATCAAGAATATTCTGGGTACTTCTGTAATTCTGTTCAAGCCGGATAACCTTTGCTCCGGGGAAGTTATTTTCAAAGGACAGAATATTCTCAATTGTTGCACCACGGAACTTGTAAATACTCTGGTCGTCGTCACCCACGACACAGATGTTGCCTGACTTTTCTGCAAGCATACGAACAAATTCGTACTGCACCTTGTTGGTATCCTGGTATTCGTCAACCATTATGTAGTGGAACAAATTCTGATAGTATTCCAGAATATCAGGGCATTTTTGAAAGAGAAAAACTGTATTTAACAGCAAGTCGTCAAAGTCCATTGCGTCCGAGGACTTCAGCCTTGAGGAATACTGCTCATAAACCTTTGCAATAGAAACAAGCCTGTGGTCATAGCCTGCCTTTTCTTTCATCATTTCAGGAGTTTCCATTTTGTCCTTGGCGTGGCTGATTTCGCTTAACACAGACTTTACCGGAAGGAACTTTTCGTCAATGTTCAGCTGTTTCAGAATTTCTTTAACAAGCCTTTTCTGGTCGTCGGAATCATACACGGTAAAGTGGTTTGAGTAGCCTATTCTATCACCGTAACGACGTAAAATTCTTGAACAGGTGCTGTGGAAGGTTGCTGCCCATATGTCGTTGCCGTCCTCCGGAACAGCGGAGCATATTCTTTCCTTAAGCTCTGCCGCCGCCTTGTTGGTGAAGGTGATGGCGAGTATCTGCCACGGGCGGCAAAGACCCATACGCAGAATGTAGCTTATGCGGTTGACAAGGACGGTGGTTTTTCCGCTGCCTGCACCGGCAAGAATGAGGACAGGTCCCTCTGTCTGAAAAACAGCCTGTTGCTGCATATTGTTCATATGTGAATATTCTTTTTGTAACTCTTGTGTACTCATAAATTCCATAAAATCCTTATCTTTTTTCTAATTTAGAATTAAATAATCAACTTAAACATTATATCACAAAAAGCAGAAAGTCACAATACAAAAATGCGGTTTCCAAAATAAAACCCCGAACAATCCATCGGACTGCTCGGGGAAAGATTAGCAAAATTTATTTACTCAAAGTAACCTTCAATAATACCTTCGATTTTTTCGTAATCCTCTGCAATAACAAGCATTGAATAAAGACCGTTATCCTTCACCTGACACTTCTCTATAGTAGAAACCTGGTCCTTGTTGTAGGACTGTGCATTGCTGAGCTGGTCTGTGAGGTATGTGTTCAGCTTGCTGTTAATATCGCTTAAGGAATCCTCATCAACAGCCTTTGTAACAACAATAGTTGTTGGGAACTCGCTGTCCTCGCTGACCTCTGCAATAAAGTCGGAAACTGTTTCAGGGTCGATGTCGAACTGTTTTTGCAAATCTGTTGTGTTTGTAATGGTTTTCATTGAAGAAAGTCCACCGTTATCGTTAATATCTGCAAGAACCTTGGAAAGCTCTACATCGGCGCTTGTATTGTCGGAACCACAGCCTGCAAAAGCAAGCAGTACAAAAATCATAGATAATGTTACAGCCAAAACCTTTTTCATAAAATTACTCCTTAGTTTTAAAATTCTATTAAATTATACTTGTCCATATTATAAAAGTCAATTACAAAACAAATACAAATTGTTTACATAATAAACCCTAATGTGACAGCAACCGCCCCTATTGACTTGGTGTCTAATGATTAATCTGTGCAAATCGGTTTGGATAATGTAAGGGAGAAAAAGATAAATTTTAAAGTTTTTTAAAAAAAGTCTTGACTTTTTCTGCCGATAGTATATAATATATATCGTTCGCTGATGCGGAATTGTGTAAGGGTAGCACAGCAGACTCTGACTCTGTTTGTATGGGTTCGAATCCTATTTCCGCAGCCAGTCGAGTGCCTCGACACGCAGATCGCGTTCGGGGCACTCTTCTTTTTTAAATTTAATTTCTCGCGTCAGTAGTGACATCTTTTTATAATTTACTGACACAAATCACCCAAATGCGGTTTTGGAGATTTTTTTACTTTTTTACGGCTTAGCCAAAACAAAGAAAAATTTAATTATTGGTTGACATTCAAAAAACGCTGTGCTATAATAACACTTGCGTGAGAGAAATGCGGATGTAGTTTAGTGGTAGAACTTCAGCCTTCCAAGCTGATCGTGTGGGTTCGATTCCCATCATCCGCTCCACATAAGACACCCTTTGGGGTGTCTTTTTTCTTTATAAATTAATTTATTTTTCTTATTTATTTATCTTGACTTTGTAATCTTACTATGACAAAATGAAAGTGACAAAGGTAGATAATTATTAGGATTGTACTATTTATATGTATTTGTGGTAGTATAATCTCTCCTATAATAGAAGGGAGCAATAGTAATGACATGCTTTTATTGTAAAGGCGATATGGTTAATTCTACTACAACATATATGACCGACTTGGGGAAATGTATCGTTATAGTTAAAAATGTACCTTGTCAAAAATGCACACAATGCGGTGAAATTGTTTACAGTGGAACCGTAATCAAAAAACTTGAAGAAATTATTAATCATTTAGAAAATGCCCTTACGGAAATTGCAATAGTGAATTATCCGGATAATGTGGCATAATAACAGGGTTTATCTATGGAAAAAGAAAGATATTTTGAACTTCTTGCAGAAAAGTATCCCACAGAGCAGGCTGTTTGCCGTGAGATTATCAACCTTAATGCAATCCTTAATCTGCCAAAGGGAACGGAGCATTTTATCAGCGACATACACGGGGAATTTGAGGCTTTTTGCCACATTTTAAACAACTGCTCCGGCGTCATTGCCGAAAAGGCGGAGCTTGTTTTTAAGGATACTCTGAGCCGTGACGAGCGCCGTGAGCTTTGCACCTTGATTTACTATCCAAAGGAAAAGCTGTCACTTATTAAAAGCGAAAATAAAAACAGCGAGGGTTGGTACAGGACAACTCTTAACGAGCTTATAGCGCTGGCAAGGGTGCTGGCATCAAAGTACACCCGTTCAAAGGTGAGAAAGGCTCTCCCCCAGGAATTCAGCTACATTATTGACGAGCTTATCCACATTCAGGAGGACGAGGACAACAACCAGATTGTCTATCACGAAAAAATCCTTGACACCATAATTCAAATCAACAGTGCCGACGATTTTATAATTGCTCTTTCCGCCCTGATAAAACGTCTGGCAGTTGACCATTTGCACATTGTGGGGGATATTTTTGACAGGGGTGCCTGTGCCGACAAAATTCTTGATTTGCTGATGAACTATCATTCACTGGATATTCAGTGGGGCAACCACGACATTCTCTGGATGGGTGCCTGTGCCGGAAGCAAAGCTTGTATTGCCGCTGTGCTGTATAACAACATCAAGTGCGGTAACACAGAAATACTGGAAAACAGCTACGGCATCAGCCTTAGAAATCTGTTTTTATTTGCGGAAAGCGTTTATGGTGATGATATTGACAAATCGGTTATGAAAGCCATCTCCGTAATTCTCTTTAAGCTGGAGGGGCAGATAATAATGAGCCACCCCGAATACGAGATGGAGGACAGGCTCCTGCTCCACAAAATTGATTTTGAGAATTGCACAATACAAAATGACAGAGGAATTTTCAGGCTGAATAACAGCCACTTCCCCACTCTGGACAAGAACAATCCATATGAGCTTAGTGACGAAGAAAAGGAGATAATGGACGAGTTCTATCACGCCTTTATCAACAGTCACAGGCTTAACAAGCACATAAAATTCCTGTACGACAAGGGCAGTATGTACCTTGTACATAACGATAACCTGCTTTTCCACGGATGCATACCTATGGATGAGGAAGGAAATCTTCAGGGTGTGGAAATCGGGGGACATATTTACAAGGGTAAAAATTACCTTGACTATGCCGACAAGGTTGCCCGCAGAGCATTTTCTGCCAAGAAAACTCAGGACGACCTGGACTTTATGTGGTACCTCTGGTGCGGAAAAAAGTCGCCCCTTTCCGGTCGAAACGTGCGAACCTTTGAAAGGGCATTTATTGACGACAAATCCGCCTGGAAAGAAGAGGTTAACCCGTACTACAGGCACTATCATTCAGAAAAGACCTGTTGTATGATTTTGCGTGAATTTGAGCTTTACTCAGACCTTGCCCACATTATCAACGGACATACACCTGTCAGAACAGTTGAGGGTGAATCCCCCATAAGGGCGAACGGACGGCTGATTGTCATTGACGGAGGTTTTTGCAATCACTATCACAAAACAACGGGAATTGCAGGCTACACCTTGATTTTCAATTCCCACGGAATGAGGATAAAGTCCCACCACCCCTTTGAGAGTATTTTTAAGGCACTAAGTGAGAACAAGGACATTGATTCCGATTCAAGCCTTGTGGAAACAGAGTGCAAGAGAATCAGAGTTAAAAACACAGACAACGGCAGACGGATTGAAGAAACAATTGAGGAGCTTATGGAGCTTCTTGAAATCTACCGCAGAGAAAAGTATTGATAAATTTTAAAAAAAGGCAAATGACCG
>JBJEOU010000148.1:0-2890 GCA_051880875.1 Ruminococcus sp. | reverse complement strand
TGAAATCTACCGCAGAGAAAAGTATTGATAAATTTTAAAAAAAGGCAAATGACCGAAAAGTCATTTGCCTTTTGCTATTGCTGTTTATAATGTTTTATACATTTCTTCCTTATAATTAAGTGACAGCTTTTCGCTGTTATCTTGTGTGGAAACCTCTGCATAATTGGTTACTCCGTCACCCTTGTTGGGGTTATAGGAAGAATACACCTGGTCGGCAATAAATCCAAGGGAAAGGACAACACACAGAGGAATTAAAACCTTGAGGGACAGCTTTCTTATCATATTGTCAAGGAGAGGGGCAACAAAATACACAATTGCCATTCCCCCAAGGCCGAAGATTAAAAGACCCTCGGCGCACACCTTGCCGTCTATGTTAAGGAAATATCCTGTGTAGTCCCACCACTTTTCGCCGTACTTCATCTCCAGAAATACTGCCGTAAAGTATTCTACAATACCACAAAGGGTAAAGGCTGCAAAGAACTCCGCAACGGGGTACTTTCGCAGTTTGTTAAGGACTACAAGTATCATAAGTCCACCGGAACCGTATATGGGTAACCATGGTCCGTGGAGAACTCCTCGGTTTACAAATTCACCGTCTGTTACAAGGTGGAAGCAAACCTCCCATGTCCATCCGATAAAGGAAAAAATGAAGAACATGAGAATTAGTGAAGTAACAGAATAGTGGCGAAGATAGTGGAGCTGTTCCACCCTCTTTTTCCCCTCTTTTCCGCTGACAGGACAAAGTCGTGAGGGGTACATACTTCCGTCAAGGGTGTAGCGGTAATCGTTAATTTTAATTTTTCTTTCCAACTGCTGAGAATACAGCTTTTCAGATTCGTCATAACACAGTACAACACCAAAGAAATCCGCAATAAACTGCAGAACCTTGTTTCTCTTTTTAATCTCTGTGTCAGGCTGATTCATCAAGTCAATAATGTCGCTGTAAGCCTCGTCAATCTTTTTCTTGGGAGCCTTTTTGTAAAGATATTTGTCATTTAAAAGGGAGGCATTTTCTATTCCCTTGCTCTTTGCTTCCTCCCTTAGCCTTGCGTAATATTCGCAATATACAGATTCCTTGTAGGGGTTGACATAGAACACATTTAAAATTCCAAGGGTCAGCACACCCAGAATATCCCAACCGATAAAGGAAAGCTGGAGCAAAAATCTCTCCCACTTGTGTCCATGCATTATTTTGCGTGACAGGGTTATTGCCTCGTTTGGGGAAATGTCGGGGTTTTCAGCCACAATGTAGGGAACAAGGATATAGGAAAAGCTCTTAATCACTCCTCCTACAATGGTGAACATCCACAGAATGGTATAAATATCCAGCAGTAAAAGAGTTGCCGCCGATTTCAGCATTCTTTTTACCTTGTACAAAAAGATAAATCTTTGAAAAGGCACACGCTCATACACCCTGCATTCAAGGAAGATTCTCCTGAAAATTGCACGGAATGTGTTAAAAAACACCATCCATATAAAGAACACAGCGGCAAGACCCAGCACAATTAGGATAATCGCCAGAACATCATTTGCCTTTGCAATGGAAAATGCCGCGGCAATCACCGTCACAGTTATTGAGCCGGAGGAAAACATATTCGCCAGATGGGCAAGAACCCCCTGGGAACGGCCAATCTCCAGTTTTCCGTATTTCTGAGATTCGTAGTTTTGGTCGCTCATCAGACTGTCAAGAAGCTCTCTGCTGTTCAAAGAAAGGGATGTAATACTTCCGCCTACAGATTCATCGTCAGCCACGTCGATGGCAGCCTTTAGCACATCAACAGAGGAAACATATTCGACGCCGATTACTGCAACAAACAAAAGGGCAACAACGCACAGGATATAGTGCTTGGACAAGTTGGCTCTGCCTGCCCTTTTCAGGTCCTTCCGTTTCAATAAAACACCCCCATACAAAATATAGCTTATTCTATCATAATATACGGAATAATGCAATTCTTTGTTGAATATTGCAGAGAGGATAATACATAAATTAATAAAAATAGCACAAAAGATATCGCAATTTTGTTTTATCCGTTAATTGTTAAAGAACTGCATAAATGATATACTGATACTAATACCTAACTAAAACATAAATATCTTTTTGGCATATTTTCCGCCATACTTCGTGAGCTGTCCTCGAAAAGCGTCAGCCTTTCTGCGGAATCTCACTCGTCTGTCGAAAAATCTGCTCAAAAATCTTATATAGTTTTAATTAGGTATTAGTATCATTTTATGTTTTGTTCATAAGGGTGTGAATCATTTGTTTGCAATTTTACTTTGTCCGGTGTATATTCTCTTAAATATATACATTGTTCACAGGATAATCAATGCTCTGAAAAGATGTCACGAGATTTTTTACAAAAGGTGGATGAAAATTATCATCTCCATCATCTACAGTATTTTTGCACTATCCCCTATTATCGGATTTTTAATGCCCTACGGAACACAGCTGAAAAGAATTTCTCAAAGAATCGCAAACTACTGGTTCGCATTGCTGATATATGCTTTTTTTATTGTTGTAATCGGACATCTTCTTTCTTTGCTCTTAAGAAGAGTGCTGAAGGTGATGCCTATGGACTTTTTCAAAAGACGAAAAACCACAGCCACAGGTGCAATAATTTCCCTGGTGCTGATTGCCACTGTCAGCATTTACGGTATGTACAACGCCCGTGACATAAAGCTTACAGACTACTCGGTAACTGTTGATAAATCTGTAAGCAATATGGAGAAATTAAAGGTGGTGCTTATTGCGGATTTGCATATGGGCTACAGCATAGGAATTGACCACATTCAAAAGACGGTTGACATTGTTAACTCCCAGAACCCTGACATGGTGTGCATTGCGGGAGATATTTATGACAACGACTACGACGCCATTGAACAGCCGGACAAA
>JBJEOU010000147.1:0-24932 GCA_051880875.1 Ruminococcus sp. | reverse complement strand
CTCTGAAGAGTATGAATACAAATGAGAGGGTAATGGGCACTGTTATGAGCATCGCCGCTAATGGTGATGTATCTGTTGATGTTGGCAGAAAGCAAGCAGGATATATTCCTAACGACGAAATTTCTTTCGACCCAACAGTAACAGCTAACGATGTACTCAAGGTTGGCGACGAAGTTGAGCTTCTTATTATGAAGACCAACGACCAGGAAGGTACAATTATGCTTTCTAAAAAGAGAGTGGACGCTCAGAAGAACTGGGAGGAGCTTGAGGCTCTTGCAGAAAGCGACGAAATTTTCACAGGCAAGGTTATCGAGGCTGTTAACGGCGGAGTTATTGTAATGCTCAAGGGCAACCGTATCTTTATCCCTGCATCTCAGGCAACTCTTACCCGTGACGAGGACGCTTCCCAGTTAGTAGGCAAGGAAGTACAGTTCAGACTTCTTGAGGTTTCCAAGAAGGGCAGAAGAAAGAGAGCTATTGGTTCAATCAGAGCTGTACTTAAGGAAAAGAGAGCCGAAGAAAAGGCAAAGCTCCTTGAATCTTTGGCTGTTGGCAATACATATATGGGCACAGTTAAGTCCCTTACAAGCTACGGTGCATTTGTTGACATCGGCGGTGTTTACGGTATGATTCACATCAGCGAGCTTAGCTGGTCAAGAATCAAGCACCCATCAGAGGTTGTTAATGTAGGCGACAAGGTTGCTGTTTACATTAAGGACATTAACGAGGAAACAAAGAAGATTTCCCTTGGTTATAAGAAGGACGAGGACAACCCATGGTTTATCCTTGAAAACCAGTATCCTGTTGGAACAGTTGCAAAGTGCAAGATTGTTGGCATCACAACATTCGGTGCATTTGCAAACATCATCCCCGGCATTGACGGTCTTATACACATCAGCCAGATTTCTAACAAGAGAATCGAAAAGCCTGAGGATGTCCTCAAGGTAGGCGACGAGGTTGAGGCAAAGATTATTGCTATCGACTTTGAGAAGAAGAGGGTTTCACTTTCTATCCGTGCCCTTCTCGCTGACGAAACAGCAGAAGAAGAGAAAGCAGAAGTTGCAGCAGCACCTGCTGAGGAAGCAGTTGCAGAAACAGTAGAGGAAACAGCAGAGTCTGCTGAATAATCAATGAATAAGATTTCTGCCGAATATGCCGAATATTTAATATCTGTTTTCAAAAAATAGATTTTGTATTGTAATGACTTTCGACAGTATGCGGAGGCACCTTTTGGTGCCTCTGTTTTGCAATTATATGATTTTATCGAATATATGAAGTTTTACGTCTAAATGTTAAATATTTGAGGTGATTTTATGAATAGAGAAATAATTGAACAAACCAAAGAGGTATTTGACGAGGTAATAGAGAAGGCAAAGTTAAAAGAGGGAGATATTCTTGTAATAGGATGCTCCACCTCTGAAATTAACGGCAGTCCAATGGGCACCGACAGCAACCTTGCTTTGGCTCAGGATGTGTACAGCGCCTTTTATGATAAACTAAAGTCAATGGGTGTATATATGGCTGTTCAGTGCTGTGAACATCTTAACAGAGCCTTAGTTGTGGAAAAATCCCTTGCAGATAAGTTAAGTCTTGAAAGGGTAAATGTTGTGCCACAGCCAAAGGCAGGCGGTTCTTCCGCCACAACCGCATTCAGCCTTTTTGACAACCCTGTAATGGTTGAGCATATCAAGGCAGATGCCGGAATAGATATTGGAGGGGTGCTTATTGGTATGCACCTAAAGGAAACAGCAGTTCCTCTGAAAATGACCCACAAAAAAATCGGCAAAGCAATTATAATAGCCGCAAGAACCCGACCAAAATTCATTGGCGGAGTGAGAGCTGTATATGACGAAAATTTACTTTAGGAGGGGAATATGACCAGAGAAGAAATACAAAATAATAAAGAAGAATTTATTAGAATTTATAAAGAAAACATATCAAGAGAGGGCAGTGAAGAACTGCTGAAATGGATAGAAAAAACCGACTTTTTCACAGCTCCGGCAAGCAGTAGATTTCACTATGCCTGTGAGGGCGGACTTTGCGCCCACTCCATCTCAGTATATAAAACCCTTATGGAAAAGCATTTTGACGAAAAGACTGACGATATAGAGAGCTTTACCATTTCATCATTGCTCCACGACCTTTGCAAGGCAGAGTTCTACAAAGTAAGCACTCGAAATGTTAAGAATGAAACAACAGGTCAGTGGGAAAAGGTTCCCTACTTTTCTGTTGAGGACAAGTTCCCGTACGGTCACGGTGAAAAGTCAGTCTTTCTCATTGAGCGAAAAATGCGACTAAAGCTTGAAGAGGCAATGGCAATCCGCTGGCATATGGGCGGTTTTGACGAAGGCGGTGGATATTCCATAAGCTTGGCATATGACAAATATCCCCTTGCAGTAAAACTCCATCTGGCAGACCTTGAATCCACCTATTTAAGGGAAAAAGGCACGTCAGAAGTTAATAGAAAGTAGTAGCTATGGATTTACAGACAGCAAAGGTTAGAGCAGAAGAACTGCGAAAAGAAATAACCTATCATAACAATCTTTATTATAATAAGGATAACCCGGAAATTTCAGACTTTGAGTACGACAAAATGCTGAGAGAGCTGGAAAATATCGAGTCAGAATTTCCGTCACTTGTTACCTCCGATTCCCCAACTCAGAATGTTGGGGGAAATGCAGGAGAAAAGTTCAGCCCTGTTACTCACACCGTACAAATGGCAAGCCTACACGACTCTTTTAGCCACGGTGAGCTCATTGATTTTGACCGCAGAGTCCGTGAAACTATAGGTGAAACAAAGTATGTTGTTGAGCCGAAGATAGACGGACTTTCCGTTTCCTGTGAATACGAGAACGGCGTGTTTGTACGAGGTTCAACCCGTGGCGACGGCATAACAGGAGAGGACATAACAGATAATCTCTTGACAATCAAGTCACTTCCCAAAAGGCTGAAAAAAGCTCCGGAATACCTTGAAGTCCGTGGCGAGGTTTATATGTCTGACGAAAATTTTCTGAACCTTGTTAAGCAACAGGAAGAAAACGAGGAAAAAACCTTTAAAAACCCGCGAAATGCCGCCGCAGGCTCACTAAGGCAAAAGGACTCCAGAATAACCGCACAGAGAAATCTTGACATCTTTATCTTTAATATTCAGCAGGTGAGAGGTGTGGAGATAAACACCCACAAGGAGGGGCTTGATTACCTTACAGAAATGGGTTTCCCAACTCCGCCATTTTATAATTTGTACGATAATATTAATGATGCAATAGAAGAAATCGAACACATCAACAATATTCGTGGAACTTTAGGTTTTCCCATTGACGGTGCAGTTGTAAAGGTAAATGATTTTTCTCAAAGAGAATTATTAGGCAGTACTGCAAAATTCCCAAAATGGGCAGAGGCATATAAATACCCTCCCGAAGAAAAGGAAACAAAGCTCCTTGACATCGAAATCAATGTGGGAAGAACAGGCGCACTAACCCCAGTTGGAATTTTTCAGCCTGTCAATCTGTCAGGTACAACAGTAAGCAGAGCAGTTCTCCATAATGAGGATTTCATAAAGGAAAAGGATATAAGGATCGGCGACACAGTTGTAATCCGCAAAGCCGGAGAAATTATCCCCGACGTTGTTTCTCTGAAATGCCACGGAGAAAATACCGTTCCCTTTGAATTTCCAACCACTTGCCCCTCCTGTGGCAGTACAGTGTCAAGAGATGGGGAAGAAGCGGCAATTCGCTGTACCAACACAGAATGTCCTGCACAGCTCCTAAGACACCTTATCCACTTTGTCAGCCGTGACGCTATGGATATTGAGGGTCTTGGCCCGTCAGTACTGGAACAGCTTGTTAATTCAGGTCTTGTAAAGTCACCGGTTGACCTTTACAAGTTAACCCCCATGGATGTTCTCGGTCTGGAAAGAAAGGCGGAAAAATCAGCCCTTAACCTTATTGAATCAATCGAAAAGTCAAAAGAACAGGAGCTTTATAGATTAATCTTCGCCCTTGGCATCCGCCACATAGGACAAAAGGCAGCAAAGCTTTTGTGTCAGCACCTACACACCATTGAAAACATAATGAACAGCACCGTACAGGACTACACCTCAATAGACGGCTTTGGAGAAGTTATGGCAGAGAGTATTGTTGAATACTTTGGTCACAATGAAAGCAAAAATCTGATTGCAGAGCTTAGAGAGTGTGGTGTCAAGATGCCACCGGTAGAGGAAAAATCCGATGATGGCAAGCTAAAGGGACTAACATTTGTCCTAACAGGCACACTCCCAACCCTTAAAAGAAGTGAAGCCTCAAAGCTGATTGAAAATGCAGGCGGTAAAACCTCATCATCAGTAAGCAAAAAAACAAGCTATGTTGTAGCAGGGGAAGAAGCAGGAAGCAAGCTGACAAAAGCCCAAAGCCTTGGTGTAGAGGTAATCACTGAGGAGCAACTCCTTGAAATGCTTAAGCAATAAAAGAATAAATATTTATATATGACCGTCTTTTGGCGGTCATATTTTTTTGCCTGTTTTCATAGATATTAGTATTGTACAGAAAGGAATGAAAATTATGGACAAAACATCTGATGTACTAAAGGAAGTAACCTCTGTATTGCCTGAAAGAATTGCACTTGCCGTTTTATCTTTGCCAAATGAAATTAAGGAGGATATACAGGAAATCCGTCTGCGTATCAATATGCCTGTCACCGTAAGCTGTAACAAACACACATACTACCTTACGGACAAGTCCTTCACCGCCGATTTGTTCACCAATCTTAGATACATAAAGGTGACAAAAGGGGATATTAACGAGTGCTTTTCAAAGGCTTGCACCTATTCCGTTTATAACCGCCAAAGCGAAATCTCCAACGGTTTTATCACCATAAACGGCGGTCACAGAATGGGTATTTCAGGCTCCGCAGTGTATGGCAACGGTGAGCTTATCAATGTCAAGGATATTTCTTCCCTTAATATCCGTGTTTCAAGGGAGTTTATCGGCTGTAGCCGAAACCTTTTGGAACAACTCCAGCAAAGCCTTGACAGTATGCTGATTTGCGGTAAACCCTGTTCGGGAAAAACCACCTTAATTCGTGATATTGCCCGTTCACTTTCCCTTGACTACGGCAAAAAGATATGTGTTATCGACTCCCGAAACGAAATCTCCGCCACCTTTAAGGGTGAACCCCAAAAAGACCTTGGCAATGCCGATGTTTTCACAATGTACAGAAAGTCCGACGGCATCACCCAGGCAATCAGGAATATGTCACCTGACTTTGTTATCTGTGATGAGATCCTAACGAAAAAAGAGGTGGAGGCAATTTCTCTTGGCATAAATTCCGGTGTGAATTTTATAGCCACAGTCCATTGTTCTTCAGCCAAAGAACTTGTAAACAAAACCCTATTTAAAGAAATTTTAAGCCTTAACGCATTTTCTAAGGCTGTTCTCTTAAAGAACAAGAATGCCCCCTGCACGGTTGACTCAATAATTGATATGAAAGAGCTTTTTAAGAAAAATGACTGTTAAAACATTGGGACTGTTATTAGTCTTTCTGTTTTTTACTTCAATAGGCTTTTATCAGTCCTACAAGCTGACAAGGAGAAGAAACAATTTAGGGGAAATTCTCCTTTTTTTAAACAGGATGGAAACAAACATCCGCTACCGTAATGATGATATTTTTACCCTTGTCTTTGAATGTGCAGAGGGTGTGCTTGTCCCCCTGAAAAATCCTGTTGATATTGAGGGTTACGAAAGAGAAATACAGTCCCTGCCCCTTGAAAAACAGGACAAGACTTTGCTGACAAAATTCTTTAGTGGTCTTGGGTCAACGGATATAGACGGACAGTTAAGCCACATAAGGCTCTACACAGAATTTTTCAGCGAGCAGTACCAAAAATCTAAGGAAGATATTATGAGGAAGTCAAAGCTCTACCGTATGCTTGGACTGTTTTCAGGTCTTGCTTTCGTAGTAATGTTTATATAAAGGATGATACAATGGATGTAGATATGATTTTTAAAATTGCAGCAATAGGAATAATTGTTGCTGTGCTGAATCAGCTTTTAATCAGAAGCGGACGGGAGGAACAGGCTCTACTTACCACAATAATGGGTCTTATTGTGGCGCTAATGATGATAATCACCCAAATCAGCACCTTGTTTGACACAATAAAGTCGGTGTTCGGACTATGATGGACATAGTTTCTGTCTGCGTAGTGTCTGTTGTGGCTTTTGTCTTTTCTCTCAGTCTAAAAAAATATCATCCCTCAATTTCTCTCATTATAGTCCTGTTTACATCTGTAATGATTCTTCTGTATCTCCTTGACTATTTCGGGGAGGTTACCTCCTATATCAAGGAGCTTTTTAACAGCGTAAATATAAACAGCGAATATATAACATTACTGCTAAAGTGTACAGGCATCTGTTTTATCACCGAATTTACCTGCGATATGTGCAAGGAGTCGGGTTACACATCCCTTTCCTCCCAGATTTCCCTTGCCGGCAAGGTTATCACCCTGATTATGGCTCTTCCCCTTTTCAAAGAGGTTTTGTCAATTTCTCTCTCCTTGGCAGGTGTAGAATGAAAAGGTTAATAGTACCTCTGCTCATAGTAATTATCCCTATTCTGTCGGTGTATTCTGCAAATTGTTCAACCTTTTCCGATGCACTTGAAGAAATCGGCGGTGGTAACCTTTCAGAAAGCCTTGACCAAAATTCACAGGATTCCCTTAACAACCTTGGCATTGATGAAAATGACTACAACAGTATAATCAATCTTTCCTTTTCCGACTTTTTCAAGGAGATTATCAGAATTGCAGGGCAGGAGGGTGTGACGCCCCTTTCTTCCTCGGCACTTGTAATGTGTATGCTCCTTATTTATTCAGTATTTGATAATTTCCGTGACGACCTTAAAAGCCGAAATATGCAAACAATTTCAGATGCGGTATTTGTCCTTATAATAACTTTGTCAATTGTAACACCTGTTGTGTCTGTGGTGAACAGAGCCGTAACTTCTATAGAAAATGCCGGTAGCTTTATGCTGCTGTACATCCCTATTATGGTGGTTGCACTCATCACCAATGGACAAAGTGTCACAGGTGCATCCTACTACTCCTTTGTTGTTATGGCAGGTGAAGGTATCATTTGGCTTTCTTCTCACCTTATCGCACCTCTTTTAAGCGTATTTTTAGGTGTGTCGGTGACCTCTTCCGTATCCTCGGATATTAAGCTTGACGGAATAATCAGGGAGCTTTCAAAGTTCATCAAATGGGTCATAGCCTTTGTAATGACTGTGTTTTCAGGACTTTTAACCTTCAAAACCCTTATTACCACAGCGGCAGACACAGTTTCTACAAGGGCGGTACGCTTTACCCTGTCATCCTTTATTCCCATAGTGGGGTCAGCACTTTCCGAGGCATACAAAACCATTCAGGGCAGTATGACCCTCCTTAAGACAGGTCTGGGGGTTTTTGTAATAATCAGCGTTGTAATTGTATTTTTGCCTGTGGTTATCAACTGTCTGCTGTGGATAATTTCCCTGAATATATCAAGCGGAGTTGCTGATATGCTGGGTGTCAAAGCGCCCTCGTCAGTGCTTAAGTGTTGCAGTTCGGTTTTGTCCACACTTCTTGTGATTATTCTCTGTGTTATGGCAATCTATGTAATCAGCACAGCAATAATTCTGACATTGGGGAGTACAAAGTGAATACAGTAACAAACATTGCAGTAGTACTCTGTACCTGCGTAACAGCCTGTATATTAATAAAAATGCTTGTGCCACAGGGCAGAACACAGAAAACTATGAACATCATCATCACAGCATTCCTGATTATAGTAATGATTTCCCCCATAAAGAATTTTGTAGCTTCGGGAAGTTCCCTTGATATGTCCACACCTGACGAAAGTCAGATTATGGATGAGTACAACTCAAAGGTGCTTTCCCGGACACAGGACAATCTGCGTAGCTCCCTGCTGTCTGTATTACAGCAAAACGGAATAAATCCTGAAGATGTTTTTGTAAAGCTGAAAACAGATAATGAAAATGGAATAATCATTGATTACATCTACATATACTTAAGTGAAAACAATAGGGGTCAAATCAGCGACGCAATTGAGGTAACAGAAGAAAATTTCAGTATCACCCCGGAGATAGTAGTGAAGTAAATGAAAAATTTATTGACAAAGCTAAAAAATGACAAAAACCTGATACGCATAATTTATATAATCGGAGTGGCGGGTATAGCCTTGATTTTCATATCCGGATTTTTCCCCTCAGGTGACAGCAATAATTCCTATTCAGGGGACATAGAGGACTACCGAAGTGCCGAAGAAACAAGGATAGAAAATATGGTAGAGTCAATAGAGGGTGTGGGGGATGCCCGTGTGATGATAACAATGGAGAACTCCGCCGAGCAGGTGTATTCCGACAAATCGGTGGTTAAAGAGATTGAGCCAACGGTAAGAGGCGTTATGATAGTTTGCCGAGGGGCTGACAATCCGTCAATCAAGGAAACTGTGCTGGAGTCTGTGACAAAAGCACTTAACATATCTTCCGACAAGGTATGTATAGCAAAACTGAAAGAGGAGTAATTATGAAGATTAACAAGAGAAATATCATTGTAGCCTCCCTTGTGGTGGCACTTAGTGCGGCTGTGTATCTCAACTGGCAGTTTGGGGATTCACCATCACTTCTCACCTCATCCACCAAGGAATTAGGTGAGGCTGAGTATGTAAACAACGAGGTGTCCGGCGCAACACCGTCAGAGGCAACACTTTCAAGTAAGCAGTCAAACTACTTTTCCGAGGCGAGAACAAACAGGGAGGAATCCCAGGATAAGGTGGTAAGCATTGCAAAAGAGGTGCTTGAAAAGTCCGATTCCTCCGAAAAGGCAAAGGAAAGTGCAGAGGTTCAGGCGGAAAAAATCGAAACCTACATTACATATCAGACAAATATAGAAAACCTCCTGAAAGCAAAGGGATTTTCTGACGCCCTGTGCTGTATAACCGAAGAGGGTTGCACTGTTGTTGTTCCAAAGGACGATATGCAGGACGACAGTCCTATGATAATTAAAGATGTTGTCTTTGGTCAGACGGGGATTGACTTTGACAACATTACAATTACGGAGATTTAGCCTTACTCTGTGTTTACATTTTAGCTCTTGTATGGTATAATAATCCTAATATTTTATAGGAGATACCATAATGAGCGACAATAAAATTTCAAGATACAAAGAAAGAGAACAGGCATTTTTAATTTGCTTTGAAAAATTGTTCAGCGAAGCCTCTATTTCAGAGATTTCTGAATGTGCCGAGGAGTCAAGAGACGACAATTTCAGCGAATTTGCCATTGAGTGCGCCAAGGGTGTAGAGGATAATCTTGAAGAGATTGACAAGATTATTTCAGACCACCTGTCAGCCAAATGGAAGCTTAACAGAATCAGCAAAGTTTCCCTCAGTATTCTCCGCCTTGCTGTGTACGAGATGAAGTATGTTGAGGATATTCCGACAAACGTAACCATCAACGAGGCTGTTGAGCTTAGCAAAAAGTTCTCAGGTGAAGAGGAATATAAGTTTGTAAACGGCATCTTGGGTGCTGTGTCAAAGGACATCTGATGGCTGTTTTTTTAGGAATAGACACAAGCAACTACACAACATCCCTTGCCATTTACGATAATGACAGTAAAAGTGATATTTCCGTAAGGAAACTTCTTCCTGTAAAAGAGGGTGAGCTTGGCATCCGCCAAAGTGATGCTGTGTTTCACCACAACCGTCAACTACCGGAGCTTTTTGATGAACTTATGGAGAAATATAGGGGAGAAATAACCGCAATAGGTGTTTCGGAAAAGCCACGACCCATCGAGGGGAGTTATATGCCCTGTTTTACTGTTGGGATGGGGTATGCAAGGGTGCTTTCTAAGGCACTTTCCGTTCCACTTTACACCTTTACCCACCAGCACGGTCATATAGTGTCTGCCCTTTATTCTGTGGGCAGACTCGACCTTATAGGCAAACCCTTTTTATCATTTCACATAAGCGGTGGCACAACCGAGGCACTCCTTGTTGACGAAAAATTCAACATAACCCTTGTTGCCAACACCCTTGACCTTAACGCAGGACAAGCTGTTGACAGAGTAGGTCTTATGCTTGGGTGCAAATTCCCCTGTGGCAAAGAGCTTGAACAAATCGCTTTAAAGTATGACGGTACAGTCAAGGCTCACCCAACACTAAAGAATGGCAACTGTTGCCTCAGCGGTCTGGAAAACATATGCAAAAATATGCTCAGCAAGGGCGAAAGCAAAGAAAAAACAGCATATTTTTGTTTAAAATATATTGAAGAAACGCTATACAAAATGGCAATTTCTTTAAAAGAAAAATACGGAAATCTCCCCATAATTTTTGCCGGGGGAGTTATGAGTAATAAGATAATCAGCAAAAGTATGAAAACAAGGCTTGACTGCATCTTTGCAAAGCCTGAATATTCAACAGATAACGGGGTGGGAATAGCCTGCCTTGCGGAAAAAGCGTGGAACAATGCAAACAACTAAGGTTTTAACAGTATCACAACTTAATTATTATGTAAAATCAGTCCTTGACAGCGACCCAAGGCTTAACTATGTCTTTTTAACAGGAGAAATCTCCAACCTTACCGACCACTACAGAAGCGGTCACATATATCTTTCCCTTAAAGACAGCAAATCCCTTGTAAGGTGCGTTATGTTTGCCGGCAATGCCCGCAACCTTAAGTTCAAGCCTGCTGAGGGTATGAAGGTTATCTGCCGTGGCAGGGTAACACTTTACGAAGCAACCGGTCAGTACCAGTATTACATTGAGGATATGCAACCTGACGGTGTGGGAGCATTGTATCAGGCATATGAACAGCTAAAGGCAAAGCTGTCGGCAGAGGGACTTTTTGACGAGAGATACAAAAAGCCTATACCTCGTTTTCCCTCAACCATAGGAGTTATCACAAGCCCCACAGGTGCGGCTGTGCAGGATATAAGGAATATCCTAACAAGGAGGTACCCCTCTGTAAATATTACACTTTGTCCTGTCCTTGTCCAGGGTGAAAGTGCAGTTCCTCAGCTTATTAACGCTGTGGAAAGGCTCAATGAATATAACCTTTGCGACACAATAATAATCGGCAGAGGCGGCGGTTCAATCGAGGATTTATGGGCTTTTAACGATGAAAGCCTTGCAAGGACAATTTTTAACAGCAAAATTCCCGTAATATCTGCTGTTGGTCACGAAACCGACTTCACAATCTGCGACTTTGTGTCCGATTTGCGTGCTCCAACTCCATCTGCGGCGGCGGAGCTTGCCGTTCCTGACAAGGAGGAGCTTTTGCAGTATTACGACTCACAAAAGCAGTATCTTTCTTCTCTTATAGACAGCAGAATAAACGACTACAAAAACAGTCTTTCCCAAAGTGCGTCTGTACTGGTTTCACTTTCACCAAAGGAAAGATTAAATAATATTGAAAGAGAACTTACAATAAACACACACAGACTTTCAAGTCTTTCAAATCAGATTTTTGAAAGTAAAAAGCAGGAAATTTCCCTTTTGGCGTCCCGACTTGAATCTCTCAATCCTGTTTCTATAATGAAAAGGGGATATTCTGTTGTCACCAAGGATGATAAAACCGTAACTTCCGTTAAGGATGTAAAGGATGGAGATACCCTTGCCATAGATGTGACAGATGGCAGGATTATTTCCAGGGTAATAGGTGAATAATATGTCTTTCGTACATCTCCACTTACACACAGAATACAGCTTGCTTGACGGAGCCTGTCGCATCGACAGGCTTGCTTCTGTATGCAAAGAAAAAAATATGAACGCCGTAGCCATCACCGACCACGGAGTTATGTACGGTGTAATCGACTTTTACAGAGCTTGTAAAAAAGAGGGTATAAAACCCATCATAGGCTGTGAGGTGTATGTTGCCCCAAGGAGCAGATTTGACTGCTCCTTTGATTTGGACAAGGAGTATTACCATTTGATTCTCCTTTGCGAAAACAATCAAGGGTATCAAAATTTAATAAAGCTGGTTTCTCTGGGATTTACAGAGGGTTTTTACAAAAAGCCAAGGGTGGACAGGGAGCTCCTTGAAAAGTATCACGAAGGTCTTATCTGCCTTTCCGCCTGTCTTGCAGGCGAAATCCCACGAAAAATAGTTAAAAATGATTATGAAGAAGCAAAAAAGACAGCACTCTATTATCAAAATTTATTCGGCAAAGATAACTTTTTCCTTGAACTTCAGAACCACGGAATCAGGGAAGAATCTCTTGTGGCTGAAAAGCTAAAGGTACTTTCCAAGGAAATAAATGCTCCCATGGTGGTTACAAACGACTGTCACTATATTGAGAAATCTGAAAGCAAAATGCACGAAATCCTATTGTGCATACAAACAAACCACACCATCCACGACGACGACAAAATGGAGTTTCAGACAGAGGAGTTTTATGTTAAAACCGAGGAAGAAATGCGTGAGCTGTTCCCCGATTTAGATGAGGCTTTTGAAAACACCCAGAAAATTGCCGACAGATGTAATGTGGAGTTTGAGTTTGGTGTACGCAAACTGCCTAACTTTGATGTCCCAAACAACGAGGATCATTTTGCATATTTCAAGAGGAATTGCTATGAGGGTCTGTACCGTCACTATGGCGAAAATCCCGATAAATCCCTTATTGACAGGCTGGAGTACGAGCTTTCTGTCATATCCGATATGGGATTTGTTGACTATTACCTCATTGTCAACGACTTTGTGCAGTTTGCCAAAAGGAGCGGTATTCCCGTAGGGCCGGGAAGAGGCTCCGGTGCCGGTTCTCTCTGTGCCTATTGTATCGGAATTACAGGCATTGACCCAATAAAGTATGACCTACTGTTTGAGCGTTTTCTTAACCCCGAAAGGGTTTCTATGCCCGACTTTGATATTGACTTTTGCAAGGACAGACGACCTGAGGTTATTCAGTATGTTATTGACAAGTACGGCAAGGACAAGGTTGCCCAGATAATCGCCTTTGGTACAATGGCGGCAAGGGGTGCAATCCGTGATGTTGGTAGAGCAATGGGGATTTCCTACGCCATATGTGACAAGGTGGCAAAGCTTGTTCCCTTTGATATTAATATGACCCTTGACAAGGCGCTGAAACTAAGCCCTGAGCTTAATAATATGTATCAGAGCGACAGCCAGATAAAGGAACTCATAGATATGAGCAAGGCAATAGAGGGTATGCCCCGCCACGCAACAATGCATGCCGCAGGTGTGGTTATTACAAAAGACCCTGTTTCAGATTATGTTCCTCTTTCTAAGAATGACGACAATGTGGTAACTCAGTTTACTATGACCACATTGGAAGAACTTGGCTTGCTTAAAATGGACTTTCTCGGTCTTAGAAACCTTACCGTCATAAGCGACGCAGTTAAGATGATTAATAAGGTTGAGCCTGACTTTAATATAGAAGATATACCCCTTGACGACAAGCCTGTTTACGATATGATGTCCACAGGTCAGTCCGAGGGTGTGTTCCAGTTTGAAAGTCAGGGTATGAAGAATGTTTTAACCCAGCTAAAGCCTGAATCTTTAGAGGACTTAATTGCTGTAATTTCTTTGTACCGTCCGGGGCCTATGGACAGTATTCCAATGTATATTGAAAACCGCCATCATCCCGAAAAAATCACATATAAACACCCCCTCCTTAAGGATATTCTAAATGTTACCTACGGATGTATTGTGTATCAGGAACAGGTAATGCAGATTTTCCGCACATTGGCTGGATACTCCCTGGGCAGAGCCGACATTGTCCGCCGTGCAATGAGCAAGAAAAAGCACAAGGTTATGGAAGAGGAAAGGCAAATTTTCATCAACGGCTATGTAAACGAAAAGGGAGAAGTTGAGGTTGAGGGTTGCCTTAGAAGGGGTGTTGACAAGGCAACGGCAATTTCTATCTATGACGATATGGAAAGCTTTGCGTCCTATGCCTTTAACAAATCCCATGCCGCCTCCTATGCAACAATTTCCTACCAGACAGCTTACCTTAAGTGTCACTATCCAAAGTACTATATGGCGGCACTCCTTACAAGCGTTCTTGATAATCAGAATAAAATGGCTGTGTATATTGAGGAATGTAACCGCATAGGCATCAAGGTTCTGCCTCCAAGCGTAAACTATTCATCCCAAGGCTTTACAGTAGTTGACGACCACATCCGCTTTGGACTTATGGCTATAAAAAATCTGGGAAAAAATATTATTGATGAAATTGTAGAGGAGAGGAAAAAGAATGATTTTAAGTCCTTCTACGATTTTTGCAAGCGACTTTACGGAAAAAATATGAATTCAAGGGGCATAGAAAGCCTGATAAAGTCAGGTGCCCTTGACAATTTAGGTGCAAACAGACGACAAATGCTGTCTGTTTACAAGAATATTCTTGATAATCTTGAATACGACAGGCGAAAAAATGTGGAGGGTCAGCTTTCATTCTTTGATATGGGAGAGGATGAGGGGGAAACTAAAACCGTTGACATCCCCGATATTGCAGAATTTCCAATTTCAGAGCTTTTGTCAATGGAAAAGGAAATCGCAGGTATGTACCTCAGCGGTCACCCTCTCTATGAATACGACTCCTACATTAACCTTATAAAAGCCGACAAAATCGGAGAAATTATCGGAAACGACAACGGTTTTTACCGTGACGGACAACAGATAAGGCTATTTGTCATAATCAATAAAATAAAAAATCAAATAACAAAGTCCAATCAGATGATGTCATTTGTCACAGTTGAAGACAGGTCGGGTTCTATTGAAACAATAATTTTCCCCAAAACCCTTGCAGAGTACGGAAATTATGTTTACGAGGGCAACATTATTGAGACTGTGGGAACAGTAAATATCAGGGAGAATGAAGACCCAAAGGTTGTGGTAAACCAAATCAGACCTGCACCTCCCAAGGACAAAATCCCTACAACAGTCAGCAAAAGCAAAGAGGAATACAAGACGAATCCTGTTGAAAAAATCGGCAACCGTCCTGTTGTAAAGCCGGACAAGCTGTATATCAAAATCCCCGACAGAAAGGGAGAAAAGTACAAAAAGGTTAAAAATCTGTTGGAAATTTTCTCAGGCAGTACAATGGTTATGTTCTTTGTTGAGGATGAAAACAAGCTGTACAAGGCTCCCAGACAGCTTTGGGCAGATGTAAATGACGTATTTATCAGCGAACTAAAGTATATTTTAGGAAAAGAAAATGTTGTATTCAGGTAAAATGGCAAAAAACACTTGATTATTACAATAGTTTTGTATTATAATAAGCACATAGTTTTATAAATAAGTTATCCGGGGGGAATAAGAAATGGCAAAAGATAGGATAGCAGTTTTAACAAGCGGCGGTGACGCACCGGGTATGAACGCTGTTGTAAGAGCAGTTGTTCGTACAGGTATCAACAAGGGCTTTGATGTTCTTGGCATCAAAAGAGGTTACCGTGGCTTACTTAAAAAAGATTTTGTAGAGATGGATCTTCGTTCTGTAACGAACATACTAAGCCTTGGCGGTACAATCCTTTACACCGCAAGAAGTCTTGAGTTCCAGAAGCCTGAGGGCATCAAAAAGGCAGCTCAGAACTGTCAGGAGCTTGGCATCAAGGGTATGGTTGTAATCGGTGGCGACGGTTCATTTATGGGTGCAAGAGCACTTTCTGAGCAGGGCGTTCCTTGTATCGGTGTTCCCGGCACAATAGATAACGACATCGCTTGTTCCGAATACACAGTTGGTTTTGATACTGCTATGAACACAGCTATGGAAATGGTCGACAAAATCCGTGATACTTCCCAGTCCCATGACAGATGCTCTGTTGTTGAGGTTATGGGCAGAAGATGCGGTGATATTGCCCTCCAGACAGGTATCAGCTGTGGTGCAACAGCAATTCTTGTACCGGAAGTTCCATATAACATTGAAAACGATGTTATCGCAAGAATCCTTGAAACAAAGAAGTACGGCAAACAGCACTTCATTGTTGTTGTTGCTGAGGGTATTGGCGGTTCTGTTGATATTGCAAAGTATATCGAAAGAAGAACAGGCATTGAGTCCCGTGCTACAATTCTCGGTCATGTACAGCGTGGCGGTTCACCAACACTTCGTGACAGAGTTGTTGCTTCAAGCATGGGTCACAAGGCTGTTGACCTCCTTGCAGAGGGCAAGTCAAAGCGTGTTGTTGCAATGAAGAACGGCAAGATTGTTGACTACGATATTACCGAGGCTCTTAATATGGAGAGAGTTTTTGACAAGGACCTTTACGAGATTGCAAAGACTATCTCAATGTAATTCACTTGTTACAAATGATTCTGAAAGGCACAGTTTAGGCTGTGCCTTTACTTAAAGGAATTAATATTACTTAAAGGAAGTAAAAAATATGTCGATTTTTTATCCTGATGAACTGATAATCTACGGTTTGTCTATCAACTCTTTTATACCTTTTAATGTGCAGGATGATGTTCTTGCCAAGGTTAGGAGGAACTTTTTTGAACACGCCAAGCGCCAGAGCGACAAGATTGTCCAGAATATCGGCGAGGTTTCAATAAAATATACATATAATCTTGAGAGAAAAAAACCTATGAAATGGGTTGTTCAAAAGGATAAAAAAACCATTGAAAAATCCGTGGTTTCCTCTGTAAATTCCTATGAAATCAGAACCTATAATGACGATGGTGTGGAAATCTGTTCATACGAATTTACCAACGACCATATTCTGAAAAAGGTCACATTTTCCCTTGACGGCGAAACAGTTTTGCTTATGTCCGGCAAGGAGGATAATGCTCCTGTGTTGTATTACCGCAGTAATTCCGGCAATATGACCCTAAAACTCCTGGAAATTAATGAGGACAAAACTGTTTTGGAAAGGCTGTCTGTAAGCAACCCTTACATCACAGCAACTGCCTTTACAAACAGAGGTCTTGTTTACTTTGGCACAGAAGAGGAAATAAGTAGTGTTGTGTCTGAAATTGAGAGGATAAAGCAGGAAATTATTGAGGAAAATTCCCCGAAGGTATACAATACCCAGGCTGACAGGGACGGCGGTTTTAACTTTAGAGATAACGACTTTAATCTTAAAAAGAATATGAACGAAACCTTCGACATTGACAAAACAGAGTATTTTTCTGATGATTTTGACGAAGTTGAGAATATTTCGTCTGAAAACTCCAACGGGGAAGAAATTAATAATGAAATTTCTCCTGAAGAAATAACCGCTCTCGAAGAAGTAGCTGTTTCCGAAGAAATTGAAGTTTTTGCAGATGAAAATACAGAAGATTCGGAAGAGAATAATATATCTTCTGAGGAGCAAAATAAAAAAAGTGAAGAACAGGAAATTTCTACAGAAGAAATAAACGGCGAAAAATCCAAGGAAGAAACTTCTCAAAATGACGAAAAGACTGATGTTTACAGTGACGAAATGTTGCGTAAGGTCATAAGTCAGGTCTTGGCACAGGAAGAGCAAAAGGCAAATGCGGTTGGTGCAGATTTGCATTACCCACAAGAATTGCAAAACTTTAACGACCAATCTCCATCCCAGTCAGACAACAGCGCTGACCTTATTATCAACAGCGGTGGAGAACGCTATTTGTACTACGGCGAGCTAAACGAAAATCTCCTTCGTGACGGCTACGGCAGAACCCAGATGGACAGCGGAAAAACCGCCTACGAGGGCAACTATAAAAACAACAAGCGCAACGGTTTTGGCTCTTACTACTACAAAGACGGCGGACTGTGCTACACAGGTGAATGGAAGGACAACAAGCGCAACGGCTTTGGCTTGGGCGTTCGTTCTTCCGATGGCTCCTACCATGCCGGCGGTTGGTCTGATAACAAGCCTAATGGAATGGGTGTAAGGTTTGACAAATACGGCAACCTTTCCTATGTTTCAAATTTTAAGGACGGAAAAGAAACCGGCCTTTGTGTTGAATTCAGAGAGGACGGAGGAATTTCCATTTTCAAATGGATTGACGACACAAAGAAAATTATCCAAACTATTTATCCATAATGCTCATAAATTGAAATTTTTGTAACAAACTATTACCGTACCGACTGGTACGGTAATTTTTTATGAGGTGATAAAATGAAGAAAATTGTTATACCGTTATTTTTGGCGGCTATACTTGCATTTTCTCTTGTAGGCTGTGGCAAGAATAACGATGGCAAGAATAACACCACAACAGCAACTACAAGCTCAACAACAGAGTCAACAACTGAATCAACCACCACAACTCAATCGTCAACATCAGCCACCAACAACAACGACGGTACCGTTAATGACTCTGACGGAATAATCAGTGATGCAGGGGAAGCTGTTGAGGATATCGGAAACGGTGTCCAAAGAGGGGTCAACGACATCATTGAATAAGAAAAGCACGGTTTCCCGTGCTTTACATATTTTTATACCATAGCTTTAAGCTCATTCCTCAGCCTTTTAATAATTTTCTTCTCCAGCCTTGATATGTAGGATTGTGAAATTCCCAGCTGGTCGGCAACCTGTTTTTGGGTAAATTCCTTTTTGTTGTTCAGTCCGAACCTCATTTCCATAATCAGCTTTTCTCTTGAATTCAATTTGTCCACCGCCTGAAGAAGTAATTTTTTCTCCAGTTCATTTTCAATATCCTTATTTACAATGTCCGGCTCACTTCCAAGAATATCGCTTAGCAAAAGCTCATTCCCGTCCCAGTCCGTATTCAGCGGTTCTTCAATGGAAACCTCATTCTTGGTGTTGGAGGTTTTTCTCAGATACATCAGAATTTCATTTTCTATGCATCGGCTTGCATATGTTGCCAGCTTTATGCACCTTTCCGGCGAAAATGTGTTAACCGCCTTAATCAGTCCGATAGTGCCAATGGAAATAAGGTCGTCAATGGGAACATTTGAATTTTCAAATTTCTTTGCAATATACACAACAAGTCGCAGATTGTGGACAATCAGCTTATTTTTGCACTTTTCATTTCCCTGGCTTATGCCTTGATACAAAGCGTTTTCTTCCTCTTTGCTAAGTGGAGGAGGGAGGGATTCACTGCTGTTTATGTAGAAAACATCATTTCTGAAAAAAGCCTTTTTTATTTTGTAAATAATCTTCTTAATCATATCATCACTCACATATATTTTTGTAGTTAAAAATAGAGTTTACTTCACCCTTTAGGATGTCTTTCGTAATGCCGATATACACCTCTCGGCTGATTTTAGTATCATCTATGTAAAGCTCCTGTGGCAAAAACCCCTTTATTATCCCTTCACCTCCAAGTGAATTAAAGGGTATGATTCTGTATTTGCCGTCCGGAACAATTATATTTTTCAGCAGTTTTTCCTCTGCGAGAATAACCTCACTCCCACTGAATGGCTCCTTAACATTACAGCAGGTGTCGTATTTTGAAAAAAATGTATATTCCTTATCATCATATTTAATTTTGATTTTGTGGATTAAGTTTCCCTTTTCAAACCTGATTTTGTCTATAAGTCGTAGGAGAATATAGGCAACTGTTGTCATCACAATCAGCATTAAGGGCGAAATATTAAAATACACAACGCTGTTGTTAACAGAAATAAAGTCACTTTTTACAACAGACAGCATAAAAAGTATTAAACCGCTAAAGCTTGTGCTTATGAGGAAAAGTACAAAAGTCCTCTTTGCAAGTGTTCTGAAATTTTTGTAGCCAAACCCGGATAAAACAATAATTATTGTAACAAAAAGTCTTGTGACAAAATTGAATAAAAAATTCAGAGAGGGCAATAATATAATCAGTGACGAAATCCCGCCCAGTAAAGAGGCAATTATCAAGCGAAACTGCTTGTAATTAATCTTAAGAATTTTCCCCGTAATGCTCAGCAGGATATAGTCAATAATAATATTGGTAAAAACAAGGGTATCAACATATACAGTCATCAACTCACCAAAGCTATTATCCCACAAATTTACATATTAAATTGTCATATGGTAGGTGAAAAAATTTATGTTATTAGGATTTATAATAGGTCTTTTTATCGGAGCATTGTTGGGAATCTTTATGATGTGTCTTTTGCAGTCAAATCATGACAAACATTAAAATAGCAAATTAAAATATCAAATAGAAACGGCTGTTGCAAAAGAAAATGCAACAGCCGTTATTTTTATAGGTGCTATATTTAATGTCTGTATCACAAATTAAGTCAAATTTCTTTCTCCGATGCAAAGTGCAGCACACATACCCTGTCCCACATGAGTGCCTATGATAGGGCCTATTTTTACTGTGATAACATCCTTAACAAAAGGAGAAAGAAGCTCTTTCAGCTTTTCTGCCTTTTCAGGACATTCTGCGTGGGCAACAAAAATTGTCTGGCTTGCAAGGTCATCTGCATCCCTTTTGATTCTGTCAACAAGTGTGGTAAATACCTTTGCATTACCTCTGATTTTTGCAACCGCAATCAGCTTACCCTCATTGTCAACTGAAATTAAAGGCTTGATTTGCAGTGCCTTGCCAAAGGTTGCAGAAAGTGCACCGATTCTTCCGCCCTTTTTAAGCTGGTCAAGGTCGTCAACAACAAACCAGTGAACAATTTTCATTTTCATATCTTCAATGTATTTGCAAAGCTCCTCATAGGACGGCTGTTCCTCCTGCATCTTTTTTCCTGTAAGATATGCAAGGTATCCTTCGCCGGCTGACGCACAAAGTGAGTCAATAACTGTAATTTTCCTGTCCGGATATTTTTCTTTAAGTTCTCCCACAGCTATTTTACAGGTGTTGTATGTTCCGCTCATTCCTGAGGTAAAGCAGATGTAAATAATATCCTTGCCCTCCTTGAGTACAGGCTCAAAGTACTCAGCAAAAGTATCATACTGCACCTGTGCAGTCTTTGCATCAGAGCCGTTTTTAAGGGCTTTGTAAAAGTCCTCCATGGACATCTCTCGCTCGTCAAGATAATGCTTGTAGTATTTGTCGTCAAGACAGAATTGCATTGGTATAATCTCAATATCAAGTTCCTTTGCAAGGCTGTCGGTAAGGTCGCAGGTTGAATCACAAAAAAGTTTATAGTTCATTACAATCCTCCATTTGATAGTAATATTTATTATTTACTTTCATATTAATTTTAACAAAGGATAAATTGAATGTCAACGGAGGCAGGTATGAATTGTAGTTTTTATGAATTAAGACGAAAAGAGGTCATAAACCGAGCCAATGGTTGTAGGATAGGCTTTGTTGACGACCTTGAGATAGATACAGAGTGTGCAAAGCTGAAAGCCTTGATTATTTACGGAGGTTTCAGGTGCTTTGGTTTATTTGGCAGAAAAAACGACTTCATAATTCCCTGGAATAATATAGGACTTATCGGTGAAGACACAATACTTGTGGATTGGGATGTTCCGTCGCCGGCTCCCAAAAAATTCTTTGGTTGTAACAAACGCAGAAGACATAAGTAATTTTAGGTTACAAATCCCTCAAAATCCTCGTAAATTGTGTATTTTGCACACTAAATAACTACATATATTGTGCAAAACTCCGTTGAAAAAAGAAAAATAAAGTAATATAATTATATGAGAATGTTTTAGTTTACGGTTGACTTATACTAATTTCGATTAGTATGAATAGCAGAGGAATTAAAATGAGTAAATCAGTAAAAACAAAAATTTTGATATTCTTTTTGGTGGCTTTTATTTCCCTGACACCTTTGGCGGTGCTTTACCCAAGGGTCACCGCTTTGACGGATTATGCCTACGAGGACGAAAAGGGCAACCTTGAAAATCCTGTTCAGGATGAGTATTCCGGTATGGGTTACGGCAATGCCTTCGATATGTTCGGCGAGGCAACCGTCCCCGAAACTACCATGGAGGAAACTTCCACAACACAGTCCTCCACAAAGGAATATCAGGTGGCTGTAAAGAAAAACGACAGAACTCCCACAGAGCCCGGCTCCAAGGAGGATATTTCAACCACCACAAGGGAGTACGAAACAGAAACCCTTGACTACTACAGTGTGGGCAAGAACCAGAATATTAAGGGTGAAAAGCTGAGAACTCTCCCTGAGCCAAGCAGTGACTCAAAAAAGAGTCAGCTCTCCAAGGGCTACCTTATTGCTATCAAGAATCCTGACCCCGACTACAAGTATGACGGAATGTCTGTTGATATGACAGAGGAGGATTTGGATATAGCCGAAAGACTTGTTATGGGCGAAGCCGGTTCAATGGGATTTTACGGTTGTTGCCTTGTTGCTCAGGCTATACGTGATACATATTATTACGGAAACTTCAAGTCAATCAATGCTGTGCGTATAGGCTACGGCTACGACGGTAGCATAAAGCACAAGCCTAATGAGGCTGCAAAAAAGGCTGTAAAGTACATACTTAAGGACGGAAATTCCGCAATTCAGCACAGAATTCTCTACTTCTACAACCCAAGGCTGTGTGTAAGCAAATGGCACGAATCCAAGGATTATCTCCTTACATATAAGGATGTAAGATTTTTCGATAAATAAAAATTATAAAATCAAGTGTTTTTCTCAATAAAACACTTGATTTTTTTCCTTTTATATGGTAAAATGCAGATTGCATTACGCACGTAGGTGCTAATTGTCATGGTGAGTAATTCTACTTCGGCAATTAAATCAATAACACCTGCGGAGGATTTAACCTAAGGAGGAATAAAAAATGGCAGTAGTTTCAATGAAACAGCTATTAGAGGCTGGTGTTCACTTTGGTCACCAGACAAGAAGATGGAACCCTAAGATGGCAGAGTACATCTTCACAGAGAGAAACGGTATCTACATTATTGATTTGCAGAAGACCGTAAAGAAGCTTGACGAGGCTTATAACTTTGTTAAGGAGCTTTCATCAGAGGGCAAGAGCGTTCTCTTTGTTGGTACAAAGAAGCAGGCTCAGGAGTCAGTTAAGGAAGAGGCTTTAAGAGCAGGTGCTTTCTATGTAAACGCAAGATGGCTCGGCGGTATGATGACTAACTTCACAACTATCAGAAGAAGAGTTGCAAGACTTAAGCAGCTCCGTGCAATGGAAGAAGACGGTACATTCGAGCTTCTCCCAAAGAAGGAAGTTATCAAGCTCAACCTTGAAATTGAAAAGCTTGAAAAGTTCCTTGGCGGTATCAAAGAGATGGAAGAACTCCCGGGATGTCTCTTCATCATTGACCCAAGAAAGGAAAGAATTGCAGTAGCAGAGGCTAAGAAGCTTAATATTCCAATCGTTGCTATTGTAGATACAAACTGTGACCCTGATGAGATTGACTATGTAATCCCAGGTAACGATGACGCCATCCGTGCAGTAAAGCTTATTGCAGGTGCAATGGCTGACGCTGTTATCGAAGGCAGAGAGGGTCAGATGGGCGCTGCTGAAGTAAACGAAGAAGAACCGGCAGAAGAAACTGAGGAATAATTGAATATAACTTTTGAGAGGATGATATAAATGGCATCATTTACAGCTAAAGATGTTAAGGCTTTAAGAGAACAGACCGGCTGCGGTATGATGGACTGCAAAAAGGCACTTGTAGAAGCAGACGGCGATATGGACAAGGCTGTTGACTTTTTAAGAGAGCAGGGTCTTGCAAAGCAGGCTAAAAAGGCAAGCAGAATTGCAGCAGAGGGTATGGCTTTCGCTATGACTTCCGACGACCTTAAGAAGGGCGTTGTTATCGAAGTTAATGCAGAAACAGACTTCGTTGCAAAGAACGCAGACTTCCAGGCATTTGTAAAGACTTGTGCACAGACAGTTATGGACAATGCTCCTGCTGATGTAGAGGCTCTCCTTGCTTGCCAGGCAAGCGGAAGCGACAAGACTGTTGCAGAGCTTCTCCAGGAGAAGGTTCTTGTTATCGGCGAAAACATCCAGCTCCGTCGTTTTAAGATGATGGAGGGTGCTTGTGTGGCTTATGTTCACGCCGGCGGTGTTATCGGCGTTCTTGTTAACTTTGATACAGATCTTGCTGACAAGCCTGAGTTTGTAACATACGGTAAGGACATCGCAATGCAGATTGCAGCTCTTAACACACCTTATCTTAAGGAAGAGGATGTTCCTGCTGATGTTATCGAGCATGAGAAGGAAATTATGAAGGCAGAGGTTATCAATTCCGGTAAGCCTGAGGCAATCGCAGACAAGATTGTTATGGGTAAGATTGGTAAGTACTACAAGGAGAACTGCCTCCTTGACCAGGCTTTCGTTAAGGAAAACAAGATTTCTGTTCAGCAGTACACAAACAACACTGCTAAGGAGCTTGGCGGTTCTATCGTAATCAAGGAATTTGTTCGTTTTGAAAAGGGCGAAGGTCTTGAAAAGCGCCAGGACGACTTTGCTGCCGAAGTAGCAAGTATGACAAAATAATTTAACCTTTAAGGTTTAACGGAGCTATCTCGTAAGAGGTAGCTCTTTTTTGCATAAAAATTTCTAAATTTCTTTTCTATTCCTTTACAAAACACCACATATAGTGTATTATTAATGTGTATAAAGATATATATTATGGATAGGAGTGTGTACTATAATGGATAAAAAATATAAAAGAGTTTTGCTTAAACTTTCAGGCGAATCCCTTGCCGGCGACGAAAAAAAGGGCATCAATTTTGACATTGTTGAGTCCTTTTGCAAGGCTATCAAAAAATGCGTTGACGACGGAGTACAGGTAGCCGTTGTTGTAGGCGGAGGAAACTTCTGGCGTGGCAGAAGTTCTGGGAAGATGGACAGAACCCGTGCAGACCATATGGGTATGCTTGCAACAGCAATTAACGCACTTGGTGTTGGCGATACCCTGGAGCAGGAGGGCGTTGATGTTCGTGTTATGACAGCCATCTCAATGCCACAGGTTGCAGAGCCTTACATCAGAAACCGTGCAGTCCGCCATCTTGAAAAGGGCAGAGTTGTAATCTTCGGTTGCGGAACAGGTAATCCTTTCTTTAGCACAGATACAGCAGCGGCTCTTCGTGCAGTAGAGATTGATGCCGACATCATTATGAA
>JBJEOU010000146.1:0-5555 GCA_051880875.1 Ruminococcus sp. | reverse complement strand
ACAGAGGACAGCGCAATTCCTTGCTATGTTATCCCAACAAACGAAGAGCTTGTTATCGCAAGGGATACCAAGGATTTGGTTGGTTGATTGGTTGATAAACCTATTCACTATTATCACATTACAATAAGAATGGACTGAGGTTTTTAGATTCCTCAGTCCATTTTTTCTTAAGAATTTGAGTCGGTGATGGATTTTGCATTTTGTGTGTCTTTAAACAGCAGGGTGATGCACCATATTGCACAAAGACAAATTATGATGTAAATAATTCTGCTGATAACCCCCGACTGACCACCGCACAGGAATGCCACCAGGTCGAACTGGAAGATACCAACAAGTCCCCAGTTAATTCCCCCGATAATCAAAAGGGTCAAGGCTATTTTATCAATCATTTCATTACCTCCATAAATGATTTCAAAGATAGTCTTGACCAAAGTCTTACAATTATTCATTTTGTCATAACATTTAGAACATTATGATTGCTCCCACAATTCCAATGACAATTAAAATTAGCCCGAAAATCCTGCACATCTTTTTGGACTTTTGAATCTGGTGTTTATGTATCATACTTTCCGTAGGAAAGGGAAGTACATTCAGCATAATTCCCAGTCCCATAAGTCCAATGACAATCATTGCGTCACCCATAGTGCCCACAAGTGACCCTACAAAAATTCCGATTGGAATCATAAAGACAAAAATTGCATCAAAAAAAGTAAAAACCTTGCCGTAGTTGTCACGCAAATCATAGAACTTGCCTGCCTTTTCCTGACATTCGTCACAGCAGTACATATCAAAGTAGGAAATTTCTTTTCCGCAGTATTCACATTTCTTCATTTTATCACCTTTTTCTCCCTTGAACTATACCACTTTACACCCCTGTTGTCAATTGATTTACAGGTATATTGGGGAATTCTTGACAAACAAGTTGATACTTCTTATAATTAGTGTACATATAATTTTAATTGTATATTTATTGAAAAATTCACTTGTAGCGAGGATATTATGGACTATAACAAATTAGCTGAGCTTTTGCTTCCAAACAGCACTATGACAAGGGATGAGGTTTTTGCAAAATTCCCTAAAAGAAATTTAAAAGAGGGCGCACAGGTTACAAGAATGGCACCTTCTCCAACAGGCTTTATTCACCTTGGCAACCTTTATTCTGCCCTTGCGGACGAGAGGATTGCTCACCTTTCCGGCGGTGTGTTTTACCTAAGAATTGAGGACACCGATTTAAAGCGTAAGGTTGAGGGCGCTGTTGACATTATCATCAATGTTATGAAGTATTTTGGCATTGAGTTTGACGAGGGCGCAGGCCAGGAGGACAAAAGCGACAATGCCTACGGACCATATTATCAGCGTCAAAGGGTAGAATTTTACCACGTTTTTGCAAAGGAGCTTATCCGTCAGGGATTGGCTTATCCCTGCTTTTGCACAGAAGAGGACAATGCAAGCCTGAGAGAGGCTCAGCAAAAGGAAAATGCAACTCCCGGCTACTACGGAAAGTGGGCAAAATGCCGTAATCTCACATTAGAAGAAATTGAAGAAAACCTTAAGGCAGGCAAGCCTTGGGTGTTAAGGTTGAAGTCCCCCGGTGACGAAAACAAGGAAATCACCATTGAGGATAAAATTATGGGAAAAATCTCTTTCCCCGAAAATATCCACGACATTGTTATCCTCAAGAGTGACGGTGTGCCAACCTATCACTTTGCCCATGTAATTGACGACAATCTTATGGGTACAACCCTTGTTATCCGTGGTAACGAGTGGCTAAGCTCTGTGCCAACTCACTTCCAGCTTAATCAGGTGCTTGGCTTTAAACAGCTAAAGTACGCACACACCGCCCACCTTATGAAGATGGAAAACAACAGTAAGAGAAAGCTAAGCAAGAGAAAAGACCCTGAGCTTTCCCTTGATTTCTACCGCCAGGACGGCTACCACCCTTACACAGTAAAGGTGTATCTCCTCACACTTCTAAACAGCAATTTTGAGGAATGGCACGACAAAAACCCTGACAAAGACATCAATGAATTCCCATTCTCCGTTAAGAAGATGTCACAAAGCGGTGCACTATTTGATTTGCAAAAGTTCCACGATATCTGTAAAAAGGAATTTGCAAAGATGTCACTTGAGGAGGTTTATTCTTTCCTTGAAGGCTGGGTGCGTGAGTATGACAGCGAACACTATGATTTGTACTTTGGCGACAGAGAGTATATGGAAAAGGTGCTGACCCTTTGTATGGGACTTAACCAGAAGAGAAGAAGAAAGGACTTTGCATACGCAAAGCAGATTATCAGCAGTCTTTCTTACTTCTTTAAGGAAACCTTTGTACCGAACAATGAGTATAATTACGACGGTGAAACCGTTAAGGTTATCCTTACAAAGTACCTTGAAACCTATGACGAAAACGACGACAATTCCACTTGGTTTAACAAGGTTAAGGCACTGTCACAGGAGCTTGGCTTTACAACCGATATGAAAGCCTACAAGAAAGAGCCTGAAAAATACATCGGCTCTGTTGCACAGGTGTCCGAGATTATCCGTATTGCAATTACAGGACTGTCAAACACACCTGACCTGTGTACAATCTGCCAGATTATCGGCAAGGATGTTATGCAGGAGAGAATAGAAAAGGCAATAGAAGTGCTGTAAATATAGGTATATAATCATAAGTCGCCCTTTGGCGACTTATATTTTAGTACAAAATCAGGAACTATATTATTATGAAAAGTTTATCGTTTTTAAAAAAATATAAGGTTCAGTCAATACTTGCACCTCTGTTTAAGCTTTTGGAGGCATCTTTTGAGCTTATTGTACCCCTTGTTGTTGCGGACATCATTGACAACGGAATTAACAGCGGTGATAGCACTTACATCATTGTAAGGTGTCTTATCCTTGTGCTCCTTGCAGTTGTTGGTCTTGTTTCGGCAATCACAGCACAGTACTTTGCGGCGAGAGCGGCAATCGGCGCCTGTACAGGGCTTAGGAGTGCCCTTTTTGCAAAGATTCAAAGGCTCTCCTTTAAACAGCTTGACGGTGTAGGCTCGTCAACTCTTATTACAAGAATGACAAGTGATGTAAACCAGATTCAGACGGGAATTAATATGTTTTTGCGTCTGCTCCTGCGTTCACCTTTTATCGTAATCGGTGCAACAATTATGGCTTTTTATGTGGACGCAAAAAGCGCCCTTGTGTTTGCTGTGGTTGTTCCTCTTCTCGCCATTGTTGTCTTTGCGGTTATGTACCTTACAATTCCTCGCTTTAAAAAGGTACAAAATCAGATTGACAGGGTACTGTTGAGGACAAAGGAAAATGTTAAGGGTGTCCGTGTTATCCGTGCCTTTAATCAGGAAGAAAATGAGATTAATTCCCTTTCTAAAGAAAACAGCGGTCTTTTGAAACTCCAGCAGACAGCCAATATAATTTCCTCAATAATGAACCCTGCTACATTTGTAATCATCAACCTTGGCATAATTGCCCTTATCTATGTTGGTGCAATTCGTGTTGACGCAGGTGTGATTTCCCAGGGTGAGGTTGTAGCACTTTACAACTATATGTCACAGATTCTTGTGGAGCTTATCAAGCTTGCCAACCTTATTATTACAGAAACAAAGGCAATCGCCTGCAAAAACAGGGTGGACGCTATCCTTACAATGGAGGAACACAAAAAGCCTGTTGGTGTTGACAAAAACACAGACAGCTACATCACCTTTGACAATGTTTCACTAAGCTATAACGACAATGAGGAATACAGCCTAAAGAATATCTCCTTTGATGTGAAAAAGGGGGAAACCGTGGGCATAATCGGCGGTACAGGAAGTGGCAAGACAAGCCTTGTCAGCTTGCTAAGCGGATTTTACGAGGCTACGGATGGTGATATTTATATCAACAATAGAAATATACTGAACTACACTCAGGATGAGCTTAACCAAAATGTTTCTGTGGTTATGCAAAAGGCTACAATGTTCCGTGGCACAATCAGGGAAAACATCACCTTTGGTGCTGACAATGCCAATGACAAGGACATTGAAAAAGCTGCGAAAATTTCTCAGTCACAGGAGATTATCAAGAATAAAACCGAGGGACTGGAAGAACAGGTGCTTGAACAGGGCAAAAACCTTTCAGGCGGTCAAAAGCAAAGGCTTAGCATTGCAAGGGCGCTTGTGCGAAATACACCTATCCTTATCCTTGACGACAGCTTTTCTGCCCTGGACTACAAGACAGACAAGCTACTTAGAAATTCTTTGAAAGAAAATTCCGGTGACAGAACAACCTTTATTATCTCACAAAGAACCTCCACCGTTGAGCATTGCGACAAAATCCTTGTGCTGAATGACGGGGTGCTTGAGGGTGTAGGTACTCACAAAGAACTTGTAGAAAACTGCGAAACCTACAAAGAAATTTACGATTCCTGCAACAAGGAGGTGTCGTAATGACAAGCGGAAAGATTATTAGAAGGGTAATAAAATATATCGGAAAGTACAAGTATTCCTTTTTCATTTCCCTTGTTTTAACCCTGATTTCCACAATATGCACTCTGTATATCCCTGTCCTTGCAGGTGAAGCCATAGATAATATTTTGGGCAAGGGTAATGTTGACTTTGTAAGGGTAGGGGAGATTCTCACAAAAATCCTTGTTGCACTTCTTCTTGCTGGTGTAAGCCAGTATTTTACCAATACCCTTAACAATAAAATAGCAAACTGCACCGTCAGGGATATGAGAAGTGACGCCTTTGACACAATTCAGACTGTTCCAATCTCCTACATTGACACCAGAGAAACAGGTGACATTGTAAGCCGTATAATTTCGGATGCAGAGCAGTTTTCTGACGGATTGATTTTAGGCTTTCAAAACCTTTTTACAGGAATTGTAACTATTCTGGGAACACTTTTCTTTATGTTCACAATAAATGTGTGGATTGCATTAATTGTTGTGGTGCTGACACCTGTTTCACTATTCGTCAGCAAGTTTATAGCCAAAAAGACATACAAATATTTTAAAAGACAAAGCGAGCAAAGGGGAAAGGAAACCTCCTTTGTTGAGGAGATGATAAGCAATATCAAGACAGTTAAGGCTTATCACAGGGAAGAAAAAAATCAGCAGGAGTTTGACGAAATCAATGAGGAGTTGGGGAAAACATCCCTTAACGCCACATTCTATTCCTCCATTACAAACCCTGGCACAAGGTTTATCAATTCACTTGTTTATGCCTCGGTTGCTGTGGGTGGCGCACTTTTTGCAATGAACAGCAGTACATTCTCTGTTGGTGATTTGTCTGCTTTCCTTGCCTATGCAAACCAGTACACAAAACCCTTTAACGACATCACAGGTGTTGTTACCGAACTGCAAAATGCCATAGCCTGTGCCGGCAGAATATTGGAAGTCATTGACGCACCAAAGGAAGTAAGCTGTGACAATGCTTTGCCAGAAAGTATTAAGGGTGATTTTGATGTGCAGAATGTTGACTTCTCCTACGACAAAAATAAACCCTTAATTGAGAATTTATGTTTTAGCCTGAAAAGCGGTCAGCGACTTGCCATTGTAGGTCCTACGGGAT
>JBJEOU010000145.1:18880-25283 GCA_051880875.1 Ruminococcus sp. | reverse complement strand
GCGGATAGGTTTTGCCTGTGTATTCCTCTATAAATGAGGCATAGTCACCGTTTGGCACAAAGCAAATGTCCTGACTGTCCTTCTTATTGGCATTGATAAAGCCGTTTTCCTCTGCAATTTGCCTTGCCTCAGTTTTGTTCATTTCACCAAGGGGGAACTGAATGTGGGCAAGCTGTTCCTGTGTAAGATTGTAAAGCACATAGCTTTGGTCTTTCGTCAGGTCAACTGCTTTTTTAAGGATGTACCTGTCGCCTTGCTTTTCAATTCGGGCATAGTGGCCTGTGACAACATAGTCATAGTCAAGCTCCCTCATTCTCTGCATAAGCTTTTCAAACTTCAAATATCTGTTACACCTTATGCAGGGGTTTGGAGTTCCGCCGTTTTCATAGGTGGAGATAAAGTCGTCAATTATTTTCTCTTTAAAATCCGACTTAAAGTTAAAGACATAGTACATTGCACCAAGCTTGTAGCAAACACTTCGTGCGTCCTCTATATCCGAAAGGGAACAGCAGGTTCTTTCGGTGTCAATACCGATATCGTCGTTATCATACAGCTTCATTGTAACGCCAATGATGTGATAACCCTTTTCTTTCATAATAAAAGCTGCGACGCTGGAATCAACGCCGCCACTCATTGCAATTATTGCCTTTTTCATTTAACCAAGCCTTATCATTTCGTCAATGCACTTCTTAGCCGCAAGACGCTTTTCCTCGTCCATTGTGATTTCTTCCCCAAATGTACCCATAAGACAGCCGTACACATCCATTAGTGTAGTGCTTTTCATATTAGGGCAAATAAGATCCATAGACATTGGGTAGAACTTTTTGTCGGGACAAGCATACTGTAGCTCCTCGGCTATAGAAATCTCTGTGCCGATAATGAACTCATCGTGACTGCTGTTTTTGGCATAGTCCATAATTCCCGAGGTTGAGCCCACAAAGTCTGCGTGTTTTACCACATCAGGCTGACATTCGGGGTGAACAAGCACCTGTGCGTTGGGGTGTTTTTCCATAGCCTCAAGGAGCTTTTTCTCGGAAATCTTTGCGTGGGTTGGACAACCACCATGGAGTAGCTTAAACTCCTTTTCAGGCACCTGCTCAGCAACGTAAGCACCAAGGTTGCAGTCCGGAATGAACAAAATCTTGTCAGACTCGATTTTCTTGCAAATCTTCACAGCAGAGGATGAAGTAACGCAAACATCACAGATAGTCTTTAGGTCTGCTGTGGTGTTTATATAAGCCACAACTGTGTAGTCCGGGTACTGCTCCTTAACCATCTGTATTGCTTCCTTATCCATTTGCTCCGCCATTGGGCAACCAGCAACAGGGTTGCTAAGGAGCACCTTCTTTTCCGGTGCAAGGATTTTTACGGTTTCCGCCATAAAACGGACACCGCACATAAGGACAGTCTTTTGAGGAACATTTGCCGACTTAACCGCAAGGGCATAGCTATCCCCTGTGAAGTCAGCAATTTCCTTGATTTCCTGTGCCATATATGAGTGGGCAAGGATGCACACATCCTTTTCTTTTTTAAGTTTTAGAATTTCATTTTGAATATCTTTTATCATAAATTCAAATCCTATCATTTTAATGTGGATTGATTATATCAAAATCAACACCACTTGTCAATTATTAAGGCTGTTTGTCAGCCATAAGTCTTACCATTACAGCCTTTTGAGCGTGAAGTCGGTTTTCTGCCTCTTCAAAAATTTCATCTGCGTGTTCTTCAAAAACATCGGCAGTAATTTCCTCTCCACGGTGAGCAGGCAGGCAGTGAAGAACCATACATTCAGCATTGGTCTTGCTCATAAGCTCCTTGTTAACCTGAATACCGGCAAATGCCTTTTCACGGACAGCCTTCTCTTCCTCCTGACCCATTGACGCCCAAACATCGGTGTAGACAACATCTGCACCCTCAGCGGCTTTGAGAGGGTCTGTAGTCAACTCAAACATACCCTCGTACTGAGATGCAAAGTCAAGGATATTCTGTGGCGGCTCATAGCCCTTTGGACAGGCACTGGCAACCCTCATACCGCACTTCAGGCAACCGACAATAATTGAGTTAGCCATATTGTTACCGTCACCGATAAATGCCATCTTAAGTCCCTTCAACTTGCCCTTGAATTCACGGATTGTCATAAGGTCGGCAAGCACCTGACAGGGGTGACAGTAGTCTGTAAGTCCGTTGATAACAGGAATTGAGCCGTATTCAGCCAAGGTTTCCACCTCGGACTGTTCAAAGGTACGAATCATAATTCCGTCAAGCATTCTGGAAAGCACCCTTGCTGTGTCCTCAACAGGCTCGCCCCTGCCGATTTGCAAATCGTTTGAGGACAAGAACAGAGGATGTCCACCAAGCTGGTACATACCTGTTTCAAAGGATACTCGTGTTCTTGTGGAAGATTTTTCAAAAATCATACCAAGGGTTTTGCCCTTAAGGTGATGATGTTCAATGCCGTGTTTTAGTTCATATTTAAGCTGATCCGCAAGATTAAGTATATCCTTAATTTCCTCCTGTGACAAGCTTTCAAGTGTTAGTAAATGTTTCATATTTATTCCTCCATAACTTTCTTTAAGATGGAAAGTGCTTCGTCAATTTCGTCATATGTAATGTTCAGGGGCGGTAACATTCTCAGAAGAGTCTTAGCTGTGATGATGAGAAGTCCGTTTTCGGTGCATTTTTTTGCAATGTCACCGGCATTATCCTCAACCTCAATGCCAATCATAAGACCCTGCTGACGAACAGCCTTGACGCCCTTTATTTTAAGCAATTCTTCCCTTATATATTCTCCCTTTTTATTGACCTCGTCAATAAATTCAGGGGTGTTAACTGTGTCCAGAATATAGTTAGCGCCTGCACATACAACAGGGTTACTGCCAAAGGTTGTGCCGTGGCTTGAGGGCCCCATAACCTCGCTTAGCTTTTCACTTACCATACAAATGCCGATGGGAAGTCCTCCGCCAAGGCCCTTTGCAGAGGTTACAATGTCGGGGGTTATTCCGCTGTGCATATATCCGTACAGTTTACCTGTTCGACACACACCTGTCTGCACCTCGTCAACTATGAGGAGAATATCCCTTTCGTCACAGATTTTTCTCACCTCTTGAAGGTAATCTGTGCTAAGTATGTTAACTCCGCCCTCACCCTGTACTGTTTCCAGCATAACGGCACAGGTTTTGTCTGTTATCTTGCTCAAAAGACTTTCAATGTCATTAGCCTTTGCATAGTCAAATCCCTCAACAAACGGGAAGAAGTAGTTGTGAAAAACATCCTGTCCTGTTGCAGATAGGGTTGCAATGGTTCTTCCGTGAAAGCTGTTTTCAAGTGTGACAATGCGGTTTCTTCCCTCTCCGTACTTGTCAAAGGCGTACTTCCTTGCCACCTTAATAGCACACTCGTTTGCCTCAGCTCCGCTGTTGCCGAAGAAAACCTTGGAAAGTCCCGTTGCCTTTGTCAGTTTCTCTGCAAGCTCACCGGCAACCGGACTGTAGTAGTAGTTGCTTATATGCTGAATTTTTGACGCTTGTTCAGTTACAGCCTTAACCCAACCGGGGTTGCAGTAGCCAAGGGAGTTTACGCCAATGCCGGAAGAAACATCAATGTACTTTTTGTCACTATCATCATAAGCATAAACACCACTTCCGTGGGTAAGGCACACATCATACCTTGCGTATGTGTGCATTATATTATCAAAGTCAAGCTGTTTTATCTTTTCGTTTTCCATTTCCCTCTCCATTAATCAAAGGAGAATACATCTATATCCTCTCTTTTTGTAAAACCCATTGCTTTCCAAAAATTCTGACCTAAGTCATTGTTTTTGTAGCAGAATATGTGGGTTTTTGCTATTCCATTGCTCTTTATTCTTTTGTCTGCCTCTTTTGCAAGACTGCTTCCAACACCCTGTCGTCTGAAATCAGGGCTTACAGCCATATGGTGGATAAATCCTCTTCTTCCGTCGTGTCCTGCAAGGACTGTGGCAATGATTTTTCCCTCAACAATTCCCACAAGGGACATACCTCTGTTGTGTTCAAGGTATTTTTCTATATTTTCACGACTGTCTGCACCGGACAAGGCACGCTTTGTGGTAACCTGCCAAAGGGAGAACACCTCGTCATAGTCATCGGCAGTCATTTCTCTTATAACTAAATTTTCCATAGCAATATCCTGTCAAGATTAATAGAACATTGTTCCGATACCTTCGTCGGAGAAAAGCTCAATTAGAATGGAGTGTTCTATTCTTCCGTCGATTATATGTGCTCTTGAAACACCCTGGCGGACAGCCTCAACACAGCAGTCAATCTTTGGTATCATACCACCGCTGATTATGCCCTCTCTCTTAAGCTGGGCAACCTCGCTGACATTTACAACGGAGATAAGTGAATCCTCGTCGTCCTTGTCCTGCAAAAGACCTCTGATATCTGTCATAAGAATAAGCTTTTTTGCGCCGATTTTTGCGGCTATGTAGGCGGCGGCAATGTCGGCATTTATGTTATACACATTACCCTTGTAGTCACCTGCAACAGTAGCAATAATAGGCACATAGCCATTTTTGATTGAATCGTTTACAATCTCAGGGTTAACCTCGGTTATTTCACCAACAAATCCAAGGTCGTCACCTGTTACAAGCTTTTCAGCCATCAGCATATTGCCGTCAAGACCGCAAAGTCCCACTGCCCTTCCTCCGGCATGGTTAAGGTGCTGGGTAAGGCTTTTGTTAACCTTACCCGCAAGCACCTGCTGAACAATCTCCATAGTGTCGCTGTCTGTCACCCTCATTCCGTTGACAAACTTACTCTCTATGCCAACCCTGTTGAGCATTGAGGAAATTTCAGGGCCTCCCCCGTGCACCAGCACAACATTGACCCCAACAAGCTGCATAAGCACAATATCGCTCATCACAGCAGCTTTCAGTTCCTCATTAAGCATTGCGTTTCCGCCGTACTTAACAACAACAGTTTCTCCGGCATACTTTTGAATATAGGGCATAGCCTGTGTCAGCACTTTGGCTGTTAAATTACTGTCCATTTCTTCATCTTCTCTCTATTCCTGCATTTTGGTGGGGACATCACCCTGAATTTCAGGCTTTTTACAGTCACCTAAAAGTAATGCAACATCCCCGCCTGTATAATCTGATTAAATAAATCAAGTTCTGTAGTCACCGTTGATTTTTACATAGTCGTATGTCAAATCGCATCCATAGGCCTCAGCCTCAGCACTTCCGTCACCAAGCTCAATGGCAATTGTAATGCTGTCCTCTGAAAGAACTTCCTTTGCCTTTTCTTCGTCAAAGCCTACACCTGCACCGTTTTCGCACACAAGGAGCTCGCCGGCTTCGCTTACAAATGTAACCTTAACCTTAGTTACGTCAACATCCATTCCGCTGTATCCGATAGCGCAAAGGATTCTTCCCCAGTTGGCGTCTGCGCCGAACATAGCAGTTTTAACAAGGGATGAGCCGATAACTGTCTTTGCAATTCCAACAGCGTCCTTCTTGCTCTTTGCGCCCTTAACATTACAGATAAGTAGCTTGCTTGCACCCTCACCGTCGGCGGCAAGCTGTTTTGCAAGGCTCTTAAATGCCTCTTTTAAAGCGCCTACAAACTCTTTGTAGTCCTCATTCTTCTCTGTAATCTCCTTGTTTCCGGCAAGACCGCTTGCCATAATTGCAAGGGTGTCGTTGGTGGAGGTGTCACCGTCAACAGAAACCATATTGAATGTGTCCTCAACAGCCTCCTTAAGTGCTTCTTCAAGCATTTTTGAGCTTACGGCGGCGTCTGTGGTTACGAAGGAAAGCATTGTTCCCATATTAATGTGAATCATACCGCTGCCCTTTGCAATTCCGCCTATGTTTACCTTCTTTCCGTCCAAGGTAAGCTCCATAGCCATCTCTTTTTTTACGGTATCTGTTGTCATGATAGCCTCGGCGCAGTCTGTACCGCCCTCTTTGCTCATTACCTTTTTCATCTGATAGAGCTTTTGCTCAAAAGGTCCCAAAGGCATGGGAACACCGATAACACCTGTGGACGCAATAATAACATCATTGTAGTCGATTCCAAGGGTTGATGCACACAGCTTGCACACATCTTCTGCAACCTTTACTCCGTTTGCGGTACAGGCATTTGCATTTCCGCTGTTGGCAACAATAGCCTGTGCCTTACCGTTCTTAAGATTTTCCTGTGTTACAAGAATTGAAGCGGACTTAACAAGGTTTTTTGTATAGACGGCGGCGGCATTACACACCTTGTCGCACTTCACCATCATAACATCCTTTTTAGTGGTGTTGCCCTCTTTAATTCCTGCACAGATTGCGGCTCCTGTAAAGCCTTTTGGTGTTGTTACAGTTCCATCAATAAACTTATAATCCATAACTATACCTCTCTTTATATTAAATTTTTATGCAAAA
>JBJEOU010000145.1:0-18780 GCA_051880875.1 Ruminococcus sp. | reverse complement strand
TTTTCGTCAAGACCGAAAATTATGTTCATGTTCTGGATAGCCTGTCCTGCGGCACCCTTTACCATATTGTCAATGGCGGATACAGCCACAAGGAGGTTCGCCCTTAAATCAAGGTGGAGGGAAATATCACAGAAGTTGCTGTACTTCACATTGTGAATGTCGGCAACCTGTCCCTCATCAAGTAGTCTGATAAAATATTCTCCCTTGTAAAAATCCTTGTAAACCTTTCTCAGCTCCTCCATTGTGATATCCTTCTTCAGCGGAGCATAACAGGTTGCAAGAATACCTCTGTTCACTGGCAAAAGGTGGGGAACAAAGGTGATTGTCACCTTTTCATCAGCAAAGGAAGAAAGTGTCTGCTCAATTTCGGGGGTGTGGCGGTGGGACGCCACCTTATACGGGTGAAAGCCCTCGTTAAGCTCAGGGTAGTGATTGCCCTGAGAAAGTCCTCGTCCTGCTCCTGTCACACCGCTTTTGCAGTCGCAGATAATACCCTTTGTGTCTATTATTCCTGCATTAAGTGCAGGTACAAGGGCAAGGGGCGAACAGGTGGTGTAGCAACCGGGGTTTGCAATGATTTTTGCACCCTTGATTTTGTCACGGTAAAACTCCGGCAAGCCGTAAACAGCCATTTCGTGGAGTTCCTTGTGGATGTATTCACCGTTGTACCACTCTTTGTATTCCTCTTCACTTTTCAGTCTGAAATCTGCGCCAAGGTCGATAAACACCTTTCCGCTGTCGTAGCACTTTTTAGCAAGCTCCTGGCTTAATCCGTGGGGCAGTGCGGCAAAAATGACCTCTGACTTCTCCACAACATCATCTGCATTTTCGCAAACCATATCGTTAATATTTACATAGCTTTTATATACATCACTCAGTTTTTGACCCTCAAAGCTGACGGAGCTGATTGCGGCAATCTCCGCCTGTGGGTGAGTGGTGATAAGTCGCACAAGCTCTGCTCCCGCATAGCCTGTTGCGCCTATTATTCCAACTTTTATCATAATTGTTTATCCCTCAATTTTCCTAATCATTTCCTCTGCCTGTGCCAGAACATTCTTTGGTGCAGGGCCTCCGAAGGATGTTCTGTCGGCTACGCACTTTTCAAGGTTGATAGCCTCGTACACTCCCTCGTCAAATGTGGGGTGAACATTCTTGTATTCCTCCAAAGGCAGATTTTCCAAGTCTGTTCCAAGGTCAATACACCTTGCAACCAAAGCACCTGTTGCCTTGTAAGCGTCACGGAAAGGAACACCCTTTTTCGTCAGGTAATCGGCACAGTCGGTGGCGTTGATAAATCCGCCTGCGGCGGCATTCCTCATTTTATCCTTTAGTACGGTCATTGTGTCAAGCATAGGAGTAAAGGAGATAAGGCACATCTTTACGGAATCAACTGCGTCAAAGATTGCCTCCTTGTCCTCCTGCATATCCTTGTTGTATGCAAGGGCTATGCCCTTCATAGCGGTTAAAAGGCTCATTGTGTCGCCGAAAACTCTGCCGCTTTTTCCCCTTACAAGCTCTGCAATGTCGGGGTTCTTCTTCTGTGGCATAATTGATGAGCCTGTGGAAAATGCGTCGTCAAGCTCCACAAACTTAAACTCCCAACTGCACCACATAATCATCTCTTCAGAAAATCTTGAAAGGTGCACCATAATTATTGACAAATCACTTGCTATTTCAAGGCAGTAGTCCCTGTCGGAAACACCGTCAAGGGAGTTGTTTGTTGGTGCATCAAAGCCAAGTAGAGAAGATGTCATATGCCTGTCGATTGGGTATGTAGTGCCTGCAAGGGCACAACTGCCAAGGGGATTGACATTCATTCTCTTTTTGCAGTCCTTAAGTCTTGACAAATCCCTAAGGAACATTTCTCCGTAAGCCAAAAGGTGATGTCCAAAGGTTATAGGCTGTGCTCTTTGAAGGTGGGTGTAGCCGGGCATTACTGTGTCGTAATACTCCTTAGCCTTTGATGCAATTACCTTGATTAAATCCTCAAGGAGGGTGATTATCTCTTCAACTTCTTTCCTGAGATACAGCTTGATGTCAACAGCCACCTGGTCATTACGGCTCCTTGCGGTGTGAAGTCTTTTTCCGTCGTCGCCGATTCTTCTTGTCAGCTCACCCTCAATAAAGGTGTGAATATCCTCACACTCCATATCAAACTGCAACTCACCACTTAAAAGGTCATCAAGTATGCCCTTAAGACCGTTGATTATGTTTTCAGATTCCTCTTTTTTGATAATACCTGTTTCGCCAAGCATTGTAGCGTGGGCTATTGAACCCTCAATATCCTCTTTGAACATTCTGGAGTCAAAGGAGATTGAGGAATTGAAATCGTTGGTTGTTTTTGAAAGAGATTTTTTAAATCTTCCCTGCCATAACTGCATTGTTTACACCTCGTAATATAGCAAATAATATGAATTTTACTGTTATTTTGGCACAATAAACATCTTCTTAAAAAATGACATAAAGCCCGCAAGTACCCTGCGGACTTTAATATCTCATACAAATACAAAATCAAATCAATTATTTGATAAGACCCTTCTTGGCACGAACCTTGATTGGCAGACCGAACAGGTTGATAAAGCCTGCGCTGTCGTTCTGGTCGTAAACCTCGTCCTCATCAAATGTGGCAATATCCTCGTCGTACAGTGAATATGGAGAAGTAACACCTGCGTCAATGATGTTGCCCTTGTAAAGCTTTAGCTTAACATCGCCTGTTACAACTGTGTTAACCTGGTCAACAAATGCTGAAAGTGCTTCTCTTAATGGTGTGTACCACTGACCGTAATAAACAAGCTCTGCAAAACGGTTGGAAACAAGCTCCATATAGTGGAATGTATCCCTGTCAAGTGTAAGCTCTTCAAGCTTTTTATGTGCATAGTATAGGATAGTACCGCCCGGTGTTTCATAAACGCCACGGCTCTTCATACCTACAAGTCTGTTTTCAATCATATCTGTAATGCCGATACCGTTAGCACCGCCGATTTCGTTAAGCTTTGTAACGATTTCAACACCGTCCATCTCAACACCGTCAATGGAAGTTGGGATACCCTTTTCAAAATGTAATGTTACATATGTAGCCTTGTCGGGAGCCTGCTCGGGAGAAACACCCATCTCAAGGAAATTAGGGTCGTCATACTTTGGCTCGTTTGCAGGGTCCTCAAGGTCAAGTCCCTCGTGGCTGAGGTGCCACAGGTTTTTGTCCTTAGAATAGTTAGTTTCTCTGTTAATCTTCAGAGGAATACCCATCTTCTCGGCATATTCAATCTCGTCCTCACGGGACTTGAACTCCCATGTTCTCCAAGGAGCAATAATCTTCATATCAGGTGCATATGCTTTAATAGCAAGCTCAAAACGAACCTGGTCGTTACCCTTACCTGTACAGCCGTGGCAAATAGCGTCAGCACCCTCTGCCTTTGCAATTTCTACAAGTCTTTTTGCAATGATAGGACGGGCAAAGGATGTACCAAGGAGGTACTTGCCCTCATAAACTGCGTCAGCCTTAATTGTTGGGAAAACATAATCCTCGATAAATTCTTTTGTCAAGTCCTCAATGTAAAGCTTGCTTGCACCTGTTTTGATTGCCTTTTCTTCAAGTCCTTCAAGCTCTGTACCCTGGCCAACATTACCTGAAACAGCAATAACCTCGCAGTTATTGTAGTTTTCCTTTAACCAAGGGATTATAATTGATGTGTCAAGTCCGCCGGAATAAGCCAGCACTACTTTTTTAATGCTTGTATCTGCCATTGTTCTGTTTCCTTTCTGTATTCAAGTGAATTAATTTTTATCTTAGTTACATTATACACTAATTATGCAGAAAATCAAGGATTATTTGCATAAATATTCAAATATTCGATATTTTGTAATATTTCAACAATTCAATTGGTAATAATTTCTATTATTATGACAAATTAGTATAAACATTGTGCTATTCAGCCGTGATTAAAGGTCATTTTACATTCTGAAACCTCAAAAATGCCCTTGGATATATGCAATTTGGATGTATAAATATTCATTATTTTTGTATTTTATTCATTTTCTTGAAAATATATAGTATAATGTGATATATTAATAACTATAAAATCAAAAGGGATATATCTCCCCTTTGATAATCAGACCCATTTACACGAAAGGAGAAAAGCTATGAATAATTTTAGAGAAATCAAACCTGAGGAGCTGAAGGAAAATCCCTTTCAGCTTATAGGCAAGGACTGGGGACTTGTCACAGTAAACGCAAAGGACAAGGTTAATATGATGACAATTTCCTGGGGCGGTGTGGGAATTATGTGGAACAAGCCTGTTGCCTACACATTTATCCGCCCTCAAAGGTACACCTTTGACTTTATGGAGGAGGGAGAATATTTTGCAATTTCCTTCCTGCCGGAGGGTTACAAGGAACAGCTTTCATTCTGCGGTACAAAGAGCGGAAGGGACTTTGACAAGGTAAAGGAAACAGGTCTTACCCCTGTTTGCGACGAAAAAGCACCTTATTTTGCCGAAAGCAAGGTTGTTGTCATCTGCCGTAAGATGTACGCCCAAAACCTTGACGGTGAAAGTGTTGTTGACAAAAGCGTATTTTCAAGCTACGCCCCTGACGGAAGCGACTTCCACAAAATGTATATTTCTGAGATTGAAAAGGTGCTGGTGAAGGAATAAACATCCCATAACTCTTTTCTTCCTGACAATCCAATAAAACGACAAAAGGCTGTTTGCTTTAACCCGTAATGGGGCTTAGCAATCAGCCTTTATTTTTATAAATTATTCTCCAAAAGCCTCTATCTCCTGCTCAGGAGTGTCAATCTTCTTGTTATTTTTGTCAAAGTAGTCGTATGCAACAGCATTTCCCTCGCTGTTGTAGGTGGTCTGGTAGTAGTACAGAACCTCCCCGTTTTCGTAAACTGTGCGCACATCGTGGGACGGTGTTCCGTCGCTTCTGTAGGTGTAAACCGTCTTTGATGTCATTTCATCATTGCTGTCATACACAGTATTGTCCTTGATATAGTTCAGTCCGTCAATCTCAACATATGTTGTTTCGTCATAGGAAACAAGGGCATTGTCGCTGTCGTAGGTTTCGCTCCTCACCTGGTCGCCGTTGTCGTCGTATTCCAGAGTTGTTGTTGAAACAAGGTTTTCACGCTTAACCTCGCCTGCATAGCTGACTATCCTTGTGTTCTGATTTTTTTCGTCGTACTCCCTTACTTCGGTGTAGTCCAGTATGTCACCCTCGTAATGAACCTGCTTAATTGTGTTGTGGTTCTGGTCATACTCGTAGTTATCCCCACAGATAATTGTGCCGTCATCCTCGCACTCATAGGACTGGAGAGGGTAAATATGATCCCTGTCGTCATCGGCATAGACCTCATACATATTGTACTCATCAAGGAGAGCTGTATCAACCTTACCGTTTTCACCGGGATAACCCAGGGTTGTAGAGGGAACTGTGGAGGTTTCCACCTGATTATTATCACTATTATCACAGCCTGTCAGCGCAATAACCGCCACCAGACTTACAATACACATCAAAGAAAATATTTTTTTCATAGGACGCACCTCATTTCCCCTACATTTTAACACGAACACTAATATTTTGCAACGGTGTTTATCCTCTATATTCGTGAACATTGTATGAAAAATGGCGGTCTTGCGACCGCCTTATCTATTAGGTTTTGTTATGGAGATTATCTCACCGTAACATACCTGTACCGGGAGGTACTTCTGCCCATATCGTCCTTTACGGTGTATTCAAGGAGATATTCACCGCTTTTTTCGGTGTTTACACTTCCCTTAACCTTTACTTTATCGGTGATAAGACTACCGCTTGTATCCCTTGCAGATACATCGGTCATGGGGTCAAACTTTTCCCCTAAATCAATAGAAACATTTACCACACCGTCAAAGTTAGGTTTTTTCTTGTAGTAAGGATTTTTCTTGTTGTCGTCTGTGGGGTCCCAGCCGGTGCTTTTGCCTGTATTAATCTTCATGGCATTTGGTGTACCCAAAGGTCCGTCCTTTTCGTCCTCAAACACCCTTACAACTGTACCCTCGGGGCAATTTTCATAAATCCACTTTGCATCAGCAACAGCCAGTCGCACACAACCCATTGATATGCTTGTACCAAGACCGTTGTAGTCCTCTACCTCAACAGAATTCGGTTTGTTCATCTCCTCATAGGGCACAGAGTGGAAGAGAATTTCTCCGTTAAATGCAGTGGTGTACTGACCGAAAACATTTCCGTACAGGGTATGCCAACGGTTTTTCACCCCCACACTGAATGTACCCATAGGGGTTTTGTCACCGTCACCGCAGGAACAAATCATCGCCCTGACAGGCACGGTGTATTCTCCGTTTTTATCATATGTGTAAACTGTCACACAGTTTTTAAGACGGTTTACATCAACATAATAAAGATTTCTTCCGCTTCCGTCGCTTTTATTTTTATTTAATACCTTTTTGTTGGCAGTATAGGCTGTGGAAAATGTCCTTGTGGTTTTTTCCTTACTTCCTTTTACGGTAACCTCAAGACTGGAGCTGTAATACCCCGCTGTGGCTGTAATTTTCACCTTTCCCTTTTTCAGGGCAACTATGTTGCCGTCAGGGTCAATGTGAGCCACCTTGGTGTCACTACTTTCCCATGTGATTGAGTCAACATCACCATCGTTCTCAGCAGTAACCTTAACCTTCTGCCTGTCCCCCACGTTCATTTTAAGTTTTTTATCCTTGATTGAAAAAACTGTGGTGTTGGCATTCTGAGAAGATAATACTGCCGCCTGCTGGTTATTCTCTTTATCTGACCAGGAGTCGCCATAAAAAATGTATAGTGCTCCCCCTACAGACAAAGCTACTAAAAGAATAAAGAAAACTGCAAGAACTGCCTGTCCGCCTTTTTTGCCGAAATTGGCTCTTACATATCTTTTCATAAAAAACTCCTCTTTGTCCTGTTATCATACATCATTTTTTAATTTATGTAAACACCTTATTTGATTTTGTAATTTTTAAAAACTGTGATATAATACTCTCAAATAGACATATACAGAAGGTGAAAAAATGGGAAGTGTGGTTGGTCACTTCAGGACAATTACAAAGCACCGACACAAGGTGATTTACAACTGCCTTCGTGCCGGAATCTTCTGGCAGGGCTTAAGGCATGACCTGTCAAAATACAGTCCCACAGAATTTATCCCAGGGGCAAAATTTTACGTCGGTACAAGGAGTCCCAATGAGCTGGAAAGGCAGGAATACGGCTATTCGTTGGCTTGGATGCACCACAAGGGGAGAAACCGTCACCACTACGAATACTGGACAGACATCAACCTTGAAACAAAGCAGGTAATGCCTGTTAAAATGCCCACAAGGTTTTTGGCGGAAATGTTCTGCGACAGGGTTGCCGCCAGCAAAATTTACAACGGAAAAAATTACACCGACCATCACCCCCTTGACTATTTCTTGAAGGGCAAGGCAAGATACCATATGCACCCCGAAACTGCAAAGGAGCTGGAAAAAATTCTCCGTATGCTTGCAGAAAAGGGAGAAAAAGAAACCTTTGCCTATGTGAAGAGGATGGTAAAAAATGATAAACAGACTTTTTCTTGCGATGACAGATTATTTTAGGGGCGACCAAAAGAGGATAAACCACCTTGTAAAGGTTCATTCCTTTGCAAAGCTCATTGGCGAAAGGGAAAATATTGACGAAAGAACTTTATTCACCCTTGAATGTGCCTCGCTGACCCACGACATAGGCATAAAAAAGGGCGAAGAGCTGTATAGTCGCAACGACGGAAAAATTCAGGAACAGCTTGGCCCTGAGGAAGCCGAAAAAATGATGAAATCTCTTGATTTTCAGCAGGATGTAATTGACAGGGTAAAATTCCTCATTGCAAACCACCACACCTACAAAAGTATTGACAGCATTGACCTTCAAATTCTTGTGGAGGCGGATTTCCTTGTAAATACCTGTGAGGACGGTCTTAGCAGGGAAACAGCTGTTAAACTGGGAGAAAAAGTATTCAAAACCCCTACCGGCAAACACCTTTTGAAAAATCTGTATTAAAGGAAACAAAATCAGGCAATCCACATGGACTGCCTGATTTTTTTGCTGTTAATTTGTTGTTATTACCCCTCGTCATAGGTAATTTTTACGCTTTTATAAGGAGTTTTTATCTTTACCTTTCTTTTGTAAACTGACTTTTTTGTAAGCATTTTATAAATTTCAGCACATAAATATCCTAAAAAGACAAATAAGCAAAGATTTAAAATCATATCTGACACCCTCCGAAAATCATTTTATTATTGTGACATAATAATAACACTTTGGGTGTCCCATAAATGGTACTTATCTTTCGTTTTGCAAAATATTTATCAAAAATTACACATCACAGTGATACAGCCTTGCAACTGACGCCACATGGTTTGCGTATTCCTCCGCCACCCACTGGGGCGAAACCACCTTTACGCTGTTGCCAAAGCCAAAGAGCCAGCCGTAAAACTGGGGGCTGAGGTTGACCTTTGTGGTGACGAAAAAGCTGTCGTCGTTTGCCTTGGTGATGAAAACATCCTTTCCCAGTCTGTCCACCACAGGACCTATTAGGTCGTTGCTGAACATAAGGGTGATTTCCACCTCTTCTCCCCCGAACATTCCAAAGACCCTCCGTGAATATGTTGCTATGTTGAATTTTCTGAATACATCCTGTCCGGCACGCTTATCGTTTGTAATGGCGATTTTCTCCATTTTGTCCACACGATAATGCTTGATTTTTTCCTCAACTTCATCATAGGCAATGAGATAGTAATTCTCGTCATCCCATGTCAGCGCCCAAGGTGACGCCTTGTACAGCTTTCCGTTACGGCGTTTCTTTTTTGTGACCTTTTCTCCGTTACTAAAGTTCAAAACCCATTGGTTGTAAGAAAATGTTATCTGTTTGCCCTGGTCTATTGCGCTGTAAATCTGGTCGGTGTTGTAATAGATTTTTTCGTTCATAGTCTTAATTCGGTTGCTTACAACCACCTGTCGCTGTAACAGCTTTCCCTCGTACTGTGAGGCAAGGCTTTCCACCTTTTTTATCAGTTCAAGGCTCTTTTTCTCCGTAATAAACTTACTGCTCTGGACAGCGTCCACCAAAAGCTTTAGCTCAGGCATTTCAAAATCTCTGGACAAAAGCCTGTAGGTTACGGTTTTGCTTTTGCTCTTCTCAATATCCATACCAAAATCCTGCAAGGTCTTTATATCGGCATAAATGGACTTTCGTTCAGCTTCGATACCGTTTTGCTCAAGATAGTCTATTATATCATTTACGCTTACGCCGTGGTTTTCGTCCGTCTTTTCGTAAAACATCCGTTGAATATACAACAGTTTTTGCTTTTGGTTAGGTTTTTTGGGCATAATAAATCCTCCTATGCGAAGTATTGTGAAAGTGCGACCATAATCGGCATGGTTATAATGGAGAATAGTGTAGTTGTGGAAACAAGACTGACAGAAAGGGACACATCCCTGTCAAACTTTGTGGCAAACATAGTTGTTGTGGCGGCTGAGGGTGCAGAGGTTGCAATAACGGAAGCTACAAGCATACTTCCTCTGATTCCGCACATATACATAATAAGAAGTGACAAAGCCGGAATAACAAGGAGTCTTAAGCCAATGGAAATGTAATTCCTTTTGTTTCCGAAAGCCTTTGCAAAGTTCACCCCTGCAAGCTGACAGCCAATGATAATCATAGGCACAGGAGTGTTCAGCGCAGCAAGGTACTCCATAGGAGAAGAAATAATCTCCGGCAGGTGAATGTTAAGAACCCAAAGGAAAATAGCAACCACAACACCGATAAGTCCGGGATTTGCAATAAGCTTTTTCACACTCAAATCCTTTTTGTCACCGCTCATAGTAACAAGTCCGTGAGTCCATACAACAATGTTAAAGATACCAACATAAATTGCACCGTAAAAAACCCCGTCGCTACCCAGAATTGCCTGTTGCAGAGGAAGGCTCATAAATCCACAGTTGGAGTATATAGTTGCCACCCTGTAAACAGCTTTTCTGGACTCATCCTTATCTCTGAAAACAATAGTAGCAATTGCAATGCTCCCGGCATAGATAAGCACAACCGCAACAGTCATAATAAGGAGATTCACCAGCATTTCGCTGTTAAATTTGCAGTTCTGAAATGAGGAAATAATTATACAGGGGGTTGCAAGGTACAGCACAAGGTTAGTCATACCCTTCACTGCACTGTCGCTGATTAACTTTGCTTTTTTAGAGGCAAAGCCTGCCCCTATAAGTATGAACAGAATAATTACCTGCTGACCCACAGTCAAAAAGTTGGAAAGCATCACAGCACCTCCAAGGAGGCAAAGAACATCTCATAGGCGTCATCCCAGCCCTCAATGGCACAAACTCCTCCCCCGTTTACGGAACGGAGCTTGCTGTCGTTCATATCCTGCCCATAGGCAAAAAGCTCGCCAAGGTATATTTCGTACCCAAGGGACTGACAGGTGTCGCAAAAAGCCTTCATAGGGTCTGAATCCTCTTTTGTTTTCAGCAATGTTTCTCTCAGTTTTTCATCGTGACGAGCATCCTCCAGGAGCTGTCTTAATTTTTCTTCCACCATTCTCATCTCCATAATAATACCATAAGCACTGTACCATAAACAGGACTTATATATGTTTCTATTATAATCTTACAAAAATCAAAGTCAACAAGAAAACAAGCTCATATGCCAATTTACGGTTATTTTTTTGTTGTTATTGCATAATATATTCAGATTAATCTGTGCAAGATGATAATTTTTTCGGCGAAATTAGGAAAATTTTGACTTTTCTTTTGTCACATTGACTAATCCCATATTTTACAAAACAACAAATATGTATAATTTTCCGAATTTTTCCCATATAAATTGACTTAGGTTGCTAAAAAACTTATAATTCTATTTGAGGGCAGTGAACTGCCGTAATTTTTGAAAGAAGGTTTTTTCTAATGGCAACTACAAAGACAGAGACAGCCGCAAAGAAAACAGAAACAAAGACAACTGCGGCTAAAGCAACCGAAGCAAAGGCAGCTACTGCTACTACTAAGGAAGAAGCTGCTCCTGCAAAGAAGACTACAGCAAAGACAACAAAGACAGCAGAAAAGAAGCCTGCAGCTAAAAAGACAACTGCTAAGACTGCTGAAAAGAAGACAACAGCTAAGGCTCCTGCAAAGAAGACTACAACTAAAAAGACACCTTCAAAGAAGGCTGTTAAGGCACCAAAGGTTAACCTGTTTGTTGAATACAACGGTGTACAGGTTTCCATTGAAGATGTTATCAACAATGTTAAAATCGTTAACGGCAAGGACGCTAAGGAATATACAATTTACCTGAAGCCACAGGATCAGAAGGCATACTTCACTGCTGACGGCGAAGAGAAAGAAATGGATGTATACTTCTGCTAATCTCTTGCAGAGAAAAAATTAATTTTACTATTAAATCCATCTGACGCTTCAGATGGATTTTTTGTTTTATACTTTAACTTAAAAAGGAGGAAAATTTTATGGCAATAGGAAATAAACTAAAGGAAGAACTAAAGCCCTTTAATTTTCTCGTTCTGTTGTTTGCCGGAATAATCAATTCCATTGGTGTAACCTTATTTTTAGCGCCTGTTAACCTGTACGACAGCGGTTTTTCGGGAACATCAATGTTGCTTTGGCAAATCACCCCTCCACAGTTTTCTCTTTCCTTTTTCCTTTTGGTGCTGAATATTCCCCTGTTTATATACGGCGCAAAAAAGCAAGGCCTGGCGTTTTCCATTTACTCCATATTTGCCGTCACGGTTTACTCTGTTTCATCATACGTTATTACATACATTCTACCCATTGATGTAAGCACATCCTCCCCCTTTGCAGGGGACGACCTTTTGCTGTGCGCCATCTTCGGCGGACTGATTTCCGGTGTGGGAAGCGGACTTACCATAAGGTTTGGGGGAGCCATAGACGGTGTTGAGGTTATGGCTGTAATTTTTGCAAAGAAGCTGGGTCTTACCGTGGGCAACTTTGTTATGATTTACAATGTAATTCTGTACATTGTCACAGGCGCAATACTCCAGAGCCACATTTTGCCACTGTACTCCATACTCACCTACTGCGCCGCAATAAAAACAGTTGACTTTATTGTGGAGGGCTTTGACAAGGCAAAGTCGGCAATGATTATCACCACCAAGGAAGACGAGATAAGCAAGGTGCTGTCACAAGCCTTTGGCCACGGCATTACCCACATAAAATCCACAGGCTACTATGCCGGAAAAGAGCAGACAATGATTTACTTTGTTGTCAATCGTTTTCAGATAGCAAAGCTAAAGTCTATTGTTAAGAAAATCGACCGGAATGCTTTTGTCACCATAACCGATGTTTCCGATGTTATGGGCAGTAGTCTTAAGGGTCACGGAAAAGGTGATTCTTAATTTCAGGAAAACCTGTCTGAAAAAACTTCTTATACTGAAGCCCTGCACTTTTGTGCAGGGTTTTTCTGTGAAATGATAATTTACAATTTTGAGGGAACATTTAAAATAGATTTAATTGACATTTTTATTGTATTGGGTGTAAAATAACCCTTGGGGTTAAATATACAACCCCGCCGTCAGGCAATTTATTAGTAATCGAGGTGAAATCATTGGACGCCGGAGGCAATTTAAGCTCTGTTCCCGGAGAAAGTATGGGAGAAATCGGTGATAAAGGTGTATCCACTGATTTCTGTTTTGATATACTAAGGGTTCTTGCCCCTTAATACACCCTCACCTTTTCCGGGGATAATCTTTCGCTAAAGTGTTAAAACCTTTAGCCACACTAAAATTAAAATACAGAAAGGAAGAATCCCCGTGGAAACAAATGTTATTTCTCTTCAAGAGACAATTAAAAACCTTTTGAAAAACAAAAAGTATGCCACTTTGCGTGACATACTCACCACAATGAATCCTGTGGATATTGCTGCAATTTTTGAAGAAATCCAGAACGAAAAAATGCCTGTGCTGTACAGACTGCTACCAAAGGACACCGCTGCTGACGCCTTTGTTGAAATGGACGAGGAAACACAGGAATTTCTCATTCACTCCCTGAGCGACACCGAGCTTAAGGAAGTTCTGGACGATATGTTCCTTGACGATGTGGTTGATATGATTGAGGAAATGCCTGCCAATGTGGTAAAGCGTATTCTTCGCCAGAGCACACCTGAGGACAGAAAGCAAATCAATATGTTGCTGAAATTCCCAGAGGACTCAGCCGGTTCAATTATGACCACCGAGCTTGTTATTCTTCGCCCTGATATGACAGCCGAGGAAGCAATCAAGCGAATCAGACGTACAGGTGTTGACAAGGAAACAATCTACACCTGCTATGTTGCCGACAACCTGAGCAAGCTGAGGGGAATAATCACCATCAAAGACCTGCTCCTTGCCGATGACGACACCAAGGTGTGCGATATGATGGACACCAATGTTATTTCCGTCACCACCCTTACCGACCAGGAAGAGGTTGCCGAAATTATTAAGAAGTACGACTTCCTCGCCCTTCCTGTTGTTGACAAAGAAAACCGCCTTGTGGGTATTGTTACCGTTGACGACGCTGTTGATGTTATGCAGGAAGAGGCAACTGAGGATATCCAGAAGATGGCGGCTATCACCCCTAACACCGACACCCCTTACCTTAAAATCGGTATTTTTGAAACCTGGAAAAGCCGTATTCCCTGGCTTTTACTCCTTATGATTTCCGCAACATTTACAGGAATGATAATCAGCTCATTTGAAGAAGCCCTGGCTTCCTCCGTTGTACTGACAGCATTTATCCCAATGCTTATGGACACAGGCGGTAACACAGGCAGTCAGTCCTCAGTAACAGTTATCCGTGCCCTGTCACTTAACGAAATTCAGTTTAAGGATATATTTAAGGTTATCTGGAAAGAAATCCGAGTTGCCTGCCTTTGCGGAATTGCACTTTCAGCTGTGGCTTTCCTGAAGGTAATGCTTGTTGACAGACTTCTACTTGGAAATACAGATGTTACAATCCCTGTGGCAATAATCGTCTGCCTTACCCTTGCAATAACAGTTGTTGTTGCAAAAATAATCGGCTGTTGCCTGCCTATGCTTGCAAACAAGCTGGGCTTTGACCCTGCGGTTATGGCCTCACCATTCATCACAACTATTGTTGACGCTGTGAGCCTTGCTGTCTACTTTATGATTGCAACCAACATTTTAGGCTTGTAGGGGCAAGACAAAATTACACAAAAAAATTCGGAGCTGTGAAGATACAGCTCCATTTTTATTATTTGTATTGGGTTTTCTAAAAACAACCTCTATAAGAGGAGCAATGTCGTCAACTTAAGGAAATATTCACACCCTGTCATGACCAGCCACCACTATGTCATTCCGAGCTTGTCGAGGAATCCCCTATCTATACCACCCACTATGTTAGTGAAATCATACTTTCATATAACCTATTAGTGTCGCTTTATGCACTACTGCTTTCCTTTCAGATTCTTCAGTCGCTTTGCTCCATCAGAATGACAAGGTAGGAGTGTTTCCTTTGTACTTATTAATACTAAACTCTGATCAAAACCAGACAAAAGAAAAATGACCACCCTATTGGATGGACACTTTGTAATGTTGGCATCTTCCTATTTTCCCGGGCCGTCGCCAGCCAAGTATCTTCGGCACTACTGAGCTTAACTTCTGTGTTCGGGATGGGAACAGGTGGACCCTCAGCGTCATCAACACCAACTTATTCAGTTCGTTGCTCTCTCAAACAACAATATGGATTATACCACCCTATTCCGGAAAAATCAACCCCTTTTTCAAAATTTTTTTAAATTTTTTATATTTTCTTTTTATCCTCACTATTTATTTGACTACAAAGCACAAAAGGAGTAAAATATTGTATAAGTTTATGACGACAAAACTACGGAAATAAGGGAATAAAATGAACAAAACAAAAAAAGCGTCGCTTTTATTATCATCCCTTTCTATATACAAAGGGATTCTGACAAGGAGTGTGCCAAAGGCACTCTACAGGTTAATCCTGTCAATAGATAAAAGACCGGAGGACTTTCTTAACGCTTACGGCGACTTCTATCGTCTGCTGTGCGACAGACACTGTTCAGATCGTCTGTGCTACAATCTGACGGAGGCTGCCCTTTTTGATGAAAACTATTTCACCAAAACAGCAACCGCAAACAGGGTTAAGGATATGTCCCGGGAAGAAAAACAGGCTGTTGTAAGGGATATTCAGGCAATACTCTTCTCTTCCCGTATAACACCTGAGGACATTATTAACGACTACAAATACAAGGATGAAATAAAGGATATTCTCCCCACACTTCCAAGGTGGAACTGTGGTGAGCCGGCAGAGGAATTCAAGGACTTTGACGGAAGTCTTGACAGTATAAGCAGATTCCACCGCATTAACGGCTGTGGTATGTTTGCAAGGTACAAGTCCTTTGTATGGCGTGAGGGTGGTATTCAGCCAATCATTAACGCCGACCCTGTCCGCCTTGCGGATTTGGTTGACTACGAATTTCAGCGCAATCAGGTTATTGAAAACACCAAGGCATTTATCGAGGGCAAAAGGGCAAACAACTGCCTGCTTTACGGAGATATGGGAACAGGCAAAAGCACAACCGTCAAGGCTGTTGTCAATGAATACAGGAACGATGGTCTGCGCATTGTTGAAATGCCAAAGGAAAGGCTTATGGAATTTCCTCTCCTTGTGGACACAATAGCCTCTGTTCCTATGAAATTTATAATTTTTATTGACGACCTTTCTTTCCAGAGGCAGGATGAGTGCTACACCAGTCTTAAGGCTGTACTTGAGGGCGGAGTTGCTTCTCTCCCACACAACGCTCTCATTTACGCCACAAGCAACCGCCGTCACCTTGTTAAGGAAAACTTCGAGGACAGGGATTGCACAGAAGTTAACCGCCGTGACAATATGCAGGAGACCCTTTCACTTTCGGACAGATTCGGTCTTTCCATCGGTTACTTCGTTCCCGACAAAAAGAAATTCCTCCACATTGTGGACGAGCTTGCAAAATCCCACGGCATAGACCTTGACCCCGACACACTTCACCTTGAGGCAGAAAAGTTTGCCACACAGCGGGCAACCCGTTCCCCAAGGACAGCACAGCAATTTATTAAATCATTACTGTAAGACAAGAGGTATGAGATGAGGATACTCAAAATTACTATTTCTACACTACTTATTTTTTCTGTACTGTTTTGTGCATACGGATGTAAAAGCGACGACGGTGACTATCCCATTACAATAGGTAACACAACCTTTGAGGAAAGTCCCGAAAAGGTTGCAGTTGCAAGTCCCAATGTGGCGGACATTATCGACTGCATCGGCTACAACACCAAGGTTGTTTTGGTCAGCGACCAGGTGCTTACCGAAAGCTATAAGGACACCGAAAAATGCGGAAACAACATTGACCCTGATGTTGACAAGATTGTAAAAAGCGGTGCAACCGTTTTGCTGGCTGACGACAACATTTCCGACGGTACAATTAAAAAGCTTGAGGATGAGGACATCAAGGTGGTGCAGTTCCACTACGGCAATACAAAAGAAGATGTAAAAACCACCTACACATCAATCGGCTCAATCCTACAGGGCAAAGAGGGAAAAGAAAAGGCTGAAAGTGCATGGGAGCTTCTTTTTAAATATCTGGACACCTACAAAGAGCAGGCAAAGAGAAAAAACAGTCAAAAGTTTATGATGTACGTCAGCGGAACAGGCCCTATTGCCACCGTTATTGATGAAAGCTGGTACAATACTATCCTCAATTATTCAGGCACAAAAGTAATTATGGGTTCTATGGGCGACCCTACTGTTTCAATAGGTGAAATTGCCGACTTTAACCCCGACTTCCTCATCTACGACAAAAACACCTATAACACCGTAAAAAACCGTTCTGTTGTTCAGGAATGTAAATTTTTATCTAAGGGAGGAAACCTAAGGCTGGATAAGGAATACCTTAAGCTCCAAGGCACAACCGCCATTGAGAATATAAGGAAAATAATTTCTCTTTACGACAAGGAGGCTGTTGAAAAGGCAGATCTGATTATTAAGAATCAAGGCACAGAAACAACCACAGCAACCACCGCTTCATCCACAACAACTCAAACCGCAACTGCTTCTTCTGCCACAGCAACAAACAGTTCAACCTCTGCAAAGGAAACTACAACTACTCAGACTTCAACTACCGCAAATCAGACAACCTCCACCACTTCACCAAGCTCAAAGTACGAATTGCAGTCAAAGTACAATGTAAACTTCACTGAGTCCGCAATAGATTCAATGAAAAAGGATAAGGAAAACAAGTACATTAAGGCAATGCAACAAAGGCTGTCTGACCTTGGATACATAGATGAACACTACATCACAGGCTATCTCGGCGACCTGACCATCGCCGCCCTGGAAAAATTCCAAAAGGCAAACGACCTTGACCCCGACGGAAAGGTAACATCAAAGGTTCTTGAAAAGCTATTCTCAAAGGGCGCAAAATCATATAGTTAACAATTAAGTAAACACAAAAACAGCGTAACACCAATGTGCTACGCTGTTTTTTGTATTCCGTTATTTTTCAGTCCAAAATCCCCTTAACCTCAGGGATAAACTCAATACTTCTCTTTAAAATTCCGTGGAGGTATGCAATGGCTGTGCCGTAGTTTGTGAAAGGCACACCCTGTTCTATGGTGTGGCTCATTCTGTACTGCATTTCCCGTGTGTTCAGCATACAGCCTCCGCAATGTATTACAAGGCTGTAGGGTGACAAATCCTCAGGGTATTCCGTTCCGCTTACAAGGGATATTTCTAAATTTTTATTTGTATATTCACCAAGCCACTTGGGGATTTTCACACTTCCTATATCCTCACACTGGCGGTGGTGGGTGCATCCCTCGGCAATCAGCACCCTGTCGCCGTCTTTCAGCTTTGAAATTGTGCTTGCTCCCATTACCGCTGTTTCAAGAAAACCCTTAAACCTTGCCATTAAAATTGAAAATGATGTAAGGTATATGTCCTCTGGAGTTGCTTTGTCTGCCTTTTCAAAGGCCTGACTGTCGGTAACAACCACCCTTGGCTTTTTGTTTAGGTTATTAAGGGTCTGCTGAATTTCATCCTCTTTGCAAACCACAGCCACCGCTCCGCTGTCAAGGACATCACGAATCACCTGTTGCTGTGGGAGTATCAATCTGCCCTTTGGGGCTGATGAATCAATGGGTATAACCAGCAGGACAATATCTCCTGGGTTAAGCAAATCGCCTATGATTTTTCTTTCACTTGCTTTGTTAGATGTAAGGTTTGCAACCATTTCCCTAAGGCTGTTTATTCCTGTGTTGTCCAATGCGCTTACGGAAATTTCGTTTTCCTTAAGGTCTGTTATATCCTGCAAATCACTTTTGTTATATGCTACAACATAGGGAATGTTTCTCTCCTTAAACAGGGACATAAGCTCATTGTCGTAATTGGTTAATCCCTGTGTGGAATCCGCCACCAAGACAGCCACATCAATTTTGTTAAGCACCTGCTTTGTCTTTTCCACTCTAAGTGTGCCAAGCTCCCCTTTGTCGTCAATGCCGGGGGTATCAATTATCATTACAGGCCCCATGGGAAGAAGCTCCATAGCCTTGTAAACGGGGTCTGTGGTTGTCCCCTTAACGCTACTGACAACTGCCAGATTCTGATTTGTAAAGGCGTTTACCACCGAGCTTTTACCAACATTTCGTCTGCCAAAAAATCCTATGTGTACCCTGTGGGATTTTGGTGATGAATTCATAACT
>JBJEOU010000144.1:0-5664 GCA_051880875.1 Ruminococcus sp. | reverse complement strand
TATGGAGGACACTTTTTCGCTCCCTCAGTCGCCTTTGGCGACAGCTCCCTCATCCGATGGAGCCTAATTTGTGAGGATAGCTTGTACTAAAGACAAAGTGCAGTTTGTTGATTATTGCACTCGTCTTTTGTCGTAACCTTACTTCAATATGACATATGAGTGTCGGTGTAGTTTCCACTGCTTTCCTTTCAGATTCTTCGGTCGCTTCGCTCCCTCAGAATGACAGGGAGGAAGAAGTTTCGCTCCCTCAGAATGACAGTGGGCGGTTTTAAACCTCTTCGTCCTCAACGGAGAAGGTCATGGACATTTTCATATGTCCTCCAAGGATTTCGTTAACACACTCGGGGTCGTTGCCTTCAACCCACATAAGGATTGTATATTTGTCAACATCGCCGGGCTTGAAATCCTCGGACTTGGTTGTCATAATCTCTTTGCTGTTTTTCCAAGGCTCTGATTTCATAGAAGCCGGGATAAACTCACTGTCGTCCTCAGGCTCGTCGCTGTCGTGTTGTTTTTCGGCATAAATTGTTGGTTCGCCGTTTTTGAAAACAATAATTCTAACAGCCTCGTCCATACTTTTAGCAGCACCGTTGTTTACAAGTGTTGCGTTGTAGTCAACTGATTCGTTGCCCACATTTTTGCAATAGAATGTGTAAGCAAGGTAATTTTCCCCGGCTGAGTCTGTGCCTGCAACAGCCTTTTTGTTATTGTTGCTGTCGCCGTTGTGGCTTCCGCCGTCAATGGCTGTGTCGTCTTCATTGGTGTAATTGTCAATGTAGCTTATGTCGCCGTCCAAAGACATATCATCTGTGAGCCATGCGTATGTAATATTCGTCACACCGTCTATTGAATCACCTTGAAGGACTGTTTCGGGGTCTTTGAAATCTGATGTTTCGCTAAGGATAATACCCTTTTGCTCGGCAAGTCTGTCCACATCAATTACCAGGTCGCCTGCCCTTGTCCACCAGTACATCAAAATCCATAATATAAACAGGAAAGCAATTAAAAGCAATGTGAGCCAAAAGAGAAGTCTTTTTCTTCTTTTGGTTTTGTCAAGAACCGCCGCATCTCTGGCTTGACCAAAGTCACCATAGGACGATTCCTTCGCTGTTTCTCTTGCTCCTTTTTGGGTAAGCTTACTTAGGTCTTGAGGAGTAAAATCCTGATTATTCTTTTTTCTTGACAAGGTTTATCTCCTCCCTTTATAGAGCAACCAAATACTACTTATATATTAGAAACAACTTATCAGCTTACCTGACCGTTGCCGCCGAATGTAAGGGCTGCCTCCATTGTTGCCTCTTGAATGTTATTGATACATTCAGGGTCTTCGCCCTCAAACCAAATTCTTACTGTAATCTTCTGAGGAACAAGCTCCTTAAGATCACAGATTTTGTTTGAATCGCTGTATACCATAGGCTTTGACAAATCAAATGTACTCTGACTTGCTACTGCTGTGCCTTTGTTGGGCTCCCAGATTACTGTTCTGCCATCTTCGTTAGTGAAGCTGAAACGAACAGCCTTTACAACATTTGCCTTACCGCCGGTTTCGGTGGTGCTTACCTCTGTTCCGCCGATATTGCCGTCTTCAGAAGTGGTAAGGTGAACAGGCAAGTCCTTGGTGGCTATGAGGTAAAGGTCAAACTCAAGAAATGTATTCTTGTTTCTTTCCTTTTCAGTTCCGCCCTGACTGTAAAACTTCTTACCGTCAGAGGAGGTAACAGGGTCCATCACCTGGTCGTTCATTGTGGTATTAAAGCGGTCTGTCAGTTCTTTATCAATCATCTTGGATGTAACAGTCTTGACATAGGCGTCAAAGTTGCTTCCGTGATTTTCTGTGCTGATACGAAGGTCAGGTGCTGTGCCGATTTTCATTTCAAGCTTTTCAACATTAGCAAGGGTACTTATTGTAAACCAAGCAAATGTAACAAGTACAAGGCACATAAATGAGATGAAAAGCAAAACCCAGCTTGTCTTTCTTCTCACACGAGCATTAACCTGCTCAAGAATTTCCGCTTCTCTCTGAGCCTGCTCCAGCTCCATAGAGATTTGGTCCTCTTTATTGTACATGTTAATCACCGCCTCCAAGTAAACCGCCTTATTTGAGGTGCATTTAGCCTCTTAACAAAGATATTATATCTCAATTGTAACCATTTTTCAATAAAATTAATTTATTTCTACCTTTTCAATAGTCACTATTACCTAATTTTATGCAATTCCATAAAATTGACTTTATTTCAATAGTAAATATACCTAAAATTATAATGGTGTTTATAGGCAATTTGACTACCAATTTTTAACTGTTTGTATTTTCCTACAAAAAGAGTCGTATAACCTTTGATATGATAAATAAAAAATATTACTAAAGTATGAACAAAGTATTATTAAAAAGAAAAAATAAAAGTCGGATTTTGCTGAAAAAACTATTTTATTTTCCTATATATATGGTATAATGGGGTTGAAATTTAGAATTAGAAATGGTTTTGTAATTATGAAAACGAAGGCAAGAACAATTATTGTTACAATTATACTATTTATTATTGCGGTAATCTGCTTACTGTGGGCAGGGCTGACTGTTTGCGGAATTGATGTCATAAGCGAGGCAAAGGATTTGCTGAATCTGAGACCAAGCGCCAAAAACGTCGCTTTTGACAACAACAAGGTCACCCTCGGTGCGGGACAAAGCTCGGATTTGGATGTTGTTATGCACCCCGACGACACCAAAAGCACCTACACCCTCACCTCCTCTGACAACTCTGTTGTTAAAATACAGGACAATGAGGCTGTGGCTGTGGCTGACGGGGAATGTACCGTTAAGGTGAAAACAGACAACAACCTTACCGATTACTGCGAGGTTAAGGTGCTTTCGGAGCCAAAGTCGGTGAATATCCCAGGCAGTTTGAAAATTTCCCTTGGCGAGGACTACACCTTCTCCCCGAATTCTAAAGAAAAATATCCCGACAGTTTCTTTACATTCACCAGCAGTAATACAGATGTTGCAACAGTTGACAAAGCAGGAAAGATAAATCCTGTGAGTACAGGTGATACTGTTATTACTGTGACCTCCTATAACGGACTTAGCAGTGAATGTGAAGTGAGCATACTTAATGAACCAACCTCATTGTCCTTTGCTGACAATGACATAATTGTCCCACAGGACAGCACCTATCCCCTTGAACCGCAATTCAACAATGGAGAGGGTACATCCTCCCTCACCTACTCAAGCTCTGACGAAAAGATTGCCAAGGTGAGCAAGACAGGTGTCGTAACCGGTGTTACCGCCGGACAGGCTGTCATCACCTGCACTCTGCCAAACAATGTTACGGCGGAGTGTACCGTTACTGTGGAAAATAAGTTTGCACGCATCCGCTCCAACCTTGATTCGTCAAAGCCAATGGTTGCCCTTACCTTTGACGACGGCCCAAACGGCAACAGCACGCTGTCTATTCTGAAAACCCTTAAGCAGTATAACGCAAGGGGAACATTCTTTGTTGTGGGAAGTCAGATTGAGAACAACGCTGATGTTCTGAAAAAGACCTACGACCAGGGACACGAAATCGGAAGTCACTCCTGGGACCACAAATATGCCGACAATCTCAGCGTTGCAGAGCAAAAGCAGGAGGTTCTTAAGAACGACGAAGCAATAAAGGATGTGCTTGGGGTATATCCCACAGTTTTCCGCTGTCCGGGAGGTATTTCGGGAAAATACTACGAAAAGTGCCGTATGCCTTTGATTTACTGGTCTGTTGACACATTGGACTGGGAAACAAAGAGTGCAAAATCCACCTATAATGCCATTAAGAAGGTATTTAAAAAGGGTGAAACCCTTGACGGCGACATAGTGCTGATGCACGATATTCAAAAATCCACCCCGGATGCGGTAGAGGACATCTGCAAATACCTTAGCAAAAAGGGTTATCAGATGGTTACCATTTCAGAAATGGCATACTACAAGGGCATTGAGCTTGAGGGCGGAAAGGCATATTACGAATTTTACTAAAATGCCTGTTTTGCATCGGAATAAGGAATGAAAAAAGGGAGCTTCAGCAGAAGCTCCCTTGATTATTTGTAATGTATCCTTGCCAATATCAGAACATAAACTTTGTAACATCAATCTCCTTGATGTGGGGTATTTCCTTATCTATTTCAGCCTTCATAAGGTTGTTATACACCCTTTTGTTAAGGGTTTTGTAGGCAACGATTTCCTCGTCGGTCATGTCGCCTGCCATCTGATAAATAAGGCTGAACAGCATTTTCTTTTCCTTAATTAAAATTTCGTCGGACTCTTCCCTGTTTATGCTGATGCGCAGAACTCTCCTGTCGTTTGCATCCACAGCAGTTGTGACATATCCGTTCTTACGCAGAACCTCTACCTCTCTTGAAATAAGACCCTTGCTAACCTCAAGATTTTCCGCCAAATCACTTACGGTGTTGTTGTCGGGATAGTACCTGAGAGCGTCAAGAATCTGTAAACCGCAAACACTGATATGCTCCTCCTCAATAGCCGCTTTGCTAAAGCGCCTGTAAGCGTGGAGTGTCGCCTTTACCATACGCATTAATTCAACGCCGGCATCGTGTAAATACTTATCATCCATAATTAATTCTCTCTTTCAAATAAATTTGGGGAAACACTAAATAAATTCCATTGCGATTTATTCAGTGTTCCCTTAGAGATATCCGCAAAAAATGATGATTATTGTGCCAATCTCACAACGGATTTTCCAAAAAATAATTACTTTCCGCAAAATCTGAAATCAGCAACATACAAACTTAAGATAATTCTATCATTTACTTGTTTAACTGTCAATCTTCAAAGACTAAAAATGTGACTTTTCATAAGATATAAAGTCCCAATTTGTGGAAAATTGCCGAAAAACTTTGAATAAATAATGTACAAAGGAGCGTGCTGTTATTATTTTGTTAACAAACGGAAAATTGTTGACATAATAATTTTTAAGGGATATAATATAAATATAGTAATACATTGTAATACAAAGGTGGTGCTGATATGACAATTTCCCTAAGGCTTAGCGATGAGGACACAATGCTTATCAAAAAATATGCGGCAATGAACAACATCAGCGTGTCCGAGTTGATAAGAAAGTCTGTTATTGAACGAATAGAAGATGAAATTGACCTTGACTCCTACAATAAGGCTATGGAGGACTACAAGAAAGACCCCGTCACCTACAGCCATAATGAGGTTAAGGAAATGCTGGGGATTGACTGATGAAGTACAAGGTTGAATACACAAAGCAGGCTGTAAAGCAACTGAAAAAACTGGACAAACCCACAGCCTCCCTGATTTTGGGGTGGATAGAAAAAAACCTTGTGAACTGCGAAAACCCACGACAGCACGGTAAGGGCTTGACGGCAAATCACAAGGGAAAATGGCGGTATCGTATTGGCGATTACCGATTAATTGCAAACATTGAGGATGATAAAATACTAATCCTGATACTGAACATCAGACACCGCAGAGATATTTATGAATAGAAAAAAGACAATCACAAAGCCAAAGTGCAACTTTTGCACTTTGGGAAGTCGTTAGTTGCACTTTGAATTTCACTTTTAAAAACATCTGTTTTTTATTCGTGGAATAATATGAAACAAAAAAAGTTCCGTAAACCTATTGTTTACGGAACTTTTGGCGCGCTGGAAGGGACT
>JBJEOU010000143.1:0-5703 GCA_051880875.1 Ruminococcus sp. | reverse complement strand
TCCAGAGAAAATGCAGTTATTTCCGGAATCAAGAAGAATGAAAGACCAAGGGCGATGATTATTCCCCAGTTTAAGAAAAGGGAAATTACAACGCTGGTGCTTTGCTTAACCACCATAGCCTCATTTGTCCAGTCGAGCTGTGCAAATTTCAGACTTAACAGCAGGTCGATTTCTCCAAAAAGGAGAATTGCCAGCTGGGGTATGAGAATCAGTGCAACAGTCATTATAACAGATGATTTCAGCACCACAGCGCAGACTATACTGCATATAAGTGCAAAAGGTGCGCTCACCATAAAATGCAAATTTAGCTTAGCATTTAAAACATCCTTACCCCTTATAGGCAAAGAGTTTATAAGCCACATTGTTTTACCCTCTAAAGAAATAGTGGGGGCTGACACAACATTCATAGATACGATAAAGCATATTATACCTGCACCGATTAGTGCAAACAACGCACCGGCAAGGGGGAATGATTCTGCAAGCTCCAAAATCCATTCATTTTTGACAACAATTACAACTGCACCGATTATAAGGAAAAGAGAACCTAAACCGCAGTTGAGCATATAAAGGGAATTTTTTGTAAAATGCTTCAACTCCTTGAAGAATAAAGTCTTTCTAAGGGAGCTTACCTTTAGTTCTCTTTCACGGTACTTAGCCTTTGTTCCTTTGCTCTTTGTGGTGGCGATGCGTATAAAGCTAAGGGACAAAATCCAGTAGATTAATGCAAAAAATGCAAGGGTAATGGCGGTGAATATGACAAAGCCCTTGATGTCCCCTGTTGCGCCCATTCCCATTTCATAAATTGGGTACAATGCGCTTTTGATGCTTGCTCCCACCGATTTGCTGTTGGTAATCAAAAGCTGAACATAATTGCTGAATTGGTAATATACAAAGAAGTATAGCGCCAGAAACGCAAGAGAAAGTATGCTGGTTATGATGGTTTTGTTGTTCATCCTTGCGGTAGCCAAGGCAATGAGCCACGCAATGATGCAGGTGATTCCAAGGCTGAGAAGTGGTTGGATGAAAAACAGCAGAACGCAGAAAACAATACTAAGAGGTGTGGCAAAGTATGAAGTTGCATACACCACAACAGCGGACAAAAAGACAATGCCTCCGAAGAAAAAGTTTTGTATATACAGGGAGAACATTCTGGTAAACAGAATTTTTGACGGCGGTATGGGCAGGGACAGCAAAAGCTCGTTGTCCTTTGCGTCAAACAGCATAGATTGAGTTACAAAAATACTGCCGAAAACAGCCAGCATCATTGCGATAATTCCGGCAAGAGCAAAGTACAGCCAGCCTCTCCCTGCGGAAAACAAAGGCACACACAGGCTGTTCATCATATTGTAAAAGAAAAAGAACAAAAATCCTGCAACATAAACCATCAGCAGGGCATAAACCACAGGACCTGCCTTTGACTTTTTCTTCTTGCTGTTTCCGGAGCGGAAATAGGTCATCAGAAGTTCTTTAAGCTGTTTTTTAAGAAGTGTTTTAGTCATTGCTTTCCTCCAGCTCCAAAAATACCGATTCAAGGGAGTCGTCGCCCTTTACCTCTTCCATAGAACCGGAGCGGATAAGCTTGCCGTCCTTGATGATGGCAACCTTGTCGCACAGCTTTTCGGCAACCTCAAGAACGTGAGTGGAGAAGAATATTGCACCGCCACGGTTACAAATTTCCCTCATTTGCTCCTTTAGGATGTGGGCAGACTTTGGGTCAAGTCCTACAAAAGGCTCGTCCATAATAATCAGCTTGGGGTCGTGAATAAGGGCGGAAATAATGGCAAGCTTTTGCTTCATACCGTGGGAATATGCAGAAACAGGTTGTGCCAAATCACCCTTTATGCCGAACATTTCGGAGTATTTATGGATTCTCTCCTGCCTTTCCGTTTGTGGAATCTGAAAAACATCTGCAATAAAGTTTAGGAACTGAATGCCTGTCATATAGTCGTATAAGTCTGGGTTGTCGGGAAGATAGGCAATCATCTTTTTGCAGGCAAGGGGATTTTCCTTTACGGATATACCGTCCACATAGATTTCCCCCTCATCAAATTTTAAAATACCACAGCAGGATTTTATCGTGGTGGTTTTTCCGGCACCGTTGTGACCGATAAATCCGTAGATTTCCCCCTTATTGATGTGCAGGCTAAGGTCGTCAACTGCCTTTTTGTTACCGTAAATTTTTGTTAAATGCTCAATTTTCAGCATACCTTTTCTCCTTTTATTATTACTTTTTCTTTCGTCCTCTAAGGACATTAAGCAGAATGTAAACACCAATCAACAGTACCACAGCGCCTACAAGTACGGCATACATCTGTGGTATTGACACCTTGTGGTCAAAGAAATACAGATTGCTGTCAAAGGAGTCCTTCATCTGTTCAACAACCTTGGATGGGAAATAGCTGTCCTTCATCTCCTGCATAACTCCGCCCATAAGGTGATTGTGTAAAAGTGCAGTTCCGTATGTGCCGGGGAGGAATGAGATGAATGTCTGTATTCCCTCTGAAAACTGTGAAATAGGCATATATGCTCCGCAGATAAATCCGTAGGCGGCACTTACAATAGTTCCCACAGCGGAAATCTGCCCCTGTGTGGACAAAAATGAATTCACAACAGAGGAAAGTGCTGTGCCGAACATTGTCAGCAAAAATACATCAAGGCACACAAGGAGTATGTCCTGACCTGACAAGTACCACCCTGTCCGGGAAAGGTAGATGATACAAGCTACAAGGGCAACAGCGCAGATAATAAGTGTTGTCAAGGCTGTGGAAATGTAGTAGCCAAAGGCTAATGTGGACTTCCTGACAGGTGCCATAGTCAGGTCTGTCCTTGCACCTGTCACCTTGTCCTGCACCATTAGCATATTGGAGCAAAAAGCAACAGTCACACAGCACACTGCAAGGAGGGAAGAGAACAGCCATCCCCCCACAAAGCCGTCAACAATGGTGTCGGGTACATCAATCCCCTTTGGGGCGCACATTGCGAAGCTGTCACGATAAACATTCCCCAAAAATGTGACAAAAAGTAAAAGCAAAATAAGGGGGGTTATTAGAGAAGTGAAGAACATACCCTTATCCTTGAAGAAAACTTTTGTATTTCTCTGTACAAGGCTCAATAGCTTACTCATTTTTTACCCTCCCTTTTTTCATTATCCATAGACTCTGTGCCAAGGGTTTTTCCTGTTACCGAAAGGAAAACATCGTCCATCTTTCCCTTGGTGATTTCGTAGTCGGTAAAAAGGCTTGGATATTCTACAATCAGACCGGTAGCTGTTTCTGTGTTGGGAACAGCCACACGGTAGGCGTCCCTGATTTTTTCGTAGGGGTACGACAGCTTTTTAACATCATCCTCTTTTGCTCCGTACAAGGTGATAAAGTCGCCTGTGTATGTATTTTTCAGTTCCAGAGGAGTGCCCCTTGCAACAATTTTTCCGCTGTCAAGGATTACAACATAGTCAGCCTCCGCTGCCTCCTCCATATAGTGGGTGGTGAGGAACACCGTCATTTTTTCTTCCTTGCGAAGTTTGTCAACCACATCCCACATAATCCGCCTTGTCTGGGGGTCAAGACCTGTGGTTGGCTCGTCAAGCACAAGTATTTCAGGCCTGTGGAAAAGTGCCCGTGCAATGTCAATTCTTCTCCTTTGACCTCCCGACAGCTTGCCCACAGTCCTTTTCAGAAGGTTTTCAAAATCCAACAGCTTTGCAATTTCCGACAGCCTTTTCTCAAAAGCCTTTCCTGTTATTCCGTAGAGAGAGGCTCTGCTTTTCAGGTTATCCTTTACGGACAGGGATTTGTCCAGAACAGAGTTCTGAAAAACAACCCCAAGCTCACTTTTAATCTCGTCCATATTGCGGTCTGTGTCTTTGCCGTTAATTACAACACTGCCCTTGTCCTTGGCAAGCTGACCGCACATAATGGATATGGTGGTGCTTTTGCCTGCTCCGTTAACACCCAAAAAGGCGAAAAGCTCACCCTCCTTGACGGTAAAACTGACATCCTGCACCGCCTTAACATCTCCAAAGCTTTTGCAAAGATGGCTTATTTCAATAATATTGCTCATAACCTAACCTCATTTTAATTCTTGAGTTTTCATATAATTCCATTTTATATGACGATAGTTACTATGTCAACAAATTTCGTCCTTTTGTCTATTAAGTGGTTATTCAAATATAAAAAACACCTTACTTCAAAGAGCAAGGTGCATTGTATTACAGCGGAAATCACGATATATTAGTTTTTAATTGTATATCAAAGCTTAGTGCTTTTTTCTATCTCCTTAACAAGCTGGGTTACGAGGGTGATTTGCTTTTCGGTAAGGTTGTCTGCATTGATAACCCTTTTTGGTGAAACACCCAGCAGAAAATCGGTGGAAACACCAAACAGCTTTGCCAGCTTGATAAGTACCTCGTAGGATGGGGTTCTTGTGCCGATTTCGTAGCTTGAAATAACCGCCTTGCTCACCCAAACCCTGTCGGCCACCTGTTGTTGTGTCAGTCCTTTTTCCTTCCGCAGGTCTTTTAACCTCTTACCTAAGTCAACCATAAGTAAACACCTCTTTAGACTTACTTTATGTTGATTATGCACACTATTGGTAGCATATATGTAAACTATTTGTTGACTTTCTGTATTCTATGTGATATATTTTAATAAACAGATAGTTGTTTAATAAAATTTGCTAAAGAGAGGTAAAAACTATGAAAAAATTATCATTGAAAAAACTAAGCTGTTTACTTTTAGTTCTCATTTGTGCAGTGACCTGTATATCCTTACCTGCTGTTGATGCGTCTGCAAAGGTTGTAAAGCCCTCCAAGGTTGTTATCTCTTCACTCAATAGGGAGAACAAGTCAACCGTAAAACTAAGCTGGAAAGCCGCCAGCCGTGCAAAGGGTTATCAGGTGTATATGAAAACAAACGGTGGTGGCTACAAGAAAATTAAAACAACAACCGGAAGGACTCTTAAAAAAGCAGGACTAAAGGTTGGCAGTAGTTATTATTTCAAAGTTAGGGCATATACAAAGTCTAAAGGAAAAACATACTACGGTGCATTTTCAAATGTAAGAAAAATCAAAATGACATCATATGTTTATCTTGTGGATGTGATGGAACCGTATTCAAGCTATGATTATTGTGTCTATAAGGGCGCAGACAGTATAAATATGGGTGGCATACAGTACTTTAAGAGTTTTACACTACATAGCAGTTGGGATGGATTTGCAATTTTTAACCTCAGTAGTAAATTTTCAAAGATATCTTTTTATTACGGAGGTAAGGATGGAGAGGATGGCGATAGTACATCAATGTTATATAGTGATGGGGAGTTAATCAAAATCATAAGTAGAAAAGAAAATTCACTCCCCAAATATTATACAGTAGACATAAAGAACACATATCAGTTAAAAATTGAAAGTTCAGGGAATGCCCCGCGTACCGGTTTTGGCAGTGTGAAGCTGTATTATTAATAATATAAAATAGAATAAAGAAAAATATTTGAAATTATCATTGCAAAAAGTAGTTTTCAATATTTACAAAAAGTTAGCTTGACATAATTTAAAGCTGAATATATAATAATATTGAATGAACGGCTTGATTGCCCGTTTTATTGGTACTCACCACCATAAAGGGCAGACTGAATTATTGGTGCTCACCACCATAAAGGGCAGAATAATGCAATCAACAGAAAGGGAGAAGCTCGTCTTCTTCCTTT
>JBJEOU010000142.1:0-26544 GCA_051880875.1 Ruminococcus sp. | reverse complement strand
CAGCTTTTTCTGGCGAAAACGGCAAACCCTTTGCCCCGTTGGGGCATTTCCCTTAGCAAGGGAATACTCATCCGATGGAGCCTTTGTGATGCCATAATTTCATATGACCTATTAATGTCAATATAATTCCAACTACTTACTCTTAAGATTCCTCTCGTAGTTTCCTTAAGTTGACGACATTGCCCCTCTGGTGGAGGCTGTTCGGGGTGCAAAAAAGCGGAGTCACTACAACTCCGCTTTCTTTTTATATATTAACTTCTTTTGAGAAGATTCAGAAATTACTCAAAGGTAAAGCAGTTGTCCTTGTAGTCACAGGTGATAGCCTTATCTTTGCTTATCTTGCCCTCAAGGATTTCCTCAGACAGAACATCCTCTATCTTACTGCGGATTGCTCTGCGCAACGGTCTTGCGCCGTAGTCCTCGTCGTAACCCTGTTTGGCTATTTCCTTAACAGCGTTTTCGGTAAAGGAAATCTCTATGTCAAGACCGGCAAGCCTTTGCTTAAGATTTTCAAGCATATTATAGGCAATCTTTTCAATGTCCTCAGGGGTCAGCTTGTTAAATACGATAATGTCGTCAACCCTGTTGAGGAATTCAGGACGGAACATCTTTTTCAGCTCGCCCATAACATCCTCTTTAACCTTTTCAAAGGAGCTTTCCTTTTCTTCCTCAGTTGAAAATCCAAGGGCATTGTTCTGCTTGTCGGTAATCAGCCTTGCACCCACATTACTTGTCATAATGATAACGGTGTTCTTAAAGTCAACCGTTCTGCCCTGGCTGTCGGTGAGTCTGCCGTCCTCAAGGATTTGAAGTAGAATGTTGAACACATCAGGGTGAGCCTTTTCGATTTCGTCAAAGAGGACAACTGAATAAGGCTTTCTTCTTACCTTGTCCGTCAGGTATCCGCCCTCTTCATATCCAACATATCCCGGAGGTGAGCCTATCAGCTTGCTGACGGTGTGCTTTTCCATATATTCCGACATATCAAGGCGGAGCATTGCGTTTTCGTCACCGAACATAACCTGTGCAAGAGATTTGCAAAGCTCTGTTTTACCTACACCGGTAGGTCCAAGGAAGATAAATGAACCAACAGGTCGCTTAGGGTCTTTAAGTCCAACTCTGCCACGGCGGATAGCCTTGCTGATTGCCTTAACAGCCTCGTCCTGGCCGATAACCCTTTTGTGGAGGATTTCCTCCATATTAAGAAGTCTTTGTGACTCCTCCTGAGTAAGCTGAACAACAGGTACACCTGTCCAGTCGGAAACGATTTTGGCTATATCCTCTTCGGTAACCTCTCCGCCCTGCTTTGTGTTGTCCTGCCACTTTTCCTTTTCGGCAGACAGCTTTTCTTCCATTGACTTTTGTTCGTCCCTCAGCTTTGCGGCACGCTCAAAGTCCTGGGATGCAACTGCCGACTCCTTCTCCTTGTCAAGCTCCTTGATTTTGTCCTCAATGCTCTTCACATCGTTAGGCATTGTCATACTTTGAAGTCTTACCCTTGAGGCTGACTCGTCAATAAGGTCAATCGCTTTGTCGGGCAGGTAACGGTCGGCAATATATCTTGAAGAAAGCTTAACAGCGGCGTCGATTGCCTCGTCTGTGATTTTAACCTTGTGGTGAGCCTCGTATCTGTCACGAAGTCCTTTTAAAATTTGAACAGCCTCTTCCTCTGTTGGCTCACCAACCATAACAGGCTGAAAACGTCTTTCAAGTGCTGCGTCCTTTTCGATATACTTTTTGTATTCATTAATGGTGGTAGCACCAAGCACCTGAAAATCTCCCCTTGCCAAAGATGGTTTAAGGATATTTGCGGCATCTGTTGAGCCTTCGGCAGAGCCTGCACCGATGATTGTGTGGAGCTCGTCAATGAACAGTATTACATCGTTGCTGTTTTTGATTTCTTCAACAACACCCTTAATTCTCTCCTCAAAGTCGCCACGGTATTTTGCACCGGCAACCATTGAGTTAAGGTCAAGGGCAACAACCCTTTTGTCCCTTAGCAGTTCAGGAACTTCACCATCGGCAATTTTTAGGGCAAGACCCTCTGCAACTGCAGTTTTACCAACACCCGGTTCACCGATAAGAACAGGATTGTTCTTTGTACGGCGACAGAGAATTTGAACAACTCTTTGAATTTCATCCTCTCTGCCGATAACAGGGTCAATCTCACCGGCTTTTGCGGCGGCTGTTAAATCTCGTCCGTAGGTGTCAAGGGTTTTTGTCTTACCGTTGGAGGCATTACCGCTGTGGGTATTTCCTCCCATAGATTCATTGTAGCCACCGTTGATTTCCACATTCATAGCGTCGCTTAATGCCTGAATTAAGCTGTCGGGAGATGCGCCCATTTCCTTAAGAAATCTTACAGAATAGCTGTCGTTATCGGAGAGAATTGCAAGGAGAAGATGCTCTGTGCCAACAAAGTTATGGCCTATTCTGTTGGCTATAAGCAAAGCCTTCTGCATTACTCTCTTTGTCCTTGGGGTAAAATCATCAACAGTCACCACACTTGGCGAGCCTGTTCCCATTGTATTTTCTATTAGCTTTCTCAATTCTGCTGAGGTAATTCCTGCCTGGGTCAATACTGTGGATGCAATTCCGTCACCCTCCTCTGTAAGTGCAAGGAGGAGATGTTCTGTGCCCACATAGGTGTGACCCATATGAGAAGAAATTGAGATAGCGTTGTTAAGCACATTGTTTGCCTTTTGTGTGAATCCATTGAAATTATACATAAATAACACCTTCCCTTTCTCTTATGATAAGGAATGGTATCCTTATCGTTAATCAAGAATTATTAAGTTTCTTACGGATGCACTCTGCTCTGCAAATATCCCTGTCCTTTGGTGTGAGCTGTTCACCCTCATGGGTCATCAGGGTTGCAGGCTGAATCTCTGTAATTAATGAATTAATGTCCTCTATTTTAATATTGTCAATCATACCTGCACATATGCCAAAACGAACATTTGAAAGCAGGTTTACAGCCTCTTTGTGGCTCATAAGGTAAGCTGATTTCAGGATTCCCAGTGAGCGCATTACTGTGTCCTTTGTTTCTATGGACTTCACAAGGGTTTCCCTTTGCTTTACCTCCTGATTCACAAGCTGTTTTGTCACATTTTTAAGGTTTTCAATAGCCGCCTTTTCTGAGATGCCCAAGCTAACTTGATTGGAAAGCTGATATATTGCACCCTCTGAGGAGCTGCCCTCTCCATATGTGCCACGGATTGTAAGTCCCAGCTTGCTAAGGTTGCCTGCCAGCATATTCATCGCACCTGACTTTTTAAGTGCAGGAAGATGGAGCATTACAGACGCCCTCATACCTGTTCCCAGATTGGTGGGGCATTGGGTTAAGTATCCCAGCTTTTCGTCAAAGGCAAAGTTAAGCCTTTCGTCAAGGAGTGTATCAATCTTGTCGGCAAGGTCGTATGCCTCGTCAAGGCAAAAGCCCTCTTTAATCACCTGTAACCTTATGTGGTCCTCCTCGTTAAGCATTATTCCCACAGTGCCGTCATTGAGGAGTAAAAGTGCTCTGCCCTTTGTGTTGCTGATAAACTCGGGACTTACAAGGTGCTTTTCCACAAGTGAAACCTTCATTGTGTCGGACATATTGTCAAAGTCGATATACTGAAAGTCCTTGGCTATGGCTGAGTTACCGCTTACCAAAGCGTCGCTGACCTTCTTGTCAACCTCAAGCATCCCCTTCCGGTCAAGCTTGCAGGGAAATGGATAATCCTTAAGGTTTCTTGCAAGTCTTACCCTGGTTGAAATTACCACATTGTTATCCATTGTTCTCCTCCAAACTCTTGATTTCATCCCTCAGCTTTGCCGCCTCTTCAAAGTTCTGCACCTTGATTGCCTCGTCAAGCTGTTTTTTAAGCCTTTCGATTTTGCTTGGCTCCTTGTCGGGAACTTCTGTGTACTCAATACCTGCAACTGACTTTTTGCCACAATGGGTTGTGTTGCCGTGGATTCGTCTGATTGAAGGCAAAAGCAAATCGTAGAATGTTGTGTAGCAGTCGGCACATCCAACCTTTCCGCTGTCGGCAATGTCATAGTAGGTACTGCCACAGGTTTTGCAATGGGTTGACTGGCTCATTGCCGGCAAGGTGTTGCCGAAGAAGGAGCCTAAAAGATTTGTGAATTCACTTTGCATATCGGTGAAAAAGTTGTTGTAGCCCATCTCCTTTGCACAGTCGGGACACAGGATGTATTCCTTGTAGTCGCCGTTTATAATAGTTTTTACATGAGTATTAGCATTTTCTTTACCACATTTTTGACATTTCATAATAAAATCCTCCTACCTAAGTATTTATGTTTAACTAAGTGTTGAAATAAGCATATTCTTTAAAATATCTGCTCTCAAATTATCTCTGATGTTTTGGGGTGCGCTCCTAAGCGCTCGGTCTGACAAAGCAACCGCCATGGCATTTGCCATTTTGCGGTCAAGGATTTGCTCCCTGTAAAGGTTTTTCAGCATAACCTCTGCTGTCATTTTGTCAAGGCTGTCGCCTATGGAGTTAACCACATGCATCAGCATTGTTTTGTCATCGGTTTTGATTCTCCTTATGCGAATGTAACCACCGCCTCCTCGTCGGGACTCAACAACATAACCCTGTTCCGGGGTGAAACGACTTGTGATAACATAATTTATCTGGCTTGGAACACATCCAAGGGTGGTTGCAAGCTCGTTTCTCTGTATTTCTGCGTTGCCGTTCTGACTGTCAAGCATCTCTAAGATGGTCTGGGCAACCAGGTCACTCATCCTCATATTATTCCTCCTTTATCAGAAAATTTTACTATCTTGAATTATCTATTTGACTTTTTCTGACTTTCATTGTCTATATTGTAATCTCAAAGTCAGAGAAAGTCAAAGTCAAATAAAGTTAAACACAGTTATTTAATTGAATTTATAGCGAATTAGCTCACGAATACTCCTGTTTTCTTCAATTTTCAAATTTTTAAAAAATTTTAATTTCTAAAAAATTTCTTTGACCTTTGACTATTATCTCCATAAATTATAGTAAAAAACATTGCTGACTTGGGTTAAAACAAAAAAGAACAGCCATCTGGTTGATGACCGTTCTTCTTCGGAAACATTTTGAAAAGTTATTTATTCATCATTTCCTATATATTGAAAGTTATTAATAACCGAAATTGTCCCAAATAGAATCGTCGTCGTCATAGATGTCGTCAAGGTCGTAATCGTATGAGGTAGTCTGCTGACTCTGGGTGTTTTTCTCTTCCTCAATAGTTACCTCAACGGTTTTCTTCTCGCCGTTTCGTTCAATCTCGAACTTAAGCTTATCCCCTGCCTTGGACTCGCTTATCTTGGACTTGACATCAGAGCTTGACTTGATTTCATCGCCGTCAATCTTCATAATCTTGTCGCCCTTTTCAAGGCCGGCCTTATCTGCTGCAGAATTCTCTTCTACTGCATAAACATAAACCATATCCATATAGGTCTGGAGTGTAACACCTATTGAAGCAGGCTTACCCTTTACATAACCGTATGCCTTCAGGTCGCTTAGTATTGCCTGAACCTCATTTACAGGAATTGCAAAGCCAAGTCCCTCTACACTTGTGGAAGAACCGTCGCCGGATGCCTTTGCCTCTACAATGCCGATCAGGTTGCCCTGTCCGTCAAAAAGACCTCCGCCGGAGTTGCCGGGGTTGATTGCTGCATCTGTCTGGAGAAGATTCATAACATTGTTGTCAACGGTGAGCTTTCTGTCAAGGGCAGAGATAATACCGTCTGTTACAGTGCCTCCCAGCTGACCCAAAGGGTTACCAATGGCAACTGCCTTGTCGCCAACTGCTAATTTATCACTGTCGCCAAAGGTTGCAATAGTAAGTTCTTCATCGGACTTTGGCTCGATTTTGATTAAGGCAATATCCTTGTCGGCATCTGTTCCGATAAGCTTTGCGGTGTATTCATTGCCGTTTCTAAGGGTTACCTTGATGGATTTTGCTCCCTCAATAACATGATTGTTGGTAACAATATAGCCGTTTGCGTCAACAATTACACCGGAGCCTGCACCCTCGGAAATTGCCTGACCGTAAAAGTATGAGTAGGAAACTGTTTCAGTTACAATTTCAACCACGGAATCTGCAACCTTTGAAGATATTTCTTCTGTTGACAAAACTGTTCCGTCTGCCGAGCCTTCGCTTCCCCCTGTGGAGTCGCTTTTGTTTATGGTGAGTGCATTATCACTTTGAATTGCATTTTTCTGAGAAAGCAGGAAGTATGTTCCCACACCTCCCCCTACTCCCAGCAAAGCGGAGCATATCACACAAACCACCAGAACAATGGCTATTCCTGTTCGGGAAACAGGCTTTTTTTCCTTCTTCTTTTTAGGCTGTTTATAGTTGTTGTAGAAATCCCCGTTTTCACTGTTGCCCCACTCATAGGAGTTTACTGTTCCTCCGGGAGTAGTGCTGTTATTCCGGGAAGAATTCTGATAAGAATCAGAGCCGTAGCCCTGTGAGTAGCTGTTATCATAGCTTTGATTGGAATTATAATTTCCGCCTATGTTATTGTTATCGTAATTTGGATTATTGTTGTTGTCAAACATAATCATATCCTCCTTGAAAGATAGTTTAATTATATTATTTGTAAGTATAATTATCAAGAGTTGTTTTCTCTTTGTGTCTATTATAATAAACACGCTAAGTGAAAACTGTATGAAATGAGGGTGTTGTGTTAATGGAAAATTCCCGAGGTGATTATGAAAAAGAATAACCGGGGAATTGTCTGAACAAGCTGACAAAAAACCGAGGTGGTAATTTATACAATATAATTATGCCGTATTGTACAAAATATATTTCTGTGGCTAATGACAAAGAAATAGTTTTGTGATATAATTTTCCTATAATTATTTATGGGAGGTACCCTTATGCTTTTTATTGAATATCCCAAGTGCACAACCTGTCAAAAAGCAAAGAAGTGGCTCTTGGACAACGGAATCACCTTTGAGGACAGAAATATAAAGGAAGAAAACCCAACATACGAGGAACTTAAGGACTGGCACGAAAAAAGCGGTTCCCCTCTGAAAAAGTTTTTCAACACCAGCGGACTAATCTACCGTTCAATGAATTTGAAAGAAAAACTGCCCAATATGACAGAGGAGGAACAGCTAAAGCTCCTTGCCACAGACGGTATGCTGGTTAAAAGACCGCTGATTATTTCAGAGAACCTTATAATCGTGGGATTCCGACAGAAGGAATACGAGGAGAAGCTGATTAAGTAACAAATACAAAAACAGGAGTATTTTTATGATATACAACAACATACTTGAGGCTGTAGGGCACACACCCATAGTACGCCTTAATCATATGACCGACAGCAGTATGGCTGAAATTCTGGTAAAATTCGAGGGACTTAATGTGGGCGGTTCCATTAAAACAAGAACAGCCCTTAATATGATTGAGGACGCCGAAAAAAAGGGTCTTATAAACAAGGACACCGTAATAGTTGAACCCACAAGCGGAAACCAGGGAATCGGCCTTGCACTTATCGGTGCTGTAAAGGGCTACAAAACCATAATAATTATGCCCGACTCCGTAAGTGAAGAACGAAGGAAACTGGTACAGCACTACGGCGCTGAGGTGATTATTATACACGACGAGGGAAACATCGGAGAATGTATTGACAGGTGTGTTGAAAAGGCGCAGGAGCTTGCAAAGGAGGACAAAAATGTATTTGTTCCCCAGCAGTTTGAAAACCCTGCAAATCCTATGGCACACAGGCACCACACAGGTCTTGAAATTCTTGAGCAGGTTGCCGGAAGTATTGACGGATTCTGCTCCGGCATCGGCACAGGGGGAACAATTACGGGAATCGGAGAAGTGCTGAAGGCACAAAACCCTCAGATTGAAATCTGGGCTGTTGAGCCTGAAAACGCCGCAATTCTTGCTGGGGGTACTGTTGGTACACATCTGCAAATGGGCATTGGCGACGGAGTTGTGCCGAAAATTCTGAACAGGGATATTTATCAGGAAATCTGCATCATTTCTGACGAAGAGGCAATCACCACAGCAAAGGACCTTGCAAGAAAAGAGGGACTTATGTGCGGTATCTCCAGCGGAACAAATGTGGCGGCGGCAATCCGACTTGCAAAAAAGCTGGGCAAGGGGAAAACCGTTGTAACAATTCTTCCCGACACCGCAGAAAGGTATTTTTCAACACCTCTCTTTGAAAATATTGACTGACTGAAAGGGTATTGAAAAATACCCTTTTCCACTATACATCAGAAATGAAGGAAAAATAATGGAAACTGATAAACTCCTTGATATACTAAACACAGCCTCCCGTCTTAAGGACAACACACGACACTCCTGGACGCCCAAGGGCAGAAGGGAAAGTGTTGCCGAGCACAGCTGGAGGCTTTCTCTGTTTGCATACTTCATAAAGGATGAATTTCCCGAAGTGGACATAGACAGGGTTATAAGGATGTGTATCCTCCACGATATGGGAGAGGCGTTCACAGGGGACATTCCCTCCTTTAAAAAGACAGACACAGACGAGGACAAAGAACTTTCTGCCCTGTTTGGCTGGGTTGAATCTCTGCCGGAAAATTTCAGAAATGAGCTGATGGATTTATACAGAGAAATGCTTGAGCAGAAAACTGACGAATCAAGGCTATACAAGGCGCTGGACAAGCTTGAGGCGGCTGTTGCCCACAACGAGGCAGATTTAAGCACCTGGATTGACCTTGAATATGGGCTTAACCCTGTTTACGGTTATGAAGAATGTCAACATAATCCGTATCTGAAAAAACTGCAAAGCAGAATAAAAGAAATATCCCTTGAGAAAATAAAAAATCACCAAAAAAATGATAAACAAAGCTGATGATTTATCTTTATAAATAAAAATTTTATTATTTTAATATTTTACTTTATTTTTTACTTTAATTGTTATAGAATAGAAACATAGATAACAGGAGGGACAAATATGAACAAAGCAAGCAAACGAATAGTCAGTATTTTTCTGACGCTTATCATCACTTTGTCAGCTACATTGACAGTAATGATTACACCACAGGCCGCAACACAGGAAAACAGCATTTCTGCACCGCAAATAGGTATGACCGGCGATCCGGATCCAGTGATTATAAAAATAGTTGGCAAGGTTAAGGGCTTAAAGGTCACAAAATCATCCACAAACTACATATGTCTTAAGTGGAATAAGGTTAAGAATGCTGACGGCTACACAATTCTGTACCGCAATCCTGCAAAGGTAAAGACATATACAAAGAGCAAAAACACCGTTAACAATTCAATCACCATTGCAAACCTGGGCACAGCTTGCCAGTATGACTTTAAGGTTATGGCATATGCCAAATCAAACGGCAAAATATATAACGGCGAATCCGCACACATCAGAACAGCCACCAACCCCAAGAAGGTCACAGGCTTAAAGGTGACAAACTCTTCCAGCAGTATCAGCATCAAATGGTCAAAGAGTTCTGTGGCAACAGGCTACAAAATCTACCGTGCCAGTGCAAAAAGCAACGGTAAATATGTTCTGTATAAAACCGTAAAGGGAAAAAGCAAAAACACATTCGCCGACAAAAGCATTTCCACAAACAAGGTGTATTACTACAAAGTAAAGGCTTACAAAAAGTTCGGCTCAAAGAGCTATGAATCCGTATACAGCAAATCAGTAGTTGCTGTGGGTGGGTTAACCGCTGTAACAGTAACTTCAAAATCACAGCTTGGTAGGGTAAGCCTTAGCTGGAATGACATTGCAAGTGCAACAGGCTACAAGGTTTATTACAAACAAAGTAAAAATAAAACCTACAAAAAGCTTGGCTCAACAAAAAAGAACTTCTACACAACAAAGATACTTGACAACGGTACAAAGTATGACTTTAAGGTTGTTCCATACAAAACTGTAAAAGGAAAAAATATTAATTCTGTAAAGTACAAAACCACTTCAAAGACAGTAACTAATACTGTTTTCGGAAAAAATGTTGGTGACACCTACATTGAAATCAGTATTATAGAACAGCATATGTGGTTCTACATTGACGGAAAGCTGTATGTTGATACCGATGTTGTAACAGGAAATGCCGACGGTGTTCACGACACACCAAAGGGAATCCACAGCATATTTGTTCGCCAATCACCGTCAGTATTAGTAGGGGCTGATTATCGAACTACTGTACAGTACTGGATGCAGTTTACATCAGACGGATGCGGTATTCACGACTCAACATGGCGTGCCGACTGGGAATACGGCGGAGACACCTACAAGTACAACGGTTCTCACGGCTGTGTAAACACCCCATACAGCAAGGTTGCAAAGATATACAGTAAAGCTCAAATAGGAACTAAAGTAATCGTTTATTAATAGCATAAAAAAAAGGTCTGTCACAAGCTGTGACAGACCTTTTTTAGTTCTTCATACATCTGCTTTATGATGTCATTTGCCTTGTCAGAATCAGTGAACAAAACCTTAAACAAATCAGAAATATTTTCCTCAAATCTGTACGGAAGAATTTTTCCGTATTTCTTTGCATATTCCACCTGTCGTTTTTCTCCGGGGTGGGTCATTTTGTTCATTGCAAAGATAATTTCAAAATACGACTCCATAAATGCCGCCACTCTGTGGTTAACAGCAACCAAGTCATTTCTCCCTGACGCTTTTTTAATCTGTCCGTCATAGGAGGGTAACATTCCGTGCAAAAGCTTTAGATTTTTTGAGATTATATTTTCCTTAAGCTTTTCGGGATAAGGAACATTGAACCTCTCCTGTGCCTTTTTAAGAAGTCCCTTTTCATCATACAGAATTTTGCAGGTTTTCAGGTTGTGCCACATACAGGTAGTATAGCCTGTGCCGGCATTAAAGTCCTCAACCACCGAGGCTACACCCTGTGCAAAGGAGTCCAAGTCCCGATAGAGAATATCAATATCAATTCCGTTCTTTAAGGTGCAGTCGTCCTCCAACTCCCAAAAGGAATTGCCTATCTCCATATATCCGCAGTATTTGCCCAGCAAATTCCTCCTGACAGCCTCATCGGGAACAGATGTGACATACAGATACAAGTCATAGTCCGACTTTTCATCATAATTTTCACCTGCACGGGAGCCACCCAAGGCAATAGCCGTAACCTCAGGAAGCTGTGCAATTTCTCTCCATAATTTTTCAAACATATTTTATCCTCCGGTATTTATTTGTTTCAATATAACATTGATATGCACAATTCTATTTTTTCTTTGACTGTCATTTTTCCCTCTTTGTTATTCAATAAATATGAAATGTGACCATACCAATATCCACCATAATTTTATCATAAACCATCGCAAACAGGCAATTAATTTTCCAATAAATAGTAACTAAATTTTATATTTAGCAGTTGTATATTATGAACAAACAACATATTTTCTTTATTCTTATGAACTAATAGTAAATTAACTGTCTGCATAAAAAACTGAGGTCGGCACAAACCGACCTCTGATGATATTTTTATTTAGGAGGGTATATTTTTACACAAGGGAGGCGCCCAGCGATTTGCAATTCTCTATTGCCTCGTCGTCGGGAGCGTCGTTGCATATTACAGAGTCACAGGCAAGGACTGCCCCGTCAGATTTGCAGGCGTCCTCCCAGTTGCGCATCCACTCACCGTCGCCCCAACCGTAGGAGCCGAACAATGCAATTTTCTTGCCCTTGAGCTTTGGCTCACAGGAAATAAACATTGGTTCAAATTCGCTGTCCTCCAGCTGTTCCGAACCCATTGACGGACAACCAAAGGCTATTGCGTCAAAGGAATCCATCATAGATTCGTCAAATTCTGTTGCCGACAGCATTACACCATCTGCACCTTTTTCCTTTATTCCTTCAAGAACAGCACCCGCCATAGCCTGTGTATTTCCTGTTCCGCTCCAATAAACTACTGCTATTTTACTCATTATATCAAAACCTTTCTTAATGATAAATTATACTTTAAACGGCAACAGTAAGCCGTTCAATAGACCTGCCTTCAGCCCACTGCCTGCAGTAAACCTTCGTACATTTTTTATATTTTGCAAATGTCTTTCTTGCCTTTGCTTCATCACCATAGACCTTCCAGCATCCTACGCACTTGCATTTTTCTGCCTTGTTTTCTATAAATCCAGACACATCCTCGGGAGGATAACCAAGGAACAGCCCTATTTCGTGAGGAAATTCATCCCCGTATGACAGCCGTTTCTTTAGGCGGACAATACAGTTTTCCGGCTTTGCCGGTGTATATCCGAATTTTTTCAGCAGGCAACAGGCACTTTCCTGTTTTAAATCCCGGGAAAGCTTTGATGGTCGGTACACATAGATTAATGCCCTGTTGTTACAGAATTTTAGAGGCAAAACTCTAAGGCCTTTTTTTACAAGTACGGCGTTCAGACTGCGTACGCTTTGCTTCATTTCTGCCTCATCCCTAAAACCGCAGGAAAACATATTTGCTGTTTTCATTCCTGCAAGGATGGGTGAACAGTAACGCACCAATAATTCTTCAGACACTACTATTCCCCCTTACCAAAATCCACAGCGTATTCTTCCAGAATATTTCTCAAGGCATTAATTGAGCTTGTGTGGGAGCGTGCAACTCTGACATTCTGCCCTTTTGTCACGCTGAGAGCATACCGCACCATTTGGTGAGATACAGTATTTGTAAAAAGCACAAGCAAGTCCGGCGAACCGAAATTCTTTAGTCCGTCTGCCTTTTTGGGATACACCTTTGCCTTGCATTTGTATTCACTGCAAAGATTTTTGTATTGGCGAATCATACATTCGTTTCCGCCCACAATAACAACACTCATTTATATCACCTTAATCAGTTAGCATATGCTAACTACAATGTAAGAATTGAGGGAAGCAAAATATTCTGCTTCCCCTAATTATTATTTTTTAGTATGACAGGAACCGCTCATAGGGCAGTTTGAGCAACCGCATCCACAGGAGGATTTTCCTTTTCTCCTGTTTCGCACCATTGAGATTATGATTACGGCAACTACTGCAAGTATTATGAGAGAAATAATTATAGTCGCCAAATTCTGATAAATCCAAGCAAGCATCCGAAAGCCTCCTGTCTACTTAGCAACCCTAATTCTTTTGTTGAGAACTGTGGACTCTTTGTAGGGCTTGAACAGCATATACAGCATAAAAGCCAGAATCAGAATTGCAACAATAAGTCCGAAAATGTTTAGATTGCCTGTAAAGGCAGAGCCTATCTGATTAATCATCAGGGAAATTGCATAGGCAAAACCACACTGATAGAGGATTGCAAAGGAAGTCCATTTTGCGGAATTCATCTCACGCTTGATTGCTCCGATTGCGGCAAAGCATGGTGCGCACAGCAGGTTGAATGTGAGGAATGAGAAACCGCTGATAGATGTAAACGCTGTGGCAATGTTCTGATAAACAGTTCCTTCACCGCCGCCGTAGAGAATACCCAGAGTTCCCACGATATTTTCCTTGGCAACAAGTCCTGTGATAGATGCAACAGCCGCCTGCCAGTTGCCCCAGCCCAGAGGATTGAATATCCAGGCGATTGCGTTACCTATAACTGCAAGAATACTATGGTCAATCTGTTCGTCAGTAAGCATCCGGAATGAACCGTCAACAAATCCGAAGTAGGTGGTGAACCAAACAAGGATTGTTGAAATCAAAATGATTGTACCTGCCTTTTTGATAAATGACCATCCACGCTCCCACATTGAACGGAGGACATTTCCCACAGTAGGCATATGGTATGCAGGCAATTCCATAACAAATGGAGCAGGCTCGCCTGAGAACGGCTTTGTCTTTTTAAGCATAATACCTGATATGATGATAGCCGCCATACCCATAAAGTATGCGCTTGGCGCTACCCACCATGCACCGCCAAAAATTGCACCGGCAATCATTGCTATAAAGGGAAGTTTTGCACCGCAGGGGATAAATGTGGTTGTCATAATGGTCATTCGGCGGTCACGCTCGTTTTCGATGGTTCTTGAAGCCATAATGCCCGGAACGCCACAGCCTGTGCCGATGAGAACAGGGATAAAGGATTTGCCCGAAAGACCGAATTTACGGAATATACGGTCAAGTACAAAGGCAATTCGTGACATATATCCGCAAGCCTCAAGGAAGGCAAGGAAGATAAAAAGCACAAGCATCTGAGGAACAAATCCCAAAACTGCACCAAGACCTGCAACTATACCGTCAAGAATTAATCCCTGGAGCCAGTCTGCACAGTTTACGGCGCTTAATCCGTCCTCAATTAGTACAGGAATACCCGGCACCCAAACTCCGTAATTCGCAGGGTCAGGCTCTTCACACTGGTATTTCTCAAAAACAGCTACTGCATCCGACAGCTCTGCCCCTGTGTATGTCACATCCTCTGTTGCAAGGGTTTCCTCATCCTCAAGGGTATAGCCGGCTGTATCACTTTGAGAAAATTGTGAAGAATAGGCTTTTAATGAGGATAAGGCAACAGCAGAATCAAAGTTTTCCGACTCTGTGTCCAAAGCTTCCGAAAGCTCCTCACTTCCCTCTTTGCCTAAATCTATAAATGCGTTTACAACATTTGTTGCATCGCCGAATTCTTCAACTTCTTCCTCATAAGCTGACGAGCCGATTCCAAACAGATGCCAGCCGTCGCCGAACAAACCGTCATTTGCCCAGTCAGTCGCCCATGTACCCACAGTTGTGACTGATACAAAATATACAATGAACATAATCACTGCAAAAATCGGAAGTGCTAAAAAGCGGTTTGTCACAACCTTGTCGATTTTATCAGAGGTGGAAAGCTTGCCTGCACTCTTCTTTTTGTAACAACCCTTTATAAGCTGTGCAATGTAAATGTAGCGCTCGTTGGTGATGATGCTCTCTGCGTCGTCGTCAAGCTCTTCCTCTGCCGACCTGATGTCCTGCTCAATGTGACTGAGGGTACTTTCGGAAAGCTTTAGCTGTTCAAGAACCTTGTCGTCACGCTCAAATATTTTGATTGCATACCAGCGCTGTTGCTCGTCAGGCATATGGTGTACAGCCGCCTCTTCAATATGGGCGATTGTGTGTTCAACAGGACCGGAGAATGTGTGCATTGGAAGTGTCTTTGAGTTTTTCGCCGCATCAATTGCCGCCTCTGCTGCCTCCATCACCCCGTTGCCCTTAAGGGCAGAAATTTCCACAACCTTACAGCCAAGCTCACGGGAAAGCTCATCTATGTTGATTTTGTCACCGTTTTTTCTCACAATATCCATCATATTGATGGCAACGACTACGGGTATGCCAAGCTCAGTAAGCTGGGTTGTAAGATAAAGATTTCGTTCAAGGTTAGTACCGTCAACTATATTGAGAATAGCGTCGGGGCGTTCGCCTATAAGGTAATTTCTTGCCACAACCTCCTCAAGGGTGTATGGTGACAGAGAATAGATACCCGGAAGGTCGGTGATAACAACACCGTCGTGCTTTTTCAGTTTACCTTCCTTTTTTTCCACTGTAACACCGGGCCAGTTGCCCACAAACTGATTCGAGCCTGTCAAAGCATTGAACAGGGTCGTTTTACCGCTATTCGGGTTACCTGCAAGGGCAATTCGCAAATCCATATGTATTTCCTCACTTTCAAGTTAGTTTTAGCTAACTGCAATCTTAAATAATAAGGGGTTTTAAGCCCCTTAATTAATATAACAATTATTCTACCTCAATCATTTCAGCGTCTGCCTTGCGGATTGAAAGCTCATATCCACGCACAGTTACTTCAACCGGGTCGCCCAAGGGTGCAACCTTGCGGATATGCACATCTACGCCCTTTGTAAGTCCCATATCCATAATACGGCGCTTTACTGCTCCCTCGCCGTGGAGCTTTACAACCTTTACGGTATCGCCGATTTTTGCCTCTTTTAAAGTTTTCATTGGTTTTCCTCCTGATATATAATTTATTCCAAAACTAAACCATAATCTTCTGTGCCATTTCCTTACTGATGGCAATGCGGGACTCCTTGACCTTTACTATCACATTTCCGCCTATAGTGTTAATCACAGTTACGGCTCCGCCAACGTTAAAACCCAGATTTTCAAGATGGGTTTTAACCTCCTGCTTTCCGCCGATTTTCTTGATTATATTTTCTTCTCCTATATCTGCAAATGTAAGCGGCATCATCTTTCCACCCTCTTCAAAATTGCAACAAATTCTATGTTATGATAGATTAGCATATGCTAACCATAGTGCTGAATTAACGGTTAGCTTTCACTAACCGAATATTATTTTATCCACCAAAGATGAAATTGTCAACACTATTTCCCCTGTTTTTCTCAGTCACCAAAGAATTTCAGCAAAAGCAACAACAGGTTAGCAGCCGCTAACCTGTTCTTTTATGCAATATTTCTATACATTTTTTAATTATATAAACCATGTTTACTCAAACCTATCCACTGTTTTAGGGCATGTACAGGTATATTCACTTTCCCAAAATCCTTTAATCAGTATTCCATATTTACCTTTTCAAGGTTATATATTTTTAAAAATCGCTTTTCATCTTCTTTATTTCTAACCAACATAACCTCCGTAAAATGTCCATAAGCCATATTTCTGAATCCGGCAACTTTTTCCCCTGTGCAAACTGAGATTTTTATGACCGCATATTGGGTTTTGGGGTCAAACGGTATTGTTTTCTTTAAATGTCGTTGGTAGTAAGGTGTTTTACAAAAATCCTGATACATCTCTATCGCAAACACAATGATAAATCCCAACAGTATGAATCCGCCGATTACACACAACTCCCATAAAAATATGCGAAACAACAACCAGATAACGAGAGGAATGACGCCACCCACAAGTAGGGCAAGCCCAATCCACTTTCCTCCAAAATGTATTGAATTGATTTTGGGAATTACTATTTTTTCATAATTAAGAAATCTTGTTTCCGGCTTTGGAGTATTTTAGTGATTCTTTACAATATACAGAATGACTGACTATCCAGATAATGCAAACAACAAGAGAAGGTAAAAATCCCATTCCAAAGATAAGGGAGCAGACGGCAAGAGCAGGGGCAAGAACTGCACAAATGGTGTTGGTTGCCGAATAAGCCTTAAAGGCGCACTTGCCAATCAAAATCTTTTCAGCTTCGTCACAGCTGTCCATCCATTTCTTTTTAAACTTAACATCATAGACTGATGTAGTTTTTTCGGGATTTGTTTTCTTTACAGCATCGACGCATTTTTGCTGGATAATAATGGACTCAATTAAAACGGCGGCGAATGCTGTTATTCCAATAATAAACGGCAAAATATTATCCTCGTTATCTAAAATTGTAAAACCTTCGGAGTATGATGCAGATAAAAGGAAATAGGAAATAATCAGGGCTGCTCCCGTAACCCATATGATAATGGAAAGTTTTTCTTCAAATTTGTCACAAATTTCTTCATTCTCGCCGTCCCATTTATCCAGCAATTTTTTTGCTTTTCTGTATTTCGGGATTGAGATAACCGGCACGATAATTGCTACTGATAGCATAAGCCATGGCGCTAGATACATTCCAAATACTTCTCCCACCATTTTTATACTGTCAGACAAGGAACCAAGACTCCATTCTACCGAGAAAAATCCTATCACTCCCCCAACAATAAAGCTGATTACCACAATGAGTAAAAATTTCGGTAATGCCTTACGATTTGCTTTCTTAATTTCATTACTATTCATTTTCTTTTTCCTCCTGTAAATAAAAAACATCTTCTACCTTAACACCGCATACTTTTGCAATGGTTAGGGCAAGGGTGACAGAGGGCGAATAATCGCCTCGTTCAATAAGGCTGATTGTCTGCCTTGATACACCACACAGGCGACCCATTTCCTGCTGATTGACATTCAGTGCGGCTCTGCGTTCTTTCAAACGATTTTTCAGTATCATACTATACCTCCATATGACAACTCTTTTTGTCTTAATGACAACTTTCATTGTCATTTTGTATTATATTCTTGTCAGCAGATTTTGTCAAGAGGTTTTATGAAAATAATAAAAATAATTAAAAAACATACTGACTCTTCACATTAATCTAATAGAAAATGTAAAAATACTGCTGAATAATTCAACAGATATTTGTTGTGCAGAAATTTCAAACGCTTTCGTAATCATATTTTCATATATTTTCCCATCAAACACAAAAACAAGCGACAGCTTGACTTGCCATCGCTTGCCTCTATGCAATTATTTTTTCAGATTTATCCCGAAATTTGACAGAGCCTAAAAATAGGTAATGCGTTTGCATTGCCGAATTAAGCTGTCGAGTGACTTGTTTTGTAGTGACTTTCACTATCTACCCCGCTTGAAAGTTACACATCTTTCCAAAGTAACTCATCAAATCCCCTCGCTAAAAACAGTCCACCGGACTGTTTTCTTTACGGTCCCCGATTGCAACATAGTCGTTTAGCGTCGTGCATTAATGCACTTCCTCAAACTCCTTGTTGCGGCTCTTCCTCGTACTCCCTTTATCCGCCACCGGCGGCGGTCGTACTCGTCACCTTCGACTCCTGTCATCGGTTGCTGGATAATTAAAAAATAGGTAATGCTTAAGCATTACCTTTGTTATAGGTTGAGTGACATTCTATGCAATAACTCTTTCTACCTACCCCGCTTGAAAGTTACACATCTTTCCAAAGTAACTCATCAAATCCCCTCGCTAAAAACAGTCCACCGGACTGTTTTCTTTACGCTCGCCTTCGACTCCTGTCATCGGTTGCTGGATAATTAAAAAATAGGTAATGCTTAAGCATTACCTATTTTTTATGGTACGGGTGTTCTTAACCAACCTAAATTTCACACATAAAAAACCGGCTGACGGATCACATATTTCCCCGCACATTTGCCGACACTCTGCCTCTTTGATATGATGATAGCAAAAGAATTTAAGGAGGCCAAGATTCTATGGAAAAGTACAAATATGATGAAAACAATGGGCTATGGTATGAGCTGCAAGGTGATTATTATTTGCCGTGCCTGAAACTTCCAGCGGAAGAACAGGTGCATATCGGTATATGGGGGCAGCGACACTTGAATTATCTGCGAGAAAACAAGCGGGTTCTTCTCTCCAGCTTGCAGCTCAGCGGCAAATTGAATAGTTACCTTGCTGATATTGACAAACAGGCAGAAGATATGTGTTCCCAGCTGGTTAAGAAGATGGCAGAGCGTGAAGATATAACAGAACAGCTCAAAGCAGAGAATCAAATGGAATGGGTTCGCCAAATGAATAACATACGAAACAGAGCAAACGAAATAGTATTACATGAGCTTATATATAATGCATAGATAAACTTGGGGATGGTTTGACTGCCGTCCCCATTATTATTGTTTATTCTGCGTATATCAATGCAGAAATAATCTATAAATAAAATGCAGTTGTCGCTGTTTCAAATGCAGGCATTTATCAATCGAACATGACACCCGGATTGAGCTGCGCCGGGGAGCGCCAGAGAATACCGAACTCAAACAAGAACTGCGCTTTTAAATCCCATTTTTCCAGACAGAAATTCATCTGGTTGGTTTTATCTATCTTTTCCTCCACCTTGTCAATCACCGCAAGGTATTCCTCCGTTTTCTCAACAGGATCGTTTTTTATGAATCCCCGGCGGTTTTCCTGGGCCGAGAGAAGCAATTCGCGAATCCTTTCATCCGGCAGACTGCCGGACACAATTTCCACAAGGTCGGAGCAATCGTCCGGTTCATAATAATTTCTTGCCTTGACCGCCAGATAAAAGCAGTTTTCCAACTGTTCCATGTCATCACTGTCATATTCTCTGAGTTTCATAAGCTCTGTATGAGCTTGAAGCAGCGGTGTGTAATATTTCACGGACATTCCCGCCCGGCACATTTCGTCATATGCTTGGGTGAGATACCAAAGTGCAGGAATGGTTTCCTCCAGCGTTTCTATATCGTTATCCCACCGGCGAAGCACAAGCTCCGCCATTTCCGAAAGATAAGGGCTGTCCTTGTAGGTAGGCGCCGCATATTCGTGTTCCTTATGGCTTTCAATGATATTGTATAATTCTGCGATTCTTTCCAAATCCTCTTGCGAAAAGGGCATGGTATTCCTCCTGTCTGTAAGCTTATTCCGTCATCGCTTTGACAAAACCGATAACATTCTGTGCGGCATTATACCGCAGAGTTCCAATATCAAAAGGAAACTCCGCAAGACGCTCCTGTGAGAACGGAAATAACAGCTTGACAGAATAGTAAGGCTCGTCCGCCTTGTCTGCTATGATTTTCCGCAGTTCGTCCTCATCCCGTGCAATCAGTCCGTTTTTATAGAAGTAATTGATTTTGTTCGGCTCGCACTTAGGATACAGTTCCGTATCAAAGCTGTGGTCGGCGGCGATATCTGCGTCACACAGATTAAAGTAATCATAGGAGGCGCCGCCAAAGCGGGAATCCCACGCCGCATCCGTATGTGCGGTTACTCCGTTGATTCTTGTAATGTTCCACGAATGCGGTTCTTTCTTCCCGTCCGGAAGCAGGGCTTCGCCTATTACAACGATGGAAGCAATCCCCAGTCGGTCACACAGCAGCTTATAGGTTTTTGCAAAGCCTTCACAAACACACCGGTCGCGGAGCAGGGCGCCGATTACCGAGAAGCAATCCTTATCATACGGCTCCTCGGCCGTATGGATGGAATACAGAAAATTATGCACACTGAGCTGCTTTGCAAGCGGACTCATATCCGGCTTTATGCGGTTCTTTATAAACCGTTCTACTTTCTTTTCTACCTCTGCCCATAGCTGTTCGGCTTCTTCCTTCGTGTAGTCGTACTGAAAAATCAACTGAATATACATTGGCGTTTGCTTGACGATTACCCGATGTCGATTTAGATAGAAGAAAACCGGATTGTCAAACAGTACGGCGGTCATGATCTTCCCCGTGTCTACCGTAAACGCTTTGCCCATACCGGCGTGAAGTGATAACGCCGGTTCAAAGCGAAGAAGCGCTTCGCATATCCGATCATATAGATTTTTCTCACCGTCCGTCAGACGGGAATAATAAAACTTGGAGCCGTTATCGTTCATCTCGTACCTCGCCTTATTTTTCTTCTGCTATTTCTTGGTACACCGATTCGCTCTTACAGACAAGGTCTGTGTTGACGAGAATGCCCACCGACATATCATCGCCGCTGCCTTTTTCGGAAAGCGTCGGCAGATACTCCTTTAATTGTGCGACGGCGGTTTCCTCATCCGTCTGTGCAAAAGATTTCAGCGTCACGCGGTAAAAATCATACAGCCTTTCATCCCCGGCAAAGCAATCGTCAATTCCGTCACTGCCGATAAATACAGCGGCGGGCAAGGTGCGGCTGAAGCAAAACCGAAATTCTTTGGCGGCATTTTCGTCGCAAAGAGAGGTGGTGACATTCAAAAAACATTCCTCGTCCCACGGAATCGGCTGTGTAAATTCACCGTTTTCCGATACGGCCACGCACTTCCCATCGCCGATCTGAAGTCCCAGCCAGAAATCCTCCGCCAATACTGCGCCGATAAGTGTTGTGCCGTATGCGGCTTGCAGCCGTTCTCCTGCCTCATATCTGCGCCGCGCCTTTTCCGATACGCCGCTTAGCTCATCTTCATCAAAAGGATGTTGCCTCATATCTTGCTCGACAAGGCTGTTCCAACGAGCGATTATGCTTTTGATCAGTTGTTCAATACGGGACTTTCGCTGTTTTTCCGTAGCCGCCGCAGAAAGCGCCGCTATTAAATCGGGATTTTCCATACAGTCCATAAAGGAGGCGGCTGCCAATTTGCTCCCTCGGTCGGAGCGAAAATAATCTGCGCCGCCGTGACCGTCGCACACAACAACAAGGCGGCATTCCGTCTTTTCACAGCTTTGCGAACAGTCCTGACAGACCGTGCCGTTTTTGATATGTGAGGCACCAATGACTGTCAAATGGAATGCCCGATAGTCCGTCACCATTCCAAGTCACCGTCGTCATCCGGCTCGGCGGCTTTTACCTCGTTTATTTTGTCAATCATCTCATCCTGCTTGTTTGCAGCCTCGTCCACGCCGCCTTTGCCGACACCGCTGGACTTTGATCCGATTTGGGATGCAGTAACTGAAACAAAGCGGATCATTTTGGTGAGCGCTTCCGGCGTATGCACGGTAAGCACCGCTTCTTTATTGCCTGTGAATTCGGCAAGCACATCACGGTTCGCGTCCTCGCCGATGGCGACCGCTACCTTGATGGCCTTTTTGAACCAGTTATTCTCTTTGAGCTTTGCGAGGGAGGATGCATATTCATCGGTCGGCTCGCCGTCCGACAGCAGAAAAATAGCGGGCGCAAAGGAACCGGCCACATCGCCCATAAAGGCTTTACGGGACAGTTTTTCGTTGAGTTGCTTACAAGCCTCACCGAAATCGGTCAGTCCGTCCGCCGTCAGAAAGCTCCATGTAAAGTCCTCCGCGTCCATCGGCGCAGGGGTTATCCATCTTGTACCGCTTGAAAATTCCAGCACAGCGATCTTGATTGCCGCGTCGGCATTTTCGCCGGATATTTTTCGTATTTCGGGAATAACCTCCTCAATGGCGGAATTGAGCGTTCCCATTTTTGAGCCGTCCATACTGCCGGAGGCATCCACCACAAAGAAAAGCGTCATTGTTCTGCGGGAAACCTCCACCGCACCTTCATATATATTTGCCATATGTAAAAACCTCCTTATTCGATCATCCCAGCGCAGTTTGGAAAATGAATCTGTTTTGTTTTGGTTACAACCATCACTTCGTTTTTAGCAATCGGCTTTTGTGTTCCATCCTTGTTCTCAGCGTTCCAGATTTCATCGCTCAGATTCCGAAGTCCCCATATTGCCGGATTTTTCATACTTCGTATTACCTCGCCGGTGATTTCTCTGAAATCATCGCTATCCCGGTCGGTGTGGCACCGATAGAGCTTCATGCCGGGGAACAAGGCAACCTTGTAGCGGTTCTGCGATAATAACACAGGCGGTCTCGGAATTTTCAAGCCGCAATTTATACATAAGCTGTCGCTGTCAAGATTCAGGAATGTTTCCCCGCCGCAGGGACATTTCACGATGCAGTCCCGAAGACAAGTAAAGACGATTTGCCAATCGTTATCGGTAGGGCGGGGCTCCTGCCCGTTCATAGCGTTCTTGGAAAATGCTTTCAAAAACTGCTCACGAATGAATTTGGGATACACCGGCCAAAAGCGCAAAGCGTTCGCATGGATGCCGTGTACCGGGCGGTTGGAATCATCGGTTTTATCATAAATAAATACCGGCTCTTTGCCGTAAAATTTCAGTTCCAGTTCTTCCGTCAGACAGGGATGCTCCACCACGCGCTTTCCCTCCAGCGGATGGTCTAAAAACAAAAGGCGGAACAGCACGACCGCCAGCGAAAACCGATCGGTCATAATATCCGGTCGCTTGATATTGCGCACCACCTCCGGTGCCATATACCGCGCCTTTCCGGCAATGCCAAGACTCTCTCCGTAGGGTGCCACATTGTCGTTGTCGCAGATGAGTACCTCGCCGGTTGCCGGATCAAGGAAGAAGTTTCCGTCGTTCAGATCCTGATAGGAAAACCCTTTTCGGTGCAGCTCCCGAAAGCCGTTGGTAATATTCAGCGCCGCATTGGCCGCCGCAGACAGAGAGGAAAAATGAACCTTTGCCAGCAGGAAATCCGAAAACTCCCTGTAATTGGACGGGCGCAGCTTCATAACATATCCAAAGCTGCCGTCCTTTTCCTTTGTCAGAAACTCCGGCCACAGAAATGCCGGAGAGGGCGCACCCTGACGGATATTGTTTTCAAGATTCAGATAAAATCGGCGGGGATTCTGCAGGGCAGTTTTGTGATACCACTTCAGCGCATACTCCTGCCCGGCGACACGCACACGGTACACCGTGCCTTGACCGCCCTCGCCGAGTTTTGCAATCACTTCGGCTGACTGACCGTTTTGCAACGGAATCCTGCTGCCTTTTGTAAAATACTGTTCCATAGAGTTCTCCCTTATGAACGGTCAATAGAAAAGCGGATGCCGTCAATGCGGTCTTTGCCCTCACCGAAGAAGAAGTAGGCGTAGCCGTCGATATTGTCGAGAAAACCCGTGTCTTCCGCCAGCGGATCGAACTGGAGCAGCAGTTCCTCATCCGTTTCATAGCCGGAGGAGGGAATGCCGAACAGCCGAATCCCGTCAGAGGCTTCATCGGCAGGCTCAAAGCTCATGAGCCAATCCTCATTCAAATGAGCAAACTGCGGTTCTGCTTCGTTGAAATCGTCAATCACCACGTTCGGCTCGCCGTCATAATAATACGCCATCGCCTGATAGGGGTACATCTCCACATCGAGGAAAAGATAAAGATATCCCGTGTGCGGCAGTTTGTTTTCTGTGTCAAATTCTGCAATATCCGAAAGCCGTATCTGTCCAAAGAAGATAACATCCTCCGAAAACCGCTCCTGCCACTCTGCCGGCATCACCGGTGCACCGAAGAATTTACTTGCACCAAAGTCGTGCTTTCCGTCCGCTTTTTTTATTCTAATTCCAATCGCATTCATAGCCGTGCCTCCTAAATCAGTTTAAATTGATAGAAATATCCGCCGTCAAAGGAGTGCGGCCGATAGGTTATTTCTTCACCTTTTTTAAGAATCCAGACTTTATTGTATTTAGGATCGGCGCAGTGTACCGAAAGGCTGATACTGTTTTTTGTTACCTCGTCTATGGTAAAGTGCCGCTTGCCTTTTCCGAAATCGGGGATCTCCCCGACTTCACAGGGGAAACATAAATCGGCGGTAACTCTTTCACGGTAGCCTCCCGCCACTCGGTTGATTCCCCAAGCCGTTTCCTTGATTTTCAGTTTCATTTTATTTGCGCCTCCTTTAGTCCCGTCCCTCGCCGGAAAGCCACAGATAATGCGCCGCTTTTTTACCGTCCGGCTGAATGTGTAAAAGACCTTCGGTGTATATCTCATAAAGCCTTATCATAGCCGAGCGCACGCCCTGTTCGGCGGCTTCGGTGTAGAGGAGAAGTGCCGCGTCAATATCCCTGTCCGTGCCAAAGCCGTTTTCATACAAATACGCCGTCTGATACATTGCCGAGCCGTCGCCCGCATCTGCCGCACGGGAAGCCCACAAAAACGCTTCACGGTCGTCACGGGTTTCGGGGTAGCCGAGATGATACGCCATACTCAGAGCGTTCATCGCGTCGGTATCGCCTGCTTCGGCGGCAAGACGATACCACGCCATCTGTTTTTTGTGCTGCTCCCTGATTTTTCTCTTTGGCTGTTTTTCGGAATATTCCAAATCCCGAAGCTGTGCCGCCTGCTGCCAAAACGGGATATCTGTGTCTGCAAGCTCCGAATCGGCAAGGGCGATAATCGCCTGAACACTTCCCCCGTCGGCGGCACGGCGAAGATACTGTCTTGCCAGTTCTTTATTGTAAAAGCCGCCGTTTTTGTCAAGATAAACCGCTGCCGCGCTCAGCAGAGCGTCAACCTGCCCCGCTTCAATGGCTTTGTTAAACCACCCGGCGGCACCGGTTTCATCATTTTCCTTTTTGCATAACTGTGCCATCTGCCAAAGGGCGTCAATATTGCCTTTGTCGATCTGCTCCTGCAAAATTGCACGGATCGGGCGGAGGTCAAAGCCGTCTGCAAGCCGCGCTTTTGCCTTTTCATCTCCGAGCCCTGCCGCCTTTTCGCACATTTCCTTGGCTTCGGCGGCTTGCACCTCGTATACGCCGCTGTCGTGTAAATGACATAACGCAAAGCAGGCGCGGGCGTTGTCCTTCTTCGCCGCTGCACGCAGAAGCGTGAGGGCTTCCTGCAAATCCTTTGCGCAGCCGTACTGACCGTATACACGGGCAAGGGCTAAATCAACCATGGCGTCGGGATTACCCATATCGGCGGCACGGCTCAAGGGCGCGAACACCTCGCTCCACTTGCCGCTTTCCATAAATGCAAGCGCCTTTTCATAACACCGTTTGCCTTCAATCGCCATTTTGCGGCGACATTCGTATTCACGCTCCTGTACGCTCTTGCTTGTCGATACGCCCTCATAGCAGCGTACCGCCTCCGGCCAGTCCTCATATAATTCGGCAAGAAATCCCTTTCGTACCAGCACATCGAAGTTATATCCGTTAAAGCTCCCGGCGACGATCAGATGATGCAGTCCGCATTGCATTTCCGCGAGTTCGGGAACCGAAAAATAACAGCCTGCAAAGCTCGCGTCGGCTTCGTTTCCCAGCGGAAAATCGCCGTCGAACGATGCGTCCATATCGTCCATGATCTTTGCCATCTCAATATAATACATATCATCGTGCGACGATGAGGGCGGCTCCGGCCTATTTCGCTCCGTAATGAGCTCACCGGCTTTTTCTGCGCGTTTTGAAAGCCTTTGTGCCAAATCCTCCGCACCCGGAAACTCCGCCGCAATGGCGGCATATTCCTTTAACCATTCCTGTAGCTTTTCCGTTGGTTCTTCGCCGTATTTTGTTCCAAGTACCGTTTCGGGTTTCATGCGCTCGCCTCCTTTACAACACAATCATAGCATATTATGAGGATTTTTTGGTCGCCGCAGCGGCGACATTTATTGGCCGTTTTTCACGGCTTC
>JBJEOU010000141.1:0-26567 GCA_051880875.1 Ruminococcus sp. | reverse complement strand
GCAGAAGATTCCTTGAAAGATACTATAATCTCCAGGAAAAGCTCATTGACGGTGACGAAATCAGACCTGAGCTTGAATGTGCTTTCCACAAAACCATCAAAAAGGTTGGAGAGGATATTGAGAACATCAAGTTTAACACAGCTATTGCCGCCCTTATGGCGCTTATGAACGACATTAGTGCAGTTGGCAACATCAACAAAAAGGAATATGCAATCTTTACTATTCTTCTGAACCCATTTGCACCTCATATTACAGAAGAAGTATGGGAAAATAGTTCACTCGGCAAAGGCATCGTTGCAGAGCAAAGCTGGCCTGAGTTTGATGAATCCAAGTGCAAAGAGGAAGAAATTGAAATTGTTGTTCAGGTCAACGGAAAAATCAAGGCAAAGCTTATGATTCCTGCTGACGCTGAACAGAGTGAGGCAATTTCCCTTGCAAAAGCAGACGAAAATGTTAAAAAAGCTGTTGACGGTATGAATATCATCAAAGAAATTTATGTAAAAGGCAGACTTGTTAACATCGTTGTTAAGCCTTAATTTTCATACACAATTATTAAAGCCAACTGTTTAATACAAGCAGTTGGCTTTAAAAAATACTTTTCTAAAAGCATCTTGTCCGATTATGTTTTGTTATGGTAAAATGTGTTATAGAATGAGGTGTGCATATATGACAAAGAAAATTGTATTTATATTTTGCTTGGCTATTGCTTTTGCTATTTCTATTGTTTTATTTTTTCCTTTTAAGACAACAGAATCATCATTCGTTAAGGAAGTTAACAAAACTTTAGATACACAAATACCTCCGGGGGATGTACAGTACTTTAGGGATGATACAGGCGGTTTTCACGGTGACGGGGACACTGTTGAAGTAATTAAGCTGAATAGTAAGGATAACGAAAACTTTAGTAAAAACATTGACGACAAGTGGATGTATCTTAATCAAGACAGTGATATTTATAATACACTTTGGTCGTCAGAAACCGCACCGGGCAATAATCCCGGTGGCAGTGTTTTGGACGAAAGGATTACACCTGAAAGTGATTTAAGATTTGTAGTATTTGATATTGAAAATAACAAGTGCAATGAAAAAATTGATGCTGATAATCTGCTTGATTTTTATTTTGTAGGATATTCTTATAATGAAAGCAAGGTTTATATTCAGCGGACATATATATGATTTTAAAAGAGAATAAAAGAGTTTTACCTGTAACTGTAAGCCCTAAAAGAACATTTTTCTACTAATATTTATATTTTCCTTGACAAAGATTGCTATAGATTGTATAATCATTATTGCGATTAAGCAAATATTACCCATGCCATGTGGCAGATGGGAGGGAAATATAAATGGCAGAAGTAAGATTAAAAGAAAATGAATCTCTTGAAAGTGCTCTTAGAAGATTTAAGAAGCAGTGCGCAAGAGCCGGCGTTATCGCTGAGGTTCGCAAGAGAGAAGCTTATGAGAAACCTTCAGTTAAGCGTAAGAAAAAATCTGAAGCAGCTCGTAAGAGAAAGTATAAGTAATATATGCTTAAAGGCGGACAGTTTAATATACTGTCCGCATTTTATTTAAGGAAACACTGATTAAATCATTTGCACATATTGTGCCGCAGATTTTTCGTCAGTTTGTTCAAAAAACCGCAGAAATGCTGACGCATTGTGAGGATTTTTTGGGCAAAATGGCGGAAAATATGCAAACAAGATGTGTAAATAAATTTTAATTGTGATTTATTCAGTGTTTCCTTAAGAAAGGTTTTTGCTATGAAAAAGATTTTAGTAATTCTCGGTCCAAATCTTAATATGGTTGGTATCAGAGAAAAATCAATATATGGTGCCGAAAATGCCGATACTATAAACGAGGCCATTTTAGCCTTTGCCAAAGAAGCAGGATTTGACTGCGATATTTATCAGTCAAATCACGAGGGCGACCTTATTGACAAAATTCATTCTACCCTTGGAAATTATGACGGTGTTGTGCTGAATGCAGGCGCATTAACCCATTATAGCTATGCTTTAAGGGACGCTATTGCTTCTGTTGAACAGGTACCTTTTGTTGAGGTTCATATGTCAAATGTACACAAAAGAGAGGAATTTCGTCATAAGTCTGTAATTTCAGAGGTGTGCAGAGGTGTTATCTGTGGATTCGGCAAGGACAGCTACAGACTGGGAATACAGGCTTTAAAGGGTATGATTTAATGGACTGTTACAAAAACAGAATAGAAAAGCTGAAAGAAAAAGCAGGTGACTCTGCTTTTCTTGTTACTGATGACAAAAACATCTACTATTTCACAGGTCTTTGGGACAGCAACGGTTATCTCCTTGTAACGAAAAATGAAGCATATCTCTTTGTAGATTTCAGGTACGGAGAAGTGGCTGAAAACACAGTTAATTCCGCAAAGGTTATAGTTTTTACAAAGCTGTATGACGAGATAAACAGCGTTCTTGAAACAGAGAAAGTTAAGAATTGCTTTGTAGAAACAGACAAGGTGACTATGTCACAGTTTTCTGTTTTTAAAGAAAAACTAAACTCTCAAATCAGTAACGATAATACCCTTGATGAAATTATTAAGGCTATGAGAATAGTCAAGGATGATTACGAAATCACCCTTTTGCAAAAGGCACAAAATATAGCAGAAAATGCATACAATAATGTTTTGCCGATGCTAAAGGAAGGTGTGTCCGAAAGGGAGGTTTCTGTTGAGCTTGAGCATCAGATGAAACTTTTGGGTGCACAGGAAGTTTCCTTTGACCTTATCACCATAACAGGCAAAAAGACATCCTTGCCTCATGGTGTACCCTCAGATGACAAGATAAGTAACGGTGACTTCTTCACTTTTGACATAGGAGCAACCTTTATGGGATATCACAGCGATATGACCCGTACCGTCGCAATAGGCAGTGTTACTGACGAGATGAAAAGGGTGTACGACATTGTGCTCACTGCCCACAAAAAGGCTATGAGTGCAGTAAAGCCCGGAGCCCGTTCCTGTGATATTGACAAAATCGCAAGGGATTATATCTATGAAAATGGCTATGAGGGGTGCTTTGGTCACGCCACAGGTCACGGTGTGGGACTTGATATTCATGAATATCCCACAGTCAGCACAAGGTGTGATACTGTCCTTAAAGAGGGTATGGTTATCACAATAGAGCCGGGAATTTACCTAAAGGGCAGGTTCGGTGTGAGAATAGAGGACACTGTTGTTGTAACTAAAGACGGATGCAGAAGTTTTGCGTCTGTACCTAAAGAATTAATTATTCTGTAAAAAGTGGTTGCTTTTTATAGGTTTTGAATGTATAATGTAATTGATATTTGTGCGTTATTACGCATTTAAAAAGAAGATTTAGGAGGATTACCAATGATTTCAGCAGGTGATTTTAGAAACGGTATTACTTTTGAAATGGACGGACAGGTTGTTCAGGTTGTTGAATTCCAGCATGTTAAGCCAGGCAAGGGTGCCGCTTTCGTTAGAACAAAGTATAAGAATGTTATGACAGGCGCAGTGGTTGAAAAGTCTTTTAACCCTAACGACAAGTACCCAACAGCATTTATCGAGAGAAAAGATATGGAATACAGCTACGAGGACGGCGGTCTTTATTACTTTATGGACACAGAAACCTGGGAGTCTATTCCAATCAGCGCAGACCAGTTAGGCGATTCCTTTAAGTTCGTTAAGGAAAATATGGTTTGTAAGATTCTTTCTTACAAGGGTAAGGTGTTCGGTATTGAGCCACCAAACTTTGTAGAACTTAAAGTTACAAAGACTGACCCAGGCTTTAAGGGTGACACAGCTACAAACGCAACTAAGCCTGCAACTCTTGAAACAGGTGCAGAGATCAAGGTTCCATTGTTTATCGACGAGGGTGAAGTAATCCAGATTGATACAAGAACCGGCGAATATATGGGTAGAGCATAATGAGAATGACAGAAAAAATTGCCTATATCAAAGGACTTGCAGAGGGTCTTGAGCTTGACAGCAGTAAAAATGAAGTAAAGGTTATTAACCAGATTCTTGAACTTCTCGACCAGATGGCAGCAGAGGTTGAAGAACTTCAGGACTGCTATGACGATGCAGTTGATGTTGTTGATGCTATTAACGACGACCTTTCCGAATTGGAAGACTATGTCTATGATATAGAGGATGACGAAGACGACGATTACTGTGGGGATTGTTGTTCCTGCGGTGACTGTGACGACGAGGAAGAAAATCCTCTTTACGAGATTACCTGTCCTCAATGTGAAGAGAAGTTCACTTCTGACGAAGACACAATTCTCACAGGAGAGGTAGAGTGTCCAAAGTGCGGCGCTGTTTTGGAGTTCGATTTTTCTGATTTAGAGGAAGACCACGACCACGGCGACGGATGTTGTTGCGGATGCAGTGTTGACGAGCACTACGGTGAAGACGACTTAATGTCATAATGAACAAATCTTAACCCCTGGGATATTATATCTCAGGGGTGTTTTTATGCTTAATAAAAGAATAAGGAAAAAGCGAAAATTTAAAAAATTTCTCATTATCTTTTTTGCTTTTGCAATACTGTTAACTGTGTTGTTTGAAATATACATAAAGCCTCTCCAGGATAAACTTATGGAAAACCGTGCAAAGGGGCTTGTTGAGGCAAGAATTTCAAAAATCGCTGATGATGTTATCAAATCACACGAATACGACTATGATAAACTGCTGATTAAAACCGAGAGCAAGAACAATATTGTGACATCACTAAGTGTCAATACCCAGGCTGTTAACAAACTGCAAAATGAATTTTCAAATCTTTTTCAAAACAAAATGGATGACCTTATAACTCAGTATTTTTCCGTGCCCATAGGTGACTTAACAGGACTTACAATGCTTTCAAGCAAAGGTCCCAGGATAAATTTTTCCTATGATATGACAGGTTCTGTGGATGTTGAATTGAAAAGTGAATTTGACTCTTCCGGCATTAATCAGACAATCCACAGGGTTACCATGGTTGTAGATGCGGAGGTTGTCTTTGTAAGCCAGTCCTATATGGAAAATCTTACAATCCGAAATGAATTTGCTGTCAGCGAAACAGTAATTGTAGGCGACACCCCGGATTATCTCTATCCAAAGGGATAATTTTGTTAATATAATACTTTTAATCAATAGTCCCTTCCAGAATTATCGGTTTTGAAAGGGACTATTCTTTTTTATACAAAAAATCATTAATGTTTTTGTTGAAATATCACATATGTTGTGATAAAATATATAGGATAATACAATGGATAGGAGTATTACTTTGCAAAAAAGTGATTTTAATAAAGAAAATTATCTGGAACAACAGAATTATTACCTCAACTTAATTGCTGAGCTTATGTCGGTGAGGAAAAGGGGAGAAACTCCTCTTGCTTTCATTCACACCTACGGTTGCCAGCAGAATGTTGCAGACAGCGAGAAGATAAAGGGTATGCTGTCTGTGGCAGGCTTTGATTTTGTGGATAAGCCTGACGACGCAGACTTTATCCTTTTTAACACCTGTGCTGTAAGGGAACACGCAGAGGATAGAGTTTTCGGTAATGTGGGGGCACTTAAAACTTTAAAGAGAAAGCATCCACAAATTCTCATTGCCCTATGCGGTTGTATGATGGAACAAAAGCATATTGCCGAAAGAATGTACAAAAGCTTTCCTTTTGTTTCCCTTGTATTCGGCACTCACTCCTTGCAGAACTTCCCTGAGCTTTATTACAGAGCTTTGTTTACAGGGAAAAGGGTGTATGAGCGTGACAATGACGACAAAAAAATTTATGAGGGTATTCCTGTTAAGCGTGACGGTACTTTCAAGGGTTGGCTACCTGTTATGTACGGATGCGACAACTTCTGCACCTACTGCATTGTGCCTTATGTAAGGGGCAGAGAAAGAAGCAGAAAGCCACAGGATATTTTAAATGAGGCAAAAGAACTGATAAACTCAGGCTACAAGGATATCACCCTCCTTGGACAGAATGTAAACTCCTACGGCAAGGGTCTTGAAGAGGATATTACCTTTGCAAAGCTTATTGGGGAGATAGATAAAATCCCCGGTGACTACTGGCTAAGGTTTATGACAAGCCACCCAAAGGACTGCTCAAAGGAGCTTATTGACACAATAGCAAACAGTGAGCATATCAGCACACACCTCCATTTGCCTTTCCAAAGCGGTTCAGACCGTATTCTTAAGAAGATGAACAGGCATTATGACAGAAAGAAGTATCTTGATATTATAAATTACGCAAAGGAAAAGATACCTAATGTTTCTATCACAAGCGACATCATTGTGGGTTTCCCGGGTGAAACATATGAGGACTTCCAGGAAACTATATCTTTAATTAAAGAGGTTGAGTTTACTTCTCTGTTTACATTCATCTATTCCCCAAGGGTGGGAACACCTGCGGCAAAGATGGACGACCCGATTCCTGCTGAGGAAAAGTCAAAATGGTTCAGAGAACTACTCTCTGTGCAGGAGGGTATCGCCGCCAAAAGGTGCGCATCAATGGTTGGCAAGAACGATAAAATCCTTGTGGAAAGCATAAATGAGAAAAACGGAAAGCTCCAGTGCAGAAATTCCGGCAACATCATAGTTGAATGTGAGGGAGATTCCTCACTTATAGGTACTTTCCAGACTGCCAATATCACAGAGGCAAGAAACTGGATATTAAAAGGAAAAATTATTTAAGGAGAATATTAATTATGGAAAAAGAGATTGTTGCACTTGCAAGACAAATAGGAAAAATGCTCCAGGAAGAGGAGTGCTACAAAAAGATGGAGGAAACAAGAATTGCCTCCGACAGCGACCAGGAGCTTCAGGACTTAATCGGCGAATTCAACCTAAAGAGAATTGCCATTAACGAAGAAGGTATGAAAAAAGAAAGAGACCAAGAAAAAATCAATAAGTTCAACAACGAAATGCGTGAAATCTATACAAAGATAATGCAGAATGAAAATATGCTTGCCTATAACGAGGCAAAAAGTGAGCTTGACAAAATTGTAGGCAGAGTTGCCGCCATCATTACACAGTCTGCAAACGGCGAAGACCCCGAAACAACTGATGTTCACGAGGGTTGCACAGGGGACTGCAGCGGTTGCAGCAGCTGTGGTTGATATATAGTTAAAAAGGAAAGGAAGTGAGAAAATGGCTGAATTGTCCCCAATGATGAAACAGTATTTTGAGATTAAAGAAAAGAATAAGGACAGCATCTTGTTTTTTAGGCTTGGTGACTTTTACGAGATGTTCTTTGATGATGCCAAACTTGCTTCCAGGGAGCTTGACCTCACCTTAACAGGCAGGGACTGTGGACAAGAGGAGCGTGCTCCTATGTGCGGTGTACCTTTCCATAGCTGTGAAGGCTACATTGCCCGCCTTGTCCAAAAGGGTTACAAGGTTGCCATATGCGAGCAAACGGAAGACCCTGCAAAAGCAAAGGGACTTGTTAAAAGGGATATTGTGAGAGTAATCACACCGGGTACTGTTATGGAGTCAAGTATGCTCGACGAGGGCAAAAATAATTTTATTGCCTCATCATTTATTGCAGACGGTGTAATTGGTCTATCTTTCTGTGATATTTCCACAGGAGAATTATTTGTAACTGAACTGTCCGGCGAAGATTTGCAGGATCAACTCCAAAATCAGTTTATAAGCTATAATCCAAAGGAAATCCTCGTTGGGGGAGATGTTGTCAGCTTAAACGGTCTTAGCGGTTTTATAAAAGAAAAGCTTTCTGCATCTGTTGAAATGTTCTCCGATGAAGAATTTGGCTATCTCACCTGCCTTGACAGCGTATCAAAGCAGTTTAAGGAAGAAGATGTTAACAGAATCAAGGATAAAACTCAGCTTGTGTCCTCCATCGGTGTTTTGATTGATTATCTCAAATCCACTCAAAAGACAGGATATGAGCGAATTACATCCTTCGAGGTTTACAGCGACAACCAGTATATGAACCTTGACTACAACACAAGGCGAAATCTTGAGCTTACCCAGACTATGATGAACAAGGAGAAAAAGGGATCCCTTATCTGGCTCCTTGACAAAACAAAAACAGCAATGGGCAAAAGGCTTTTGAGGTACTGGGTGGAGCATCCACTACTTAACCTCAGCACTATTCTCAAAAGACAGTCTGCTGTTTCCGAACTGGTTAACGACACCATACAGCGGATTGAAATCACGGCCTCCCTTGTGGGAATTTTTGATATTGAACGACTTATGACAAAGATTGTTTACGGTAACTCAAACCCAAGAGAACTTAGGTCGCTGTGTTCCGCCTTTGAGAATCTTCCCAAGATAAAGTCCTTACTCAGCAAGTTTGACTCAAAGCTGATGAAACAGCTTTATGAAGATATTGACGAGCTACAGGATATGCACAGCCTTATTGATAACGCAATAGAGGATGAACCTCCATTTTCTGTCCGTGAGGGCGGTATCATCAAGGATGGTTATGACGAGAGCCTTGACTCTGTCCGCTCCGATATGAACAACAGCACCTCCCTCCTTGCAAATATTGAGGCAGAGCAAAAGGAAAAGACAGGTATTCCAAAGCTGAAAGTGGGATACAACAGGGTGTTTGGCTACTATATTGAAGTGACAAATTCCTATAAGGACAAAGTGCCTGAGGAGTATATACGCAAGCAAACCCTTACAAATTGCGAACGATACATAACTCAGGAATTAAAGGACTTAGAGGGAAGAATCCTCGGTGCAAAGGACAGATCCTTTGCTATGGAATACAGAATATTTGACGATATTCGTAAAAAGGTTGCGGAAAACCTTGACAGAATTGAAAGAACAGCAAAGGCTATTGCGACCCTTGATGTTTTAACAAGCCTTGCAAATGTTTCTGCCGACAACAACTACACTTGCCCCGAAGTTAATCTTTCGGACAAGATTATTCTTAAGGAATCAAGGCATCCTGTTGTTGAGGTTCTCCTGTCAGGCTCACCTTTTGTTCCTAATGATGTAATGCTTGACAACGAAGAAAACAGAGTTGCCATTATAACAGGCCCTAATATGGCGGGTAAATCAACATATATGAGACAGGTGGCCCTTATTGTGCTTATGGCGCAGATAGGCTGTTTTGTCCCTGCCCGTTATGCCGAAATCGGTCTTGTGGACAGTATATTCACAAGGGTAGGGGCATCTGACGATTTGGCGTCAGGACAGTCCACCTTTATGGTTGAGATGAACGAGGTTGCAAATATTGTAAAAAAGGCAACTTCAAAATCTCTCTTGATTCTGGACGAGATAGGCAGAGGTACAAGCACCTATGACGGAATGAGTATTGCCCGTGCTGTCCTTGAATATGTTGTTGACAAGAAAAAGCTTGGTGCAAAGGCACTTTTTGCAACCCACTATCACGAGCTTACCGTTATGGAAAACCTGTTAAGCGGTGTTAAGAACTATAACATAGCTGTGAAAAAGCGTGGGGACGACATTACATTCCTCAGGCGAATTGTTCCGGGAGGAGCTGACGACAGCTACGGCATAGAGGTTGCAAAGCTTGCCGGACTACCCGACTGGATAATCAAAAGGGCAAAGCAAATTCTTAAGGAGTTAACACAGGATAAGCCTGATACTAAAAAGGAATTTGCAAACATTGAATCAGAAGAAAAGGAAGATTTACAAATTAATCTCCTTGACAATGCCAACAGTTCTGTTGTAGAAAAAATAAAAAGCACAGATGTAAACACATTAACGCCTATTGAGGCTATGAATTTACTTTATGAATTAAAGAATATGATATAGATTGGAAGTGAACGCTTTGGGAAAAATTAATGTACTGGACAAGCATATTGCAGAGCTTATTGCTGCCGGTGAAGTCGTAGAGCGTCCATCTTCTGTTGTAAAGGAACTTTTAGAAAACTCCATCGATGCAGGTGCAACAAGCATCACGGTAGAAATTCAGCACGGTGGTATCAGCTTTTTGCGTGTTACGGATAACGGCAACGGTATACTTAAGGACGACATAAGAAATGCCTTTAAGCGTAACGCAACAAGCAAAATATGTGTTGAGGAGGACCTTAACAAAATAGGTACTTTGGGTTTCAGAGGTGAAGCCCTCGCCTCCATTTCCTCTGTTTCCAAGGTTCAGCTTATTACCAAGGCAAAGGAAGAAGAAGTGGGAACCGCCTATGAAATTGAAGGCGGTGTTGAAAAATCCTTTGACGATGCCGGTTGCCCTGACGGTACAACCTTTATTATGAGGGATTTATTCTATAACGTTCCTGCAAGATACAAATTTTTAAAAAAGGATGTTGCCGAGGCAAATGCCGTTGCCGGTGTCCTTGACAAAATCGCATTATCCCACCCTGAAATATCCTTTACTCTCATAAGGGATAACAAAACAGCCCTTAAAACTGCCGGTGACGGGAAGCTGTTGTCAGCTATTTACGCTGTTTATGGCAGAGAATTTGCAAATTCCCTTATCCCGGTTGACTATGAGCTTAACGGTATGACTTTAAAGGGTTACATAAGCAAGCCTACCTGTGGCAGAGCAAACCGCAATATGCAAAACACTTTTATCAACGGTAGATTTGTAAAGTCAAGAACTATATCCATAGCTTTGGAAGAAGCCTGCAAAGGCTCGATTATGGTGGGAAAATTCCCGTCCTGTGTTCTTAACCTTACAGTACCTGCTGAAAGTGTTGACGTCAATGTCCACCCATCAAAAATTGAGGTTCGTTTCATAAATGAACGACCTGTGTTTGACACAGTGTATCACGGTATAAAGTCTGCCCTTTTAAGGGGTGACAGCCGAAAAGAGGCGGTACTTACTCCTAAAAAGACTGAAAGCATAAAGCCTGTAAATCCCTTTAATCTGGCGAATAAATACATCAAGGAAGAAAAGCCTGCTGTTACGGCATCTCCTGTTATTAAAAAGGAGAAGAAGAAAACTTCCGTATTTGATGAATTAGATTTAATTCCAAAAAAGAAAAATAATCTATTTACGAACAATGTAGTTTCTGACCCTGTATCGGCAAAGGAAAATTACCTTAACATTTTAAAGAACAAAAGCTGTGTTTCCCAAGAAGAGCACAAGGAAAACCTTGAAAAAACTCCTTTGCCAATATCTAATGAGCTTTCTAAAATTGAATCGCTTGCAGAAGAAAAGTCAGAAAACAACACTGCAAAAAGTGAACCACAGATTATACTCCCCGAAAATGTAACGGAGGAGGATGTTACAACAAAGCACGAAATCAAGACGATTATTGACGAAGATAAAAACAGCTTCAGGTTTATCGGTGAAGCGATGAACACTTATATCATCGTTGAAACTGATGACAACAAAATTGTTCTTATCGACAAGCACGCCGCTCACGAAAGAATACTTTTTGAAAAGCTAAAGCAGGAAAAGGGCAGGGGGGACGCCCAGATGCTCCTTGTTCCTGTCACCGTAACCCTGGAAAAAAGCGAATACAATGTAGCGCTGGAGCATCTTGATATGTTCAGCGAGGTGGGGTTTGAGGTTGAAAATTTCGGAAACGGGACTATAATTGTAAGGAGTGCACCGTCCTATTTAAGGAATGACGATATAGCAGATACAGTAGTAGAAATCTGCGGTCATATTGCTGACAACAAAAAAGAAATTATCAGTCAGCATATGGAGTGGATTTACCACAACATTGCCTGTCGTTCTGCAATAAAAGCCGGCAACAAAAGCACTCCCAAGGAGCTTATCGACATTGCAAACCGAGTTTTCTCAGATGATAATATAAGGTATTGCCCCCACGGCAGGCCTGTCTGTATTGAGATTTCTAAGTATGAAATAGAAAAACAGTTTGGAAGAGCATAATGAAAAGGATAAAGATAATTTCCGTTGTGGGTCCTACCGCTTCCGGAAAAACTGCCCTGTCAATAGAAATTGCAAAAAGATATAACGGAGAAATTATCTCCGCAGATTCTATGCAAATATATCGTGGCATGAATGTAGCCACTGCAAAACCAACACAGGATGAAATGCAGGGGATAGTACATCACCTTATTGACAATGTGAATCCCCGGGATGAATATTCAGTTGCACAGTATGTTAAGGATGCAAGAAGTGCTATTGCAGACATTGACAGCAGGGGGAAAACCCCCATTCTGGTTGGGGGAACAGGACTTTATGTCAATTCACTCCTTGACAATGTGCAGTTTAGTGAAAACCCTGTTGACGAAAAATTAAGGCAAAAATTAAACTCCCTAAGCACAGATGAGCTTTTGGCTAAACTATACGATGTTGACAAGGAGTCTTACGACAAGCTGTCTGTGGAAAAAAACCACAAACGCATATCAAGAGCCTTGGAAATATATTATCAGACAGGCAAGCCCAAGTCTGTTGTTGACAGGGAGTCGAAAAGCACACCATCCCCGTATGATGCTGTTAAAATAGGTCTTAACGCAAGCGACAGGCAGTTTTTATATGACAGAATCAACACAAGAGTTGACATGATGATTGATATGGGTCTTCTTGACGAAGCCAAAAAATTCTTGTCTGTTGATTTAAGCTCAACTGCCTCAAAGGCAATAGGATATAAAGAATTTTTACCATATTTTAACGGAGAATGTCCTTTAGAGGAGTGCAAGGATGTGCTTAAGATGGAAACACGCCGATATGCCAAAAGGCAGATAACCTGGTTTAAGCGTGACAAGGATATTCATTGGTTTTTTATAGATTTAATGAGTAAGGATGAATTAGTTAAAAAAGTTTTTGAAGTTATTGATAAAGGATAAATTATGGATAAAGCTAAAATTAAAAGAGTATTGCTTGCACTTATCGCAATATTTATCATTATTTATGTTATATATGTTTTTATCAGCTCTGTCTTTGATGTTGACGGTGTAGAAACGGAAATCGCAACCGAAATGACAGCAACTGATACCCTTTATAAGGATGCAATCATTATAAGGGATGAGGAGCTTATCAAAAATGACACAGACGGTGTAATCTCCTACACCTCTGCCGACGGTGACAAGGTAGCCAAAGGGGAGCAGGTTGCCAAGGTGTACAACAGCGAAGATGATGTTCTGGCTTATCAGGAACTGCAAAGCGTTCAGTCAGAGATTAAAAGACTGAAAAAGCTAAGTGCATCTGTTAACAACGGCGATCTTGGAATTGATACAATCAACAGCCTTATTTATAATGCAATTTCCGACCTTAACAAAAGCATTGCCGACAGGGATTTTATTGACTCTGACTCCCAGGTTGACAACTTAAGTTATCTGGTTACAGAAAGACTTATGGTCACAGGCGACACCGTTAATATTGCAAACCGACTGAAAGAGCTGAGAGAAAGAAAGCAGGAAATACAGAGCAGTGCCGAAAAGGCAACAGGAGTTATTAAGTCCAATAAAGCAGGATGCTTTGTTTCCAATGCAGACGGTTATGAATCTGTGTATAAATATGACGATGTGTCCAATATAAATATTACTAAGTTTAACGAGATGAAAAACGCAAAGCCTAAAAAGGTGTCTGATGATACTGTGGGAAAAATCGTTACAAGTGTAAACTGGTATATACTTTGTCCTGTAACAGAGTCCGAGGCGTTAAGACTTACAAAGAGCAGCTATGATAAGGTGACAATCAATTTGCCTTTCGCCTCATCAAGCTCCATACCTGCCACAGTTGAAGCTATCAATCAGGATGCCAATGGCGGCGATAGCGTCCTTGTTATCAAATGTAACTATATGAATTCAGAACTTGCATCTATCCGCAAAGAAAATGTGGAGATATGCCTGAATACATATGAGGGGCTAAGGGTTAGCAAATCAGCCCTCCACGACGGAATTGTGAAAAAGATTACTGAGGATGAGAATAACAATCAGATAACAAAGAAGAAAGCTGTTCAGGGAGTGTATGTGCTGTACGGCAACGAGCTACAGTTTAAGGAAGTTTCAATCCTGTATTCTGGCTCCGACTTTGTAATTTGCGACCCATCGCCGGATAATGGTGTGCTGTTTAACGGGGAAACAATTTCCCTTTATGATAATGTTGTAGTAGAAGGGAGCGACCTTAAGGATGGAAAGATTATTGACTGATATTGAGTATAACTACAACCATATAAAAGAAAGAATAGCAGAGGCGGCTGTAAAGTCTGGCAGAAAACCGGAGGACATCACCTTCCTTTCTGCCACAAAAACAGTAGAACCTGAGTATATTAACTATGCGATTTCCCTTGGACTTGACCATATTGGCGAAAACAAGGTGCAGGAACTTCTTTCAAAGTATGACGAATACAACCTTGATAATTGTTCATTGCAGTTTATTGGTCATTTGCAAAGCAACAAGGTAAGGCAGATTGTGGGCAAGGTTGACCTTATACAGTCTGTTGATTCTCTGAAACTTGCCAAGGAAATTTCCAGGGTTTCGCAGAACAAAAACACTTCGACAGACATTCTTGTTGAGGTTAATATAGGAAAAGAAGAGAACAAGTCGGGAGTTATGCCTGAAAATCTTGAAGAATTGTTGTGGCAAATTAAGGATTTACCGTCAATTAATATAAAAGGATTGATGACAATACCCCCTATTTGTGATGATAACAACAAAATTCGTAGAATTTTTTGTGATATGAACAAGATGTTCCTTGACATATCGTCAAAAAAATTAGATAATGTATCTATGGATATTCTGTCTATGGGAATGTCCGGAGATTATTATGAAGCAATTCTCGAGGGTGCGACTATGGTTAGAATTGGTTCAGCACTATTTGGAAAAAGAATTTACAGATAAATGTGGAGGTTATGAGTATGGCTGGTTTTGTTGAAAAGTTTAAAAAGATGTGGGATTCCCCGGATGACGAATACGATTATGATGAATATGAATACGAGGAAGAGGAAAGCGGTTATGATGAAGAATATGACCGTGAAAGGGATAGAGAGAGAGAAAGAGAACAGCGCAGAGCCGAAAGAGCAGAAAGAAGAAGAATGACAACAGACGCTTACTCTGAATATGAGGGAAGCAACAAGGTTGTCAATATCAGCGCTAACACCAAAATTCAGGTGGTTCTCTTTAAGCCTGAAAGATTTGGCGAAGAAACAAGAGCAATTGCTGACGAACTCATAAAGAACCGTACAGTTGTTCTTAATCTTGAAGATACAAACAGGGATATGTCAAGAAGAATTATTGACTTTTTAAGCGGTGTTGCCTATGCAAAGCAGGGCAAAATTAAAAAGGTTGCCAACAGCACCTTTATCATTATGCCTGAAAATGTGGACTTCACAGGTGACGACCTTCTTGACGAGCTTGAAAATAACGGAGTTCTGTTTTAATTAATGGCAAAAAGCTGTGATGATAACGATATTCTGATTTCCAGAATATCAGACTTGTATTATCTCGCCTGTGAAAGGAACAAACCCACCTTTACCCAGTTCCTTAACGAACAGGAGATTTCTGTGTGTATTGAGGGGTTAAAGTCCTTTGGCATCACCGACTATTCCTTTTACGGCGGTTATGATAACAGCCAGAGAAAGATTCTCGGATTTTTCGCCCGTGATGACGATTTTCCTCTTTCAATTATTGAATTTAAGTACCGCAAGCAGGATGCTTTGAATCACAGGCAATTCATGGGAACAATATTGTCAACAGGACTAAAAAGGTCTGTTGTAGGTGACATAATCTGCTTGGAGGGTGTTACCTATGTATTTATCCTTTCAAGCCAGGCTGATTATGTTATGTCACAAGTTGACAGAGTTGCAAGGGTAGGAGTGAAGTCTAAGATTATTAATCTTTCTGACTTTGATTACACTCCGAGATTCAGCTACAAGGAATATTCGGTCAGCTCGCTAAGGCTTGATAACATTGTTGCTGTAATAACTGGGCTTAGCCGTGAAAAAACCCGAAATCTTATCCTTGGTGGCAATGTGTTTGTAAATTACCTGCAACAGGATAACATAAGCGGAAAGATAAACACACAGGATGTGTTGTCCATACGGAAGTATGGAAAATTTATACTTGAAGATTTGTGTGGACAAACTAAAAAAGGCAGATATAAAATTATTATAAAACAATACATATAAGGGAGACTGAAAAATGCTAACTATTGATGAAATTAAAGATGTCAAATTCAGAACAAACAGAGGGCAGTCCTTCTATAAAGCAGAGGATGTAGACGCTTTTATTGACGAAGTTATTGAAACCCTTGAAATGAAGAATAACGAGAAAGCAGAGCTTGTACACAAGATGGATATTCTTGCAACAAGAATTGAGCAGTACCGTTCTGACGAAGAAACTGTCCGCAACGCATTGCTTTCTGCTCAGAAGGTTGCAGATTCAACTCTTAAGGAGGCAAACGAGCAATCTGAGGTTTCCCTGAAGAATGCAAAGGAAAAGGCAGACAAAATGATTGCCGACGCACAAAAAGAGGTTGCTAAGGAAAAGGAAGCACTTGTTTCTTTGCAGAAGCTTGCCAACGAAATGAGAAGCGAACTGTTTATGAAGGTTAAAAACTGCATAGACATTGTTGACGCACTTCCTGCTGAGGGTGTTGTAAAGGAAATTAAGGATAAGCTTGACAGAGAATTTCCAACTCCTGTTGCAGACGCCGCTGCCGAGAAGGCAGAGCCTGAGGAAATTAAGCTTTCTGAGCCGGTTTCTGTAAAAGAGGACAGCATTGTTGTAGAGGACGATAAGGATTCTCCTGCAAGCGAGCCTGTTACAGAGGCAACAACTAAGTTTGGTGTGCTGAAATTCGGCAGCAACTATGATGTTGAAGAATAATTAATTCTATATTTTTATATATTGGAGAGAAGAATAATGTCACAGGATTACAATCAGACACTTAATCTTCCAAAGACAGATTTCCCTATGCGTGCAGGCTTGCCTAAGAGCGAACCTGTCACCTTGAAATCCTGGGAAGAGGACAAAGTGTATGACAAATTAATGGAGAAGAATGAGGGAAAACCGCTTTTTATTTTGCACGACGGACCTCCATATGCCAATGGTGACATCCACCTTGGACACGCTTTAAACAAAATCTTAAAGGATTTTATTGTCAGACAAAAGAATATGTCAGGCTACAAGGCTCCTTATGTTCCGGGTTGGGATACCCACGGTCTGCCAACTGAGCTTAAGGCAAGACAGAAGGCAGGAGTTGGCAATTCAACAGAGATTTCTATTGTTGAACTTCGCAAAATGTGCGAGGAATTTGTTACCGGTTACATTAACGACCAGCGTAATCAGTTCAAAAGACTTGGAATAATCGGCGAATGGGATAACCCATATATTACATTAAATCACGAATTTGAAGCAGAGCAAATCAGAGTTTTTGCAGAAATGGCTTCAAAGGGTTATATTTACAAGGGTTTAAAGCCTGTTTACTGGTGTCCTGAATGTAAGACAGCCCTTGCCGAGGCAGAGATTGAATATGCCGAGGACCCTTGCCATTCTATCTATGTAAAATTCACAGTTACTGACGATAAGGGCGTATTCTCAAATATGGGAATTGATCCTTCAAAGGTTAAGTTTGTTATCTGGACAACAACAACATGGACCCTTCCTGCCAATGTGGCAATCTGTGTTGGACCAAGGTACGAATATTCCGTTATCAAGACAGGTGACGAATATCTGGTAATGGCAACCGAGCTTTATAAATCTGCTCTTGAGGTTGCTGAGATTACTGACTATGAGGTTGTTGCAACCGTCAAGGGCAGTGAGCTTGAGTATATCAAGACAGCTCATCCTTTCCTTGACAGAGAATCCCTTGTTATTGTTGGCGACCATGTTACTCTCGAAAGCGGTACCGGATGTGTACATACTGCGCCCGGACATGGTGTTGACGACTTTAATGTTTGTCAGAACTATCCTGAAATTCCTACAATTTGTCCTGTTGACTCAAACGGTGTATTAACCGAAGAAGCAGGTCAGTTTGCAGGTCTTACAACTGACGAAGCAAACAAGAAGATTGCAGTTTATCTTGATGAGAACGGCTATCTCTTTGCACTTAAAAAGATTATCCACCAGTATCCACACTGTTGGAGATGTAAAACACCAATTCTGTTCAGAGCTACCGACCAGTGGTTCTGCTCTGTTGACGACTTTAAGGACAAGGCTGTTGAAGCTATTAACACAGTTGAGTGGATTCCTGCCTGGGGTCGTGACAGAATCACCAATATGGTTAAGGAAAGAAAAGACTGGTGTATTTCCCGTCAGAGAAAATGGGGTGTACCAATTCCTATTTTCTTCTGTAAGGAATGTGGCGAGGCTCACATTGACAAGGATGCAATGTTAGCTGTTGCAGATTTGTTTGAAAAAGAGGGTTCAAACGCTTGGTATAACCACACAGCTTCTGAAATTCTCCCTGAGGGTACAAAGTGTAAGAAGTGCGGTTGCACAGAGTTTGAAAAAGAGAAGGATATTATGGATGTATGGTTCGACAGTGGTTCCTCCCATGCAGCTGTAATGAAAAAGCGTGACAACCTTACTTACCCTGCTGACCTTTACCTTGAGGGTAACGACCAGTACAGAGGTTGGTTCCAGTCATCCCTCCTCACATCTGTTGCAACACAGGGTGTTGCTCCATACAAGGCTGTTCTTACTCACGGAATGATTCTTGACGAAGAAAAGAGAAAAATGAGTAAGTCCCTTGGCAACGGCATCAGCCCACAGGATGTAATCAATCAGTATGGCGCAGATGTATTAAGACTTTGGGTTGCTTCAACTGACTATCAGTCTGATGTTCATATTTCAAATGATATTCTAAAGCAGATTTCTGAATCCTATAGAAAAATCAGAAATACAGCTCGTTTCATACTGGGTAATGTTTCTGACTTTAACCCTGATACAGATTCAGTTTCCCTTGATGAACTGTATCCAATGGATAAGTGGGCACTTGTAAAGCTTAATGAGCTTATCACAAAGGTTGCCGGCGCTTACGAAAAGTACGAATTCCATCAGGTTTATCATTCCGTAAGAAACTTCTGCGTAATTGATATGTCCAACTTCTATCTGGATGTTTTAAAGGACAGACTGTACACAGAAAAGAAAGACAGCAAAACAAGAAGAGCCGCTCAGACAGCTATTTACATTATTCTTGATGCTTTAACAAGAATGGTTAGTCCTATTTTGGCTTACACTTCCGAAGAAATCTGGAAGTACATTCCTCACAGGAAAGCTGACGACAGCGAATCTATCCTGTTTAACGAAATGCCAAAGACTGTTGATGTTAAGGTAACAGACGACTTTATGCTCACTTGGGAGAAGATTCATAACCTTAGGGACGATGTAAAGAAGGCTCTTGAGGAGGCTGTTAAGGCTAAACAAATCAAGAAGTCCCTGGACGCCAAGGTTATCCTTAACTGTGGCGGAGAGTATTACGACTTTGCAAAATCTGTTGAGGGTGAATTGAAGAGTGCCTTTATCGTTTCTGATGTAGAGGTCAAGGACGTAGGTTCTACTGATGCTTCTTCACTATCTATTGATATTGAGCTTGCACAGGGCGAAAAGTGTGAAAGATGCTGGGAACATTCCACAACTGTTGGACAGGACAGCCAACATCCTACTCTTTGTGCAAGATGCGTAAATGTTTTGAAATAATAATTTTTAAGACGGTGCACAGTAGTGTGCACCGTTTTTTAATGAGGTGTTAAATTGGTTGGTATATCCCTTGCCATTGCGGCTTTGATTGTATTTCTTGATCAATTAATAAAATATTTTGTTGCATTGTATCTGCCACAGGCGGGCACAGTGACAGCAGTACCCTATATTCTGGATTTAACTTATGTAGAAAACAGGGGAGTGGCCTTCGGTATGTTTAAGGATATGAGGTGGATTTTCATAGTGTTTACCTCAATAATCATACTTGTGCTTTTGTATATCATTATTTTTAAGGGTATAAGGTCTAAGCTGTTCCTACTTTCTTCTGCCTTAATTATCGGCGGTGGTGTTGGAAACCTTATTGACAGAATTGTACACGGTTATGTAATCGACTACCTACAGCTTTCATTCTTTAGTCCTGTATGTAATTTTGCTGACTATGCAATTACAGCAGGTACGGTGCTTCTTGTAATATATCTTTTGTTTTTCTCTGACTCATCAAAATCAAAGCCACAAAAGGAGAATAACAATGACTGAACACAGCTTTGTGGCATTAAAAGATGACGAAGGGGAGAGAATAGATAAATTTCTTTCAAAGAATATTTCTGATATTTCCCGCTCTGCAATTGCTAATCTGATTGAAAAGGAAAGCCTTAGGGTAAACGGAGTTGTTCAGAATAAAAAGTACAAGATTAAATGCGGAGATAAGATTATTTTTGTAATACCCGACCCTGTTGAATACACAGTTGAGGCTGAGAATATTCCGCTGGATATTGTTTATGAGGATGACGACCTCCTTGTTGTAAACAAACAAAAGGGTATGGTGGTGCATCCTGCCCCGGGAAACTACTCCGGTACACTTGTAAATGCCCTGCTTTACCACTGCAAGGACAGTCTTTCCGGCATAAACGGTGTGCTAAGACCGGGAATTGTCCACCGTATTGACAAGAACACAAGCGGACTTTTAATTGTGGCTAAGAATGACTTTGCACACAATGCCCTTGCCGAGCAAATTAAGGAGCACAGCTTTAAAAGGGAATATCAGGCTGTGGTGTACGGTAACATTACGGAAAACGGCACAGTTGATGCACCTATCGGTAGGAGTAAGAAAGACCGAAAAAAGATGTGCGTAACATATGAGAACTCAAAAAATGCAGTCACCCATTATGAGGTTATTGAAAATTTCGGTGCCTTTACACACATCAAATGTATTTTAGAAACAGGAAGAACGCATCAGATAAGAGTTCATATGGCATCCATCGGTCACCCTGTTGCGGGGGACGATGTTTACGGACCTAAAAAGGTGATAACAAAGCTTAACGGACAATGCCTTCACGCAAAGGTTATTGGCTTTGTTCACCCACGAAGTGGGGAATATATGGAGTTTAATTCGGAGCTTCCCGAATATTTCAGAAAATTTCTCATAGAACTAGGGAAACACTGAATAAATCACTTCACACATCTTGTTTGCATATTTTCCAACCCTTAGCCCAAAAAATCCTCAGAGTACGGTCAGTATTCCTGCGGTTTTTTGAACTAACCGACAAAAAATCTGACTGCACAATCTGTGCAAATGATTTAATCAGTGTTTCCCTAGAAAAAATAATTAAATTATTTTTCATAATAGGAAAAAACTCTTGCATTTATGTTTATATTGTGTTATTATATACAAGCGTTTGGAGTCTGTCAGGAAACTGATAGGGGTCAAATTAAGGTCTATGACCGAAAGTTTGAAGCTGACATTCCTCTGCCTTATTGTGTACGAATGTCTGAATTATTAGGAGGAAAATAAATGGACGCACTAAAACTTATTGCACAAACATCAATGAAGGAATCTTTCCCAGAGTTTAATGTTGGTGATACTGTTAAGGTATCAGTTAACATTCGTGAAGGCGAAAGAGAGCGTATCCAGATGTTTGAGGGTACTGTTATCGCAAAGAAGGGAAGCGGAGTTTCCGAAACATTCACAGTAAGAAGAGTTTCTTACGGTGTTGGTATCGAAAGAGTATTCCCTGTACATTCACCAAATGTGGTTGATGTCAAGGTTGTTAGATACGGTAAGGTACGCAGAAGCAAGCTGTATTACCTCAGAGACAGAGTTGGTAAGGCTGCTAAGGTAAAAGAACAAATCAAAAAGTAATTAAAGGGGACTTTATGTCCCTTTTTTACTTTATTTTTACGGACGGAATCGAAATATAATGGATAAAAATTATCAGAATAATAAATATATTATCAAAACAGGTTATGGCGGTAACTGGGTTTTTGACTGGACAAAATCTATTGTTACAATTATGGTTATAATGCTCTTTGTCCTGACTTATTTCTTTAGGATTGTCAATGTTGACGGGGACTCTATGAAGAATACCCTTATTGATAACGAAAAACTCATTGTTACAAGCTTTATGTACACTCCTGCTGACGGCGATATTGTTGTAATAAGCCACGGTCAGCACCTTGATGAGCCAATCGTTAAACGTGTCATAGCTACCGAGGGTCAAACTCTGAAAATTGACTTTGACAAGCAGGAAGTTTATGTTGACGGCAAGCTGATTGACGAGCCTTACATTTCTTCTGAAATTGTCAGGGGAGATGCTAAGATACCCGAAATTATCCCTGAGGGTAAGGTTTTTGTAATGGGCGACAACAGGGCGATTTCCAATGACAGCCGATATAACCAGGTTGGTCTTATTGATGTTAAAGATATTATCGGAAAGGCTCAGTTTAGAATTTTGCCATTAAATAAAATCGGATATTTATATTAGTATTTCAATTCCTGTGCAAGGCGGTGAATAATTTGACCGATAACGAGAAAGAAAACAATAGAATAGAGGAAAGCTCTGCTGATTTGCAGACTGCTGATGAAACTGTTGACAATAAAGAAGAAAAGGATTATATCGTGGTAAATAATTCCCCCTCTGTGGGAATAGTGTATTACCTTGTACATTCCGTAATAATTGCAGTTGTTGTAATTATTATTCTGCTCACATTTTTCTTTAGAATAGTAAATGTTGACGGCCGTTCAATGATGAATACACTCCTTGACGGAGATAAGGTGATTGTCACCAACTTTATGTATGAGCCTGAGAACAACGACATTGTTGTAATAAGCCATGCTGAAGAGTACGACAAGCCTATCATCAAGCGTGTTATCGCCACCGAGGGTCAGACCCTTAAAATTGACTTTGAAAACGAGAGGGTTTATGTTGACGGAACTCTCCTTGATGAGCCATATGTGAGCTCAGAGTTAAAAGAGGGCAACACCGAGATACCAGAGGTTATTCCTGAGGGCAAGGTGTTTGTAATGGGGGATAACCGTCTTGATTCCCTAGACAGCAGATATTCCGAAATCGGACTTATTGACGAAGATAACATTATAGGAAAGGCACAGTTTGTTGTTCTTCCTCTTACAAGAATTCAATATTTGTACTAATAGAAAAACTCGCATCATCTGATGCGAGTTTTAATTTTGTCTTAATCTTTCAAAAGTTCCTTGTATGCAAAGGATAATCGGTCGTCAATATCAAGCTTGTTGTGGAGATATACGCTTTGCACAAGTCCTACACCAAAGAACATTGACATTGCCGAAGTACCGCCCTGTGAGAAGAATGGAAGTGTAATTCCGATAACAGGTAAGAATCCAAGCACCATTCCCAGGTTAATCAGGGTTTGGGTTGAAAGCATACCAAACAAACCGTAACAAATGCTTGCACCTGCAACATCGTTTGTATTCTGGGCAACCAAAATAATCTTAACCATCAAAAGAATAAGAATAAGTATAAGAACAAGGCAACCTACGAATCCCAGCTCTTCACCGGCAACAGTAAAGATAAAGTCGTTTTGTTGTTCAGGAACGATATTGTTCTGAACACGAGTACCCTGTCCAAGTCCTGAGCCGAACACTCCGCCGGACGCAATGGAAACCTTGCCCTGATACTGTTGCCATCCGTAGTCAGAGAGTGCGTTTCCGTCCAAATCGAAAAGTGCAATAATCCTGTTTCGGTGCTCATCATTCATAACAAAATTCCAGATAACAGGGATACAAGCAAGGCAGGCACATATTGCCCCCACAAAATATCTGATTTGAACGCCGGCAGTAAAGGACATCACCGCAAACATCATCAAAAAGATTAATGCAGAGCCGTCGTCACCCTGAACGTGGATAATTGCAACAGGAATTAAGGCGTGAATAAGCAAGAAAATGACACCCTTAGCGCTGTGTATAAGGTTCTTTTCCGATAAGTAGCTTAAATGCTTTGAGAAAGTTAAAATAAAGCAAATCTTAATCAGCTCCGACGGCTGAAAAGTAATTCCGCCGGGAAGACTAATCCATGCGGTGTCGTCGGTACCCTCAACAGTAATACCGAATAAAAATACGGAAGTTGCAAGCAAAACACCTACAATGGCAGAAACATACCAGAACCGTATCATATTCGTGTAATCAACAATGGAAAATAAAATCGCACCCACTATGCCAATCATTACGGCAAAGAACTGAGATTTCAAATAGTTGCTCCCTGTTGAACGCTGCATACTGTAAATAAGCACAAAGCTGTACGCTGTGGCGGCAAGGGTCAGTAACCATAGGATTTTATCCGTGTTTTTGATGTAGTCACGAACCGTGTGTACTAAATTTTTAATATATAGCCACCACCTTTCCTAACTATTATAATAAAAACCTTAACTAATATCAAGATTTTATTGAAATATGACTTATAATTCTTTAACAGCAATTCATTCCAATATGTTTTTGCTATAATTCAAATATATAGTACAAGGGGGAGTATATTATGCTAACTGATATTGAAATTGCACAGCAGGCTGAACTCAGACTGATTAAGGATGTAGCCGCCGATTTGGGAATAAAAGAAGAAGAACTTGAGCCTTACGGAAGATACAAGGCAAAGCTTTCTGACGACCTTGCAAACAGGCTTGAAAATAACAAGGACGGTAAGCTTATTCTTGTTACAGCAATTAATCCGACCCCTGCCGGTGAGGGCAAAACAACCACCTCCGCAGGACTTGGGGAAGCTATGGCTAAGATTGGAAAAAAGGCAATTATCGCCCTGAGAGAACCCTCTTTAGGACCGGTTTTCGGAATCAAGGGAGGTGCAGCCGGCGGCGGATATGCACAGGTTCTGCCAATGGAGGACATCAACCTTCATTTCACAGGTGATATGCACGCCATAACATCTGCAAATAACCTTTTGTGCGCAATGCTGGACAACCATATGCAGCAGGGTAACCAGCTTGGTATTGACCCAAGAAGAATTCTCATAAAGAGATGCCTTGATATGAACGACAGAGCATTAAGAAATGTTGTAGTAGGTCTTGGTGGTAAAATTAACGGCGTTCCCCGTGAGGATGGCTTCATCATTACTGTTGCATCAGAGGTAATGGCAATACTCTGTCTTGCAAGTGATATTGTTGACCTTAAGAAAAGACTTGGAAATATCCTTGTTGCTTACTCATATGACGGTGCTCCTGTGTATGCAAGAGATTTACAGGCAGACGGTGCCATGACTGCTCTTTTGAAGGATGCAATCAAGCCGAACCTTGTACAAACCCTTGAGGGTACTCCTGCAATTATGCACGGCGGACCTTTCGCAAATATTGCCCATGGCTGTAACTCCATCAGAGCAACTAAGCTTGCACTAAAACTTGCTGACTACTGCATCACAGAGGCAGGCTTTGGTTCTGACCTTGGAGCAGAAAAGTTCCTTGACATTAAGTGCCGCTTTGCCGGTATTGCACCATCCTGCATTGTTGTTGTTGCAACCTGTCGAGCATTAAAATATAACGGCGGTGTGCCAAAGGCAGAGGTAAGCGAGCCAAATCTTGATGCACTTAAAAAGGGTATTGTAAACCTTGGTGTTCACATCAGCAATATGCGTAAGTACGGAGTTCCTGTTGTTGTTGCAATCAACAGATTTTACACAGATTCACAGGATGAACTTGAATATATCGAAAACTACTGCCACGAGATGGGTGCAGAGTTTGCCCTTTCAGATGTATTCTGCAACGGTGGTGACGGCGGAACAGACCTTGCAAAGAAGGTCGTTGAGGCTTGCGAAAAGCCGTCTGACTTTAAGCTCCTTTATGACGATAATCTTACAATAAAAGAGAAGATAAACAAAATCGCAACAGAAATTTACGGTGCTGACGGTGTTAACTTTACTACAAAGGCTGAGAAAGCTTTGGCGGATGTTGTCGCCCTTGGGGGAGATAAACTCCCTGTCTGTGTGGCTAAAACACAGTATTCACTTTCTGACGACCCAACACTTTTAGGTGCACCAAAGGGCTTTAACATCACAGTAAGGGATGTAAGACTTTCAAACGGTGCAGGATTTGTAGTTGTTTACACAGGTGACATTATGACAATGCCCGGACTTCCAAAACAGCCCGCGGCAAACCGTATTGATGTTGACGAAAACAGCAAGATAAGCGGTCTGTTCTGATGAAATATACTTCTCATTCCGTTGAGGAAACAGAACGCATTGCAATGAACCTTGCCTCTAAGCTAAAGGGCAAGGAAGTTATCGCATTTTTTGGTGGCTTGGGTATGGGCAAAACTGCCTTTACCCGAGGTGTCTGCAAGGGTCTTGGCTTTAATGACGGTGTCCAAAGTCCAACCTTTTCTCTTGTAAATCAGTATGATGCAAAATATACTGTTTACCACTTTGATATGTACCGTATTAACACTTATGACGACCTTTACAGTACAGGATTTTTTGATTATATTGATACAGGCGTTCTGATAATTGAATGGAGCGAAAATATAGAAAACGCTTTGCCTGACGACTATATCCGCATAGAAATCTGTCAGGGAGAAAGTGAAAACGAACGAATAATTAGTATTGAAGGAATTGAACTTTAATGAAAATTCTTGGTATAGATACCTCGGCAAAAACTTCATCTGTGGGTATTTGTGAGGATGACAGGGTTGTTGATGAGCTGTTTCTTGATAAGGGACTAACCCACAGCGAAACAATACTTCCTATGATTGATGAAATCCTGACACGCAACGAACTTTCCCTTGATGACATAGACGCCTTGGCTGTCAACAACGGTCCCGGCTC
>JBJEOU010000140.1:0-5880 GCA_051880875.1 Ruminococcus sp. | reverse complement strand
CCCCTGTCAATGCAATAATTGCATTGCAGAGGAAAAAATTATTCTCTACAATAATATGTGTAAATGTTTTTACAAAAAAGGAGAGTAGTAATGGCAAGACCTATCAAAAACGGACTTGATTACTTTCCTATGGATGTTGATTTTTTCGCAGACAAAAAGATAAAAATTCTCAGGGCAAGATTCGGCTCTGACGGAGTATTAATCTATTTGTATCTGCTGTGCGAAATTTACAAAAACGGCTACTACATTAAATTGGATGAGGATTACAAATACATCATCCAAGAGGATTTAAATCTAAAGGAAAATGTAGTTTCTATTGTTATGCAATTCCTATTTAACCGGTCACTGCTCACTGAAATACCTGTTAACTCGGACACCTACATAACAAGCAAAGCCGTACAAAGAAGGTTTCAGGAGGCTGTAAAGTCACGAAAGAAACCTTTTGCGGTAAACACAGACTTATGGATTCTTGATGAAGAAGAAACCATAGGTAGTGTCATTTTTGCGCCAAAAAAGGATAAATCCCGGATTAACCCCGATTTATCCCAGATTAACCCCGATAAATCCGGGATTAACTCCACAAAGGAAAGTAAAGAAAAGAAAAGTAAAGTAAAGGAAAGTAAAGGAGAGAAGAGTAAAGAAAAAACCGGCAAAGCCGATTTTTATTCTCTCACTCTTGAATTGTTTTCAGAAATCTGTAAATCCTTGCCCAAGCCACAGGAGATTACTCCTGAACGGAAAAGGCTGATTGACTGCGGTGAAGAAAAGCTTAAGGAGTACGGCAAAACCTTTGAGGAATTTTTTAAGGCGGTGGAGGAGTCCGACTTTTTATCGGGGCGGAGTGGAAAGTGGACAGGGTGTAGCTTTGACTGGATTTTAAAACCACATAATATGGTTAAAATTCTGGAGGGGAACTACACAAATCAAGAGGAATGTTCAAACTACATATTCGGTTCAGGGAAAAAAGGCTTTCAAAGCTACCAGGGAGGTACTTCCTACGACATTGACGAGTATGAAAGGGATTCCAACATTGATAACTGGTACTAAGGAAACACTAAAGCTATATCACTTCCCCAAGAATTTTCAGCGCATCGGGCAGGTCTGACTCATCAAAGCCGGAGTAATTCACTATCATATAGTGCTGGGGGATTTGCTCACCCTTTTGGTAATACTGGCTGAGGAATTTTCCCCCTATCCCCCTTTTCTTAAGGCTGTCAATGATTTCTATATCGCTTTTTGCTGTGTCAATTTTCATCAGAAAGTGAAGTCCCGACATATTTTCCACAAGGCTGATTTTGTCCCTGATTGTACTTTGGTCAAGGATTTCCATAACCTCTTTTTTCAGCAGGGAATACTGCTTTTTCATCCTTGCAATATGCCGTTCAAAGTAACCCTCGTTAATAAATGAGGCAAGGGTGTACTGTTCAAAGCTGGGCACTGTGCAGGACAGGAAATTCAGCTTTTTTCGGTACTTCTCCAAAAGGTGAGGTGGCAGAATAAGGTAGCTTATTCTCATTGAGGGGGCAATGGTTTTGCTAAAGGTGTTAAGGTACAGCACCCTTTCGTTTTTGTCTGTGCCAAACAGGGTGTTCATCGCCTTTATGCTTCCAAACTCGCTGTCGTAGTCGTCCTCAATGATGTAACCACCCTTTTCATCCGCCCAGTTTAAAATTTCGTTTCGCCTGTCAACAGGCATTACAATTCCTGTGGGGTAGTGGTGGCTTGGGCTGATATGCACAACAGATGCCTTGCTCTTCATAAGCTCATCAACGCTCAGTCCCTTGCTGTCCACATTTATATATTCTGTTTTAACCCCGTTCATACCGTATATTTTGGAGATTTTGTTGTAGCCTGGGTTTTCCACGGCGTACACCTTATCCTTGCCCACAAGCTGAATAATAAGGGAATAGAGGTACTCCGTACCTGCACCTACTATAATCTGCCTTGGGTCAACGCTCATACCGCTGTGGTGGTACAGATATTTGCACACAGCCTCACGCAAAACCAATGCACCGTTGTAGGGTATGGGCGCAAGGAGTTCTCCCTCGTAATCAAGTAGCACCCTTCTCATAAGACGACTCCAAACGGAAAATGGAAAGGCGCTACTGCTGACGCTGTTTCCGCTGAAATCAAAGTCGGGGGATTTTTCCTTTGTGGGAAGTGCGGTTTCCCTGTGAAAGGACTGCTTTTGTGCTTTTATAGGCACAACATAATATCCGCTTTGTGGCTTTGTGTATACATACCCCTCCGACACCAAAAGCTCATAGGCGCTCATAACAGTAACTACGCTTATGCCAAGGTGGGTGGCAAGACTGCGCTTTGAGGGTAGTTTTTCGTTGGGGGACAGCTCCCCCGACAGTATATCATTCTTTATTTCGTGGTAAATATATCGGTAGGCAGGGGTCTTTCCCCTTTTTTCCATATCATAAGTAAGCATAAAATTCTCCAACTGGTATTATTTTTTATGATTATATTGGTTATTTTAATAACACCAATTTCTATTATAATTGATTTCATCAGAAAATCAATACATTAAGGAAACATTGAGCAAATCATAACTCAATACAAGACTCCTTCTGAACAGAGAAAACTGACATATGAGAATCATTTTGAGCCACCACGCTGTCATTCCGAGCTTGTCGAGGAATCCCCTTCCTCTACCACTCATCTTGTTAAGGAAATCATACTTCCATATGACATGTTGGTGTCGGTGCAAACACTACTGCCGTTCTTTAAGATTCTTCGGTCGCTTTGCTCCCTCAGAATGACAGGGAGGGTGAGCTTTGCTCCCTCAGAATGACAGGGAGGGTGTGTCATTTTATGGTTACGAGGAATCCTAATCTTTGCAAATGATTTATTCAGTGTTCCCTTAGATTAATTAAAACAGAAAAGGAGAACAATTATGAGTAACGAAAGATACGAATTAAACAAGAACCTTGCCCAGATGCTTAAGGGCGGAGTAATTATGGATGTTACCACTCCTGAGCAGGCAAGAATTGCAGAGGAGGCAGGGGCTTGCGCTGTTATGGCTCTCGAGAGAATCCCTGCCGACATCCGTGCAGCCGGTGGTGTTTCCAGAATGAGCGACCCTAAGATGATTAAGGGTATTCAGCAGGCTGTTTCTATCCCTGTTATGGCAAAGTGCCGTATCGGTCATTTTGCAGAGGCACAGATTCTTCAGGCTATCGAGATTGACTACATTGACGAAAGCGAAGTTCTCTCCCCTGCCGATGATGTATATCACATTGACAAGACAAAGTTCGACGTTCCATTTGTTTGCGGTGCTAAGGACTTAGGTGAGGCTCTCAGAAGAATTAACGAGGGCGCCTCTATGATTAGAACAAAGGGCGAGCCGGGCACAGGCGACGTTGTGCAGGCTGTTAAGCATATGCGTATGATGCAGTCAGAAATCCGCAGAATTAAATCAATGGCAGAGGATGAGCTTTTTGAGGCTGCTAAACAGCTACAAGTTCCTTATGACCTTGTAAAATATGTACACGAAAACGGCAAGCTCCCTGTTGTTAACTTTGCGGCAGGCGGTGTTGCAACACCTGCTGACGCTTCCCTTATGATGCAGCTTGGTGCTGAGGGTGTGTTTGTAGGCTCAGGTATCTTTAAGTCAGGCAACCCTGTTAAGAGAGCCTCTGCTATTGTACAGGCTGTTACAAACTACACAGACGCAAAGCTGATTGCTGAGCTTTCCGAGGATTTGGGCGAAGCAATGGTTGGCATCAACGAGCAGGAAATCGAAATCCTTATGGCTGAAAGAGGAAAGTAAAATGAAAATCGGCGTACTTGCAGTACAGGGTGCATTTGCAGAGCATCAGCAGATACTGAAAAGCCTTGGTGCCGACTCATTTCAAATCAGACAGAAGAGTGATTTGGAAAATTCCTTTGACGGACTGATTATCCCCGGCGGAGAAAGCACCGTTCAGGGCAAGCTCCTTAACGACCTTGGTATGCTGGAGCCTATTAAGGAAAAAATCCGTCAGGGTATGCCTGTTTTCGGCACCTGTGCAGGACTGATTCTCCTTTCTGACAAAATCGAGAATGACGACAACAGATATTTGGGAACAATGAATATTACTTCAAGAAGGAATGCATACGGCAGACAGCTTGGAAGTTTCTACACTGAGGAGGAATTTAAGGGCATCGGCAAAATCCCTATGACATTTATCAGAGCTCCATACATTGTGGACTGTCAGGATGATGTAGAAATACTTGCAACTGTTGACGGAAAGGCGGTTGCCGCCAAAAGCGGAAATCAGCTGGTAACCGCCTTTCATCCGGAATTAAACGAAGATTTGTCTGTTCACCAATACTTTATTGATATGATAAAAAGCAATCAAAACAATTAACATAAGATTTTGGAGGGTAAAATGAAAACTAACAAAAATATACTGAACCTTGTGTTTGCCGCTCTTTTTGCGGCGCTGATATTTGTACTTACAAAGTTTGTAAGCGTTCCCACAGGAATAGGATATGTTCACCTTGGCGACGCCGCAATCTACCTTGCTGCGGCTTTTCTGCCAACACCTTATGCTATGGCTGCCGCTGGTATCGGCGGAGCTTTGTCTGACCTTGTGGGCGGTTACTTTGTTTATGTGCCTGTAACACTAATCATCAAGGCTTTGCTTGCACTTTGCTTTACAAGCAAAAAGGAAAATGTTATTAACGTAAGAAACATCATTGCAACAGTAATCTGCTGTGGCATTACCGTATTCGGCTACTTTGCATTTGAGATTTTCTACTATGGTACAGCCGCATATGCATCAATGCTACCAAACCTTTTGCAGGCAGTTTCAAGCGGTGTTCTGTTTGTAGTAATCGGCTTTGCATTTGACAAGGCTAAAATCAAGAACAGACTTGTTGCAACAAACTAAGAGATATGAAACAGAAGAGAATCCTTTGCATTAACGACATATCATCAATGGGCAAATGCTCCCTTACGGTAGCTTTGCCTGTAATATCAAGTTTGGGAATTGAGGCAGTAGTTTTACCTACTGCCCTTCTGTCTGCTCACACGGTTTTTAAAGGCTACACCTTTTCAGACCAGAGTTCGGAAATGAAGAAAATCCTCAACCACTTTGACAGTATGGGTGAAAGGTTTGACTGCATTTACACAGGGTACTTGGGAAGTAAAAATCAGGTGGACATTGTGTCAAAATTTATAGACAACCACCCCGAAAGCATAGTAATCACCGACCCTGTTATGGGTGACAACGGAAAGCTGTACAGCGGTTTTGGTAAGGACTACCCCTCAGCCATTGCAAGGCTTTGCAGGAAGTCGGACATCATTCTGCCAAACCTTACGGAGGCTTGCCTGCTGACAAACACACCATATATTTCACAAAATATGGGAAGTGAACACCTGAAAAGGATTATGGAGGAACTTTCCAAAATAAGCAAAAAGTCTGTTGTGACGGGTGTAAAAGGGGGGGAGGATATTTCCGTCTATATTGGTGAAGAAGATGGAAAATACCGCCTTTCTTCAAAAAGTCCACTGATTGACCGTCAGTTCCACGGAACAGGGGACGCCTTTGCAAGTGCATTTTCGGGATTTTTCACACTTGGACTAAGCATTGAGGATAGTGCAAGGAATGCCACAAGGTTCACCCAGCTTTGTATTGAACACACATATAATGACAAGGATTCACAGTGGTACGGACTTCGCTTTGAGGAATGTCTGCACTACTTATACGAAATGAAACAGGATGCGTCAGGAAACTGATGCGTCCTTTTTTGATTATGAAAATTATAAGACAGCCTCCACCAGACGGGGGAGGGGGACCGCTTGCGGTGGAAGGAGGGAAAAAGTGTTCTCCTTATCTCTCTTTGTCTTTAGAGGATAGTGCGGTTATATGTTCTGACTCAAACTTT
>JBJEOU010000139.1:23853-27066 GCA_051880875.1 Ruminococcus sp. | reverse complement strand
TAATACCGACCTCCAAAAGTTAGTTTTTAGGTCTAACTTTTGGGGGTCGGGTCAGTTTTTCTGCATTGGGGGGTATTTCATAGGCAAAAAACAAGAAATCCTAAGGGATTGCTTGTTTTGCTATAATCAACTGTATAAACTTTTCATTAATTGAAATAAACCTGATAGCCGTCCACGCTGATGATAACTGCAACAGGGTTGCCTGCGTCATCAAAGTTCACAGTTCCGGAATATCCGTCAAGACCTAAATAGTTTCCGTCAACTGTATAGGAGCCTGATGAATTTGCTATGCTTCCCACAGCGAGGGTATATGAGCCGTCACTTGTAAAGGAAACAGATGCGTCACCACCTAATACTGAATTAAAGTCGTCAGACACAACCTCGCCCTCAGGTGTTATACACTTGTAAGGTGCAAAGGATGCGTCAAACATATTTGCTATTGTAGGCTTTTCTGTGATTGGAGGAAGAGTGGTTTCCTCCTCAGTTGTTTCTTCTGTGGTAGGTTCTGTGGTTTCTTCAGCAGTTGTTTCTATATAGGTAGTGTCTTCGGCATATGTTGCATTTTCAGAAGTATAAGCTGTTGTCTGGGAAGAGGACTCGGTTGAAGATGTATCAACAGGAGAAGCGCTGTCTGAACATCCCTTTACCAGAAGAATGACAACAACAATAAGGATTGCCACAGCTACACAGACAACACCTATTACAACAGGCTTTTTGCTCTTTTTAGGAGGCTTTTTGTGGCTGACAGGCTTTTTATCCCTGTGGGTTTCAGTTCTTTCTGAATTTTCCTTAAAGCTGTCAAAGTCGTCGTTATATACAGAAACTCCCTGTTTATCGGACTGCGCAGGTGTTTCAAAATCATCGTTGTACATCGCCTTGTCACCTAAATCTATCTTTTTAGTTGCAAATGTATTAATATCCTCGATGGGGTCGTCGCTGAAAAAATCCCTTTCGTTGTCGTGAAGTCCCTCATCATTCAGTTTGAAGGACTTTGTTTTTTCGTCGTCGTTTAAGTTAAAAACTCTGGTTTTGTCGTCGTCATAGGGTGGCTTTCTGTTATCACTCATTTTCATTCTCCTTTTCTTTTATCATTTCCAGTATTGTATCCCTTTTTATCATTTTTCCGTTGTGGAATATGTATTCCTCACGGCTGTTCTTTACCTTTTCTATGTCAATATCTGCAAGGTCGTCCTTTGTTTCGTTGCGAAGCTTTGCAAGCTTTTCCTCTGTGCTTTTAATATCGTGAACCTCTTCTCCCCTGCCTGTAACCATCATCATCATTGTGTCCTGGATGAAAAAGCTGGTTACAAATGCATAGGAAGTGGGATAAATTCCAAGGACAATAATTCCTGTGATAACGACAACTGCAACTGCGTTTCCTCCGGTGAATACCAGCGGTGTGGCACATATTGCCGAGAGGATTAAAACTGCAAAGAAAGTTACAAAGTTCACCTTTAGCTCTCCCAGCGCCATCAAAGCGCTGTTCTTGTAGATGTGCTTTAGCGACAAATCAAAGGTGACTGTCATCAGGGGAACATAGTAAAACATAAACATAAGCCATATGGCTATGAGAATCATTGTCACAAGGAGGACATACATAATTCCTCCCAGAGCCACAGCCATGCGACTGTAGAATGTAAAGGAGAAAATGCCTATTGTTAAAATGAAGTACAGAAATATGCTGTGCACCAAAAACTTTTTGTAGTTGTCTGCAATGCCACCTAAGAAGCACTCCAGCACCTTGACATCCTCGCCCCTGCCTAAATTTCTGGCAACAAGGGTCACACCGGCATACAGAGGGTAGCAGATTACCACCGTGAGCATTGTAATTATCAATGAGGGAATCTGACCCAAGGGCTTTGTGAGAAAATACAAAATACATCCCACAGCCGCTGTGGGGACAGCAAAAAGGAGATTTGTAAATATTATTTTATAAAATTTTCTGAAATAAATTGAAACTAAATTTTCAAATGTAAATTTTTTTCTTTCCGTTGCCATATAAATTCCTTATCTGAATGAACTAATCTATTATCATAGGATTAGCACAAAATATTATATATTAAAGCCGGGACATAAGGCGAAGAACAGCACGGTATCTACTAAGGCTGAAAGCATAGCCAAAAAAAGATATGTACCCGAACGCATAACAAAGCCTTTTATATCCAGAACTATGTTTTGTCTTTTAATTATCACCTTAAATACCTGAGAAGAAAAGGTGAATGTCTGCTCCCCTTGAAAGGAAACGGCGGCAGACAGGATGAAAAATCCGGGAACAACAGCCAGCATAAAGAAGGCAAAGCCTTTGCCTCCGCTTTGACAGCAAAGCTGTGTCAGGGTAAGTCCTGCTCCAAATCCTCTGAAAGCTGTTACAATGGGTGTTACTGCATTGCCCCATGGGCAGAATGCAAGGAAAAATACAGTGATAAAAAACAGGAACATAGGCGCAAAATTACTACTAAAAAGTCCGATGAAGTCCAGCTGTTTTCTGCCTTCAAAGTCTGTCGGGAACAGAAAGTCAAAGGACTTTCGGAAACCCTCGCCGTTGTGAGTTCCTGCGTAAATTCCCACAGCAAAGCCGATGAGAATTGAAAGCAAAAACATTGTGAACAGACCGTACCTCTTGAAAAAGTAGGCAATATCCTTCTTTCTGCTGTAAAAGCTTTTTGGTGACTTAACTTTTAAAACTATTCCTTTCATATTTACCTCCACAAGGTTGTCCTTATAAGAGATAATATGAAGGGCGTCACAAAAATATGATTACTTGCCTAACTCCTCTGCCCTGCGTGTGCAGGAAGCCATTGCAGATTTGACTGCATCGTAGAACTTGTACTCCTCAAGGGTGTCAAGTGCTGCTATTGTTGTTCCTCCAGGAGAAGAAACCTTCTTGATTAATGTATCGGGACTGTCGCCGCTGTCCCTGAGCATTGCGGCACTTCCCTCAAGGGTTGCCACAACAAGGTTAAGGGCGCTTTCGTAGGGAATGCCACATTCCTGTGCATAGTCTGCCATTGCTTTTGCAAATAGGTAAATATATGCGGGACTGCTTCCGTTAACAGCGATAATCTCATTCATATGCTCCTCGCCGAAAACTTCAACTGTACCGTTCAGGGCGAACATATCCTTGACTATTTCAAAATCCTCTTTGCTTATATTCTGTGACGGACACAGGGCGGTTGCTCCCTTTCCCAGAAGCAAGGGGGTATTGGGCATAAC
>JBJEOU010000139.1:20164-23753 GCA_051880875.1 Ruminococcus sp. | reverse complement strand
ATAATGGCTGTTGCCATATTACCTGCACCGATAAATCCTATCTTTTTCTCCATTTCTTCTTCCTCCTGTTTAACATCCAAAGGACGGATTATATGACACACAATTGTAGTCAAAGTTATACTTGTTCTTTTCTCCGTCACGAGTATAGTCGCCGTTATAGAAAATTTCGCACTCGTCTATCCTTCGGTATAAAAGTCCCGGATAGCACACTCCACCTGCGTGGTGGTAGCAGAATATGTTGTCTATGAAATCCTGTTTTATGGTGTTGCTTAAGTCCCTTGTGCCGGCAGAGGCGAAGGAGGTTATCGTCAGCGCCTTATAGGAGATATACCCTGTGTTACCTGAGGAATCCTTAACCTTGTACCAGGAATTGTTGTAAAGCTTTGCTGAAAGCAGGGTGACACTTGCATTTTTGCTTAGATTCTTAATTACTGCGTATGAGGAGCCGGCTCCCTTTCGCAAGGCACATTTTGCAATAACCTTGCCCTTTGTCAGATTTGTTCCCGATGAAGGATATGTGTTGAAGAACAGGTTTCTGATGTCGTTGTCGTTGGTGAGGATGCCTGTTCCGCAGTTATACACAAGGCTTACAATAGCATCAAACTGACGCTGATTGAATTTTATTTTGTTGTCAAGGAGGAACCTGTTTGTCTTGGAAACATATCCGTCTGTTTCCACCGAATCAACAAGGTATGCCATGGCTTCATCGCTGGTCATTCCGTTATAGAAGGTTTCCCCTGCATAAATTACTCTGCCGTAACCAACTGTCAGGCAAGGGAAGTTTGTGAGTGGGTCGTAGATTGCATTTGAAAGGAATCCCTCGTAATTTGCTATAAAGTTGATAATGTTGTTGCTGGCGTGACGTTCCTCACAGGAGGTGGTCGTATTGCTGTCAACCTTGGTTACAAACGCCTTGCCATAGCTTCCGTTGCTCTTCAACCACTTGCCGTTATATTTTGAGTAGGCAACAACTGAATATTTGCCGGAAACGGTAAGCTTTTTGCTTCCTTTCCACACATAGGTGTCACCCTTGGCTGTTTTTGAGGATGCAACTACTGTATATTTTTTACTGCCTGTAGTGATTACAAACTTAACTCCTGTCCTAAGCTTGTCCGTAATGGCGACGAAAGTAACGGTGCTGTTTTTAGGTGCGGAATTTGGATTTGCATATGTAAAACGCACCGCCTCTCTGCCCTTTACCGTTACAAGACAGGTTGCCCAGCCTGTTGAGGTTTTGGCGTAGATTACCGCCTTTCCTGCCTTTTTGCAGAGAACAAGACCATCCTTTACCGTTGCAACGCTGGTGTCTGAGCTTGACCACTTAACTCCTGAGGTGGAGGAAGTAAGGTAAATTGTCTTGGCTCTGTTTGCGGTATAGGTTTTGTTGGATATATTTACACTGCCGGACATATTGGCAACCTTTAGTGTACAGGAAACTGTCTTGGAGCTTATTTTAGCCTTGATGGTGGTAGTTCCTGCCTTTTTGCCGTTAATTATTCCGTCTGAGGTTATTGACGCAACGCTTGTGTTGGAGGATGACCATTTTATAGCCTCCTTGGTTGTATTGGTTGCAGGAATCTGGAAATAACAATCCTTGTACATCCTTACTGAGGAGTATTTCAGACTTAAGGGTCCGGATGCAGTGGTAGAAACCGTTGACGGAATTGAAAACATCATATAGGCATATGAGTTTGATATGTAGCCTGTCTTTCCGCTGTAGGTAACCTTGAACCAATTAAGATTGCTGTTGTCCACAGCACTCACCGTTGTACCCTTTGGAATTGTGGTCAGAACAGAATAGCTTGTTCCGGCACCGCTCCTCAGGTTTACATCGTCAAGAGTAGTGCTCCTCATAAGGATGGAGGAGCCTGAGGCTTTGTTGATACACTTGGTGGGGACATATCCCTCTGTGCCTGTGCTGTCCTTTGCCTTTACCCAGTAGCCCCTACTGCTTTGGGTTATGTAAAGTGCAGTACCGCTTTTTATTGTTTTGATAACGCTGTAGGATGAGCCTGCACCCTTTCGCATATTAAAATTTCGGTTTGCATTCACCTTGTAATTATTGCTGAAGGAGGTAGACTCCACCGAAACATTGGCGCCGGTTGGGGCAATCTCCTGTTCATCCGTCAGCTCAGCCGCAGAAACCGAAGAGGAATCTACTGCAACCAAAGCGGATGAAAGCATTATAATTAAGGTCATAATCAGGGACAATAACCGTATGATTGATACTTTTAAACTCATAAGAATCACCGTATTATTTGAAAAAGATTTTTCTGTACTTCTGGAGATACTGTGCCACACAAACGTTGATTGCAAGGTCGTAAATCAAAAAGACAAAGTTGCCTACAATCAGGAATATCAGGGGAATATTAACACCGAAAAGCTCAAAGGAATCGGCAGGCATTCCAAAGACAAACAGCATCAGAAAATATACCGACACAGCGGCGGCATTGAAAATGGCAAGCTTGATTATATACTGTACAATTCTGCTTTTCATTCTTTCGATAAAGCTTTTCACAACGGGGTAATATCCAAAAAGTAAGAGGAAAAACAGCGCCGCCTCTTTATCTGCAACAAAAAGCAAAGACATAATGGAAATTACACCATAGACAAGCATTGACCATCTGAAACCGAATTCAAGGTATATTACAATAAGCATAATTCCTGCAATAACAGGAAATGCGTATGTTCCAAAGGGAAACACACCTGTTAACATCATTAAAACCAGCGCCATTGCGGAGAAAACTCCGCCAACAGCAACCTTGATTGCATTACCCCTTTTCATCAGCAACCGTGACCACAGCAATTACAACACATATCTGCGCACATCATACCGGCACATATATCACAACAGCTACAGCCGTACTGCTGGTTCGGCTGGTTATAGCCGGCTCCTGCTCCGTACTGGCGATTGCGCATCATATTGTTATAAGCCGCATTGTACTCGGGGTTTGTGGGGTCCATCTGCACAGCCCTTTGAATGAACTGAAAAGCCTGTTCGCTCCAGCCCTTTCGTGAGGCACACATACCCTTGAGGAAGTACCACTCGGCAGTTTTCTGACCTTCTGACACAGAGTCCAGAATCTGCTCAGCCTCGGCGATGTTGTTAGCCATAATAAGTGAACGGACTCTCTGGAAAACAGGGTCGGATGATGAGCCTGTGCGTGAATATCCGCCGTTTGAAGCGCCTGCGCCTGCATTTCCGTTCTTCCTCATATCAAGAATCATATCGTATGCTTCGTTGATTTCTTTCATTTTTTCGTCTGCTACATCCTTTAGGGGGGAATCAGCATAGTTATCCGGGTGATACTTCTTTGCTAGGGCTCTGTATGCAGCCTTTACCTGTTCGTCAGTTGCATTTTCAGGTACACCCAAAACTTCATAAGGATTACTTACCATTTCTCTTTTCCTCCGAAAATAATACTGCCTTTTGCTTTTCACCAAGGCCTTTTAGTAATATATTATCTATAATGCCGCCGTAAAGGCTGACATCAACAAGATTCCATGAATTATATGTCTGTGCAAGGGACTGATTCAGGACCTGAACACAGTAGTCCTTTATGTTGTCCCCCTTGTAATTTTTAAATGG